>JAUMVD010000006.1 GCA_030530285.1 Bacillota bacterium | reverse complement strand
CGGTGATTATATCAAAATGAACGACCTAATTACAATTTTACTGTATCACGCCATTATTGAACTGGCGTGGCCGCCAATTATTTCCAATCATTGTTGTTCCAAGCCAGAATTTCAAAAAACTACAAAACACCCCTTCAGAACGCCTGAAAACGGTCTTAAAAATAAGAAGTTTTGCAGTAAATGAATATTCTCCTTTTAAACTGTAAAATCAGGCCGTATTTTTTGTAGTTTTACTTAGTAGAAGCTCGAATACTACAAAAGCAAAAGGTCCGGTTCAGGTCTGGTTCAATCATTAACATGTGTTAATATCGTGTTAATTTCTTCCATTTGACACACACTTCTGTTATAATCACTATGTATGAGTATAGAATAGAGGTACTATGCATATGAAGACACTATATATTGATTGTACATCCGGAATAAGCGGGGATATGCTTTTGCAGGGCCTTACCGATATAGCCGGAGGAAGCATTGACATCCCTGAGATACACGATCACCATCACGATCATGACCACAGTCACGGCAACGGCCACGACCACGACCACCACGGCAGAAGCTACGAAGATGTGAAGCATATCATCGATCACGCTGAGGAGCATGGAGTCTCCTCCGGGGCGTGCGGATTTGCGAGAAATATCTATGGCGTGATCGCCAGAGCGGAAGCGTCGGTCCATGAAATGACGCTGGAGACCGTTCATTTCCACGAAGTGGGAAGAGATCAGGCCATACAGAACGCGCTGGGAATAGGCATGGCGCTGGACAAGATGGGGTTTGACCCCGAGCCGGCCAGATCAGCGGGCAGGATCCTCGTATCGCCAATATACGACGGACAGGGCTTTGTTGACTGCGCCCACGGCAGGATACCGGTACCGGTTCCCGCGGTCAAAGCCATGATGGCGGAATGCGGAGACCATAAAGGCCCCGGACACGGGTTCGACTTCAGAACAGCGGAGGATGTGGACACGGAAATGGTTACCCCGTCCGGACTTGCGGCGCTGATGGGCATCGGCGCGGAGCCTGCCGAGAAGGGATTTGCGCTGATGGGCCGGATCACCGCTGAAACGGAGGCCAAAGGAACGAGAGATACAGGTCGCGGCGGCCTGAGAATATACTTGATAGAAGACTGAATATAAATCTAAAGGAGAAAACAGAAATGATAAAAAACCTGGCTAAAACTTATGATCCAAAGAGCTTTGAAGACAGGATCTATGAGGAGTGGGAGAGCAAAGGAGCGTTCAGAGCGGAGAGAGATCCAAGCAAGGAATCTTTCTGCATCGTCATGCCTCCTCCGAATATAACAGGGCAGCTGCACATGGGACATGCGCTTGACCAGACACTGCAGGACGTGCTGACCAGATTCAAGAGACTGCAGGGTTACAGCGCGCTGTGGCTTCCGGGCAGCGATCACGCGTCCATTGCCACAGAAGTCAAGGTCGTAGAAAAGATCAGAGCCGACGAAGGCCTCGAAAAAGAAGATCTGGGCAGAGAAGAATTCCTGAACCGCGCCTGGGAATGGAAGAGAGTATACGGCGGCAAGATCACGAAGCAGTGCCGTAAGCTGGGTGACTCCTGCGATTGGGAGCGTGAGAGATTCACCATGGACGAAGGATGCAACAAAGCAGTAAGACATTTCTTCGTTCAGTTATACAACAAAGGCCTGATTTACAGAGGCAACAGATTGATCAACTGGTGTCCGGAGTGCGGAACGTCACTCAGCGATGCCGAAGTTGAACACGAAGACAAGACCGGTTCATACTGGTATTTCAGATATCCGGGAGTCGATGGAAGCGAAGGCGTAGTGGTCGCCACATCGAGACCGGAAACGATGTTCGGCGATGTGGCCATCGCGGTACATCCGAGCGATGAGAGATATAAGGATATGGTAGGAAAGAAAGTCATCCTTCCTATCGTCGGCAAGGAGATCCCGATCATCGCCGACCCGTATCCTGATCCTGAGAAGGGAACAGGCGCAGTTAAGATCACGCCGGCCCATGACGAAAACGACTTCATGGTCGGTCAGAGAAACGATCTGCCAAGTCCTTGCTGCATCAACGAAGACGCTACCATGAATGAGCTTGCGGGCAAGTATCAGGGAATGGACAGATATGAATGCCGTAAGGAATGGGTCAAGGATCTGGACGAAGCGGGATATCTGGTTAAAACAGAAGAAATGGTCATTCCTGCGGGAACCTGCTACAGATGTCATACTGTAGTAGAGCCGATGCTGAGCGATCAGTGGTTCGTCAAGATGGAAGATCTGGCCAAACCGGCAATGGAAGCAGCGAAATCCGGAGATCTCAGACACGTGCCTGAGAGATTCGAAAAGACATATATGCACTGGCTCGAAGAAATCCGTGACTGGTGTATCTCCAGACAGCTCTGGTGGGGACACAGAATCCCTGCATGGTACTGTCAGGACTGCGGCGAAATCATCGTAGCGGAAGACACGCCGACGACATGCACCAAGTGCGGAAGCAGCAATCTCAAGCAGGATGAAGACGTACTGGACACCTGGTTCTCATCGGCTTTATGGCCTTTCTCCACGTTAGGCTGGCCGGAGGAGACAGAAGATTTGAAGTACTTCTATCCGACAAACGTGCTGGTAACGGGATATGACATCATATTCTTCTGGGTCGTTCGTATGGTATTCTCCGCGCTGGAGACCACCGGCAGCGTACCATTCCACGATGTATACGTTCACGGACTGGTCAGAGACGCCCAGGGCAGAAAGATGAGCAAAAGCCTTGGCAACGGCATCGATCCTCTGGAAGTCATCGACCAGTACGGCGCGGACGCCTTGAGATTCATGCTCACCACCGGCATCACCCCGGGTAATGATATGAGGTTTAAGGAAGACAGGCTGGAATCAGCCCGTAACTTCGCCAATAAACTGTGGAACGCATCCAGATTCGTTATCATGAATCTGCAGGATGAAAACGGCGACTTCCTGCCTATGCTGGAGTGCTGTGATGAATGCTGCGGCAGCGCATGCTGCAACGATGCGGCCCTGAAGCAGGATATCCGCGACGAGGACAAGTGGATCCTCAGCAGAGTCAATGACGCGGCCAAGTACATCACAGAAGCGATGGAAAGATACGACCTGGCGCTGGCAGGACAGAGAGCCTACGATCTGATCTGGAATGAATTCTGTGACTGGTACATAGAAATCGTAAAAGAAAGACTGTATGGCGATGATGAAGAAGATAAGAAAGTCGCCAGATACATACTGGTAAGAGTGCTGAAGAGCGTTCTCACGCTGCTTCACCCGTTTATGCCATTTATCACAGAGGAAATCTGGAGCTATCTGCCGCAGCCTGAGGCAGACGCCGATAACCCGGATAACTTCCTGATCAAGGGTCAGTGGCCGCAGTACAGCGATGCGTTCACATTCCCTGAAGAAACCGAAAAACTGGAAATGGCCATGTCCATCATCAGAAGCATCAGAAACATCAGGGCGGAGGCTGAAGCTGCGCCAAGCAAAAAGCTCACCGCAGTGATCCTTTGCGGAGAAGGCAGAGAAGATGTGGTCAAGGCCGGCGAAAGATATATTAAGAAACTGGCCAACATCACAGAAATAACATTTATCAGTGATAAAAAGGAAGTACCGGAAGAGACCATGTCCGCAGTAGTCGACGGCGCGGAAGTATTCATTCCGCTGGATGATATCATGGACTACGAGGCTGAGCTGGACAGACTCCAGAAAGAAAAGAAAAGACTGGAAGGCGAAGTCAAGCGCGTTACGGGCAAGCTTTCCAATGAAGGATTCGTCAGCAAAGCGCCGGAAAAGGTCGTAGAAGAAGAGCGGGCCAAGAAGGTCAAGTATGAAGAAATGCTGTCCAAGGTAATAGAACGACTGGCCATAGTAGAAGCGAAAGTAAAGTAACGATAGATATGACAACAGCAGTAGATAAATTTCACGAATTTGATAGATTTGGCAGCGTGCTGGGATTGGAACGTGTGAACGAGCTCTTGAGAAGGCTCGGGAATCCGCATGAGGGAATGCGGTATATCCACGTCGCCGGAACAAACGGCAAAGGCTCCGTTTCGAAGTTCATCGAATCGGGTCTTGCCGGATGCGGCTACAAAGTCGGCCTGTATACCTCTCCATATATAGAGAAGTTTAACGAGAGAATACAGTTTGACGGACAGATGATCACCGATGAGGAGCTGGAATTATACGGCGACCAGGCTCTCGCCAAAGCCGCTGAAATGACAGCAGAAGGCCTCACTTCGCCGACTGAATTCGAGGTGGTCATGGCGACGGCGTTTTTGTACTTTAAGGCAAAGGCACCGGACATCGTGGTGCTGGAAGCAGGCATGGGCGGCATAGGAGATGCGACAAACGTCATCAGCAGCCCGCTGGCCAGTGTGTTTACCAGCGTGTCCTTCGATCACATGCACATATTGGGAAACACGCTGGAAGAGATCGCCGCGGATAAAGCCGGAATCATCAAACGCGGCTGTCCTGTAGTGTCAAACGTAAGTCAGCACGGACCGGCAGCGGTGATCGCGAAAAAGGCTTACGAGATGAACAGCAGGCTTTACGACGTATCCAAGATCAAGTTCAGTATTGACTGGGAGTCTCCTGTAAGCCAGCAGGTAAGCATGGAGCTTTGGCAGACCGATTACAGTGAAGTGATCATTTCCATGGTGGGCCGCCACCAGGCGGAGAACCTGAAGACCGCGCTGGCGACCATAGAAATACTGAGAAAAGCGGGAGAACTAAACATCGAAAGAAGCAAGCTTTACGCCGGCCTCCAAAAGGCCATTCAGCCGGGAAGATTCGAGGTCATTCTCGGCAGGGAGCTGGCGGCAAACGGCGAGAGACTGACTTTGCTGGGAGAGGATTCCCCATACGCGGCAGCGGACGGAACCCCTGTAGTGGTCATCGACGGAGCGCACAATGACGCCGGCGCGAAGGCCATCGCAGACACGATGCTGGAGAATTTCCCTGACTGGAAAACGCTGATCGTGTTCGGCATGGTAGAGAAAAAGGAAACCGAGAAAGTCATCGGCCACTTCCTGGAGGTAACGCGGGATTTCATCGTGACGCAGCCTAGTTACGAAGGCCGGGCGATGTCAGCGCAGACGCTGGCGGAAATCGTCAGAGCCGTAGCTGCGGACAAGGGCGTGGAGGTGAATATTATCGATTGTCTGGACAAAGCATCAGACAGCATCGATAAGGCTGCATCCATATGGCGCGATTACGACGTAGTGCTTTTTGCGGGCTCACTGTATCTGATCGGTGAAGTGAGAAGCATATTAAAGAACAACAGTTACGACCCTAACAGAACGCTCAAGTATGGGAACCAGTGATCACGGAGGTGACTGATGCCAAAGAAGTTTAAGGGAAGGATATTCCTATATTACAACCCGTTTTCCGGAAGCGGTGTGTTCAAAGAAAATCTGGATCATATCATAGAGAGATGTCAGGCTGCGGGATATGTGGTCATGCCCATGAGGGCTGCCGACGATTTTACCATCCATGAAGTGATGGAACGTCTTGATCCCAGTGAGTTTGACAGACTGATCGTGGCAGGCGGGGATGGCACACTGAACCGCTGCATCGACGCTATGGTAAAGAACGACATAGATATCCCCATCGGCATACTGCCATCGGGAACCGCCAACGACTTCGCATTTTACTTTGAACTCAAAAATGACCTTGAAGAAGCTTTGGATGTGGCTCTTGGAGACAAAACCACCAAAGCTGATCTGGGATTTGTCAACGGCCGGTGCTTCGTCAACGTCTGCGCCATGGGAAACATGGTGGACGTCAGCCAGAAGACCGATCCGACGCTCAAAAACGCGCTGGGGCCTTTGGCGTATTATCTGAAGGCAGCCAGTGAGCTGCCGCAGGTGCACGCGATACCGATCAAGATGACCACGCAGACGGAGGTCATCGAAGAAGAAATATATTTCATGACCATCATGAACGGCGAATCAGCCGGCGGCTTCAGGAAACTGTCGCCGAAGTCGTCCATGAGCGACGGCAAACTGGATGTGGTGGCATTTAAGAAGATGCCGATCGTTGAATTCGGGCCTTTGCTGTTCGAAGTCATCAGCGGAACGCATCCAAAGAATAAAAACGTATTATATTTTCAGACTGAGACGCTGAGAGTCGAATCGATAGAAGATATTCCCACCGATTTCGACGGAGAAAAGGGAGAAAAGCTTCCTCTCGATTTCAGCGTACTAAACGGAAGACTCAGGGTATTTGTTTCAGCGGAAACATGGCATTATGATGATTGATTATTTGATTTCAGAAACAGAAGATTATACGTCTCTGGTACCGTTTTTTATCGAAAACGAGCTGGAGTTTACAGAAGAAGACGCAGAAGAAGTGCCGACAGATCTGGTGAAGTGCTGGAAGCTCACCGACAGCAATGATCCTGACGGCAGGATCCTCGGGGGATTCGTGCTGGCCAGGCGGGAAGGCAGATTTATATGCGACGGCATCGCCGTAGACAGCAGTCTGCGGGGAAAAGATCTGGGAACGGAGCTTTTGCAATTGGGTCTTGAGGAGACCAGGCGGCTTGGCGGGGATGAGCTTTATCTCGTCGCCAGAGCGCCCGGCTTTTTCAGGAAGAACGGGTTCAGGACCATAGGGCGTGATGAGGCCCCGAATTTCTTTGAATGCTTCACGTGCCCGCAGTATGGAATCAGTTGTCATCCGGAGGTAATGGTATATGAGATTTAAGATGGGAAACAAGTTAACAGCGATGATGCTGGCCGTGATGCTGGCGGCAGGTACAGCCTGGGTTTCGCCTGCTTTTGCGACGGGGCTTGAAATCGAGCCGCTCAAAGGCGTGCAGGGCTCGGAAGACAGCGCCGAAAGCTGGAGATACGATGACGGAGCGATCATTGATGAAGATCAGGATGTGAACGCGCAGATGGGAAGCAGCGTTGACGGCGATGTGTCCGTCTCGGCAAAGCCGGG
The DNA here is from genome assembly GCA_030530285.1 of Bacillota bacterium. Classification (GTDB taxonomy): domain Bacteria; phylum Bacillota; class Clostridia; order Peptostreptococcales; family Anaerovoracaceae; genus Lentihominibacter. The sequence continues at coordinate 48,835 of JAUMVD010000006.1, read as the reverse complement.
AGATCCGGATTACGGGACGAATAACAACAAGTCCTGGTCCTTTGCCGGCATCAAGTGCAGCGGCGGATACCTGAAGGGTATCGATGTCAGCTATTGGCAGTACAATATCAACTGGGCCAAGGTCAAGAAAGTCGTGGATAGCGGCAAACTGGATTTCGTGATCATCAGATGCGGCTACGGCAAAAACCGTGACAGCAAATTCGAGAGAAATGCTGACGCCTGCGAGAAATACGATATTCCATACGGCGTATATCTGTATTCCTACGCCACATCGGATTCCTATGCAAAGGCTGAAGCCAACAATGCCATAAGCATCATCAAAGGGCACGATCTCTCGTATCCGGTCTATTACGATCTGGAGGACAACTCCGTCAGGAAAAAGGGCAGGAGCAAGATCACAAACTACGCCAAGATATTCTGTTCGAAGGTCACATCCGCAGGATACAGGGCCGGTGTTTACGCGAATCTCAGCTGGTTCAACAGCTACATCGACGGCAGCAAACTGAGAAATCAGGGATACGATCTTTGGCTGGCTCAGTGGCCGTCATCGGATAAAAACTATAACAATTACGGCTATGGCAACAGATACAGCATCTGGCAGTGCGGCAGCAGGGGAAGCGTCTCCGGCATCAGCGGCAGAGTGGATACGAACCTGCAGGTGGTCAGCCATAAGACCATGTCAGAATTCATGCAGGGCGTCGTAGTACCTGACAGTTTGGAGATAGAAACGCCGGATATCAGTGAAGGCTATATCGGAGAAGAGTCCGTCGTTGCCAGAACCGGTCCGGGAAAGGTGTATAAACCATCCGCCACTTACCTGTTTGGCGAGAGAGTCGATATCATCGGCATGGTGGGCAATTACTATCAGGTTTACAGCGACACGGCTGAATACGGCAACTGGATCCGCAAGGACAGCCTCGCAAGTGAAGAAGATCCTTGGGAAAAGGTGACTGAGGAAGAGCCGAACGAAAACGGCGAAACGGTCTACAAGACCTACATCAAGACCTTTGGCGGTGACATCATCACTTCATCGTGGGTAACGCTTTGCGGCGCCACATACTATGTGGATGAGACGGGAGCCGCCCTCACAGGGATACAGGAACTGGATGGCTACACCTACGGATTCAATGACGGCGGCGCCATGTTCAAGGGTACCACGGTAATCATTGGAGACGGATCATATACGTTTGACAGTCAGGGCCGCGCATACCTGTTCAAGGCCAAGACGACCCATAAGATCAAATACAGAAAGGGCCCTGGTAAGAAATACGCGATAAAGGGAACATTCAAGAAAGGTACAACCGTACGCATCATCAAGCAGTCCGGTTCATGGAGCCAGATGAAGAACGGGTATTGGGTCAAGACCAGATACCTGAAGACGACAGTGACGTACCCGATGATTGTTGAAGAGGGGGATCTGACATGAAGAAGAAAACAGTAAAAGCTCTTGCCGTAATGGTTCTCACCGGGGTGATCGGTTTCTCAATGACCTTTGCCGGCGGAGTCACATCAGCCGCGTACGCGGCGTCCGATGACATGACATACGAGGATTTCGAGGGCAAGAACGTCGAAAAACTGAAAAAGGACGAAGACACGAAGGCTCTGGCAGATGACCCCGAATTATATCGATACTACAAGGTCGATAAGGACGGCGATCTCAGCGAGAAAAAAGTAGAACCCGACGAAGTGGATAAGTTCATTCAGGAAATGGATAAGAACGCGGAAGGCATCAATGATAAAACGCTCACCAAGATGAGCGATGACATGATGTGTGTCGGCTGCGGCGTTTCCGGTCTGGGCAAAGCCGAGATCCCGAGCAAGTACAAAAAATACAAGAGATATCACGCCATAGACATATCCTGGTGGCAGAACGATATCAGCGCCGCTGACTGGAAAAAGGTAAAGAATGCCGGTGTCACCCACGTGATCATCAGGACCAGCTATACCAGCCTCAGCAGCTTTACGCTGAATAAAGACAGCAAGTTCGCCACCAACATCCAGAGGGCGTATGATGCCGGGATGAAGATCGGCGTATACCACTTCTCGCAGGCCACAACGGTAAGCGAGGCAGAAAAAGAAGCGGCTTACGTCATCGATATTCTGAAGGACAAGAAGAGCAAGGTCAGCCTGCCGGTCGTATTCGATTACGAGACCAACTCTGCAGGCAGACTCAACATGAGCAAGCTGAAGAAGCTGGCCAGCGACGGCACATCGACGAAGATCTGCAAGGCGTTTTGCGATAAGGTAAAGGCGGCGGGATATACGCCGATGCTTTACGCCAATTATACGACACTCAAAAACTATCTGGACTACAACACCCTTCAGAAAACCTACAGGATCTGGCTGGCGAATTACACCACCAACGGTTCCGCCACCACGTATCCGGGTGAATACTGGATGTGGCAGTACAGCTCCAGCGGCAAGGTCAACGGACTCAGCGGAAGCATCGACATCAACTATATCTTCGAGAACGGTCAGGGCGGATCATCCACCACGCCTGAGACAGAGGCAACCTCAGGCGATGAAAGCAGTCAGGAAACCACCGCGCCGACCACCAAACCGACGGACTTTACCGTGAAACCCGTTACCCCGTACAAGGCAAAGACCAAGTGCAAACTCAATTACAGAACAGGTCCGGGAACGAATTACACGAAAAAAGGCACCTTCAGAAAGGGCAAGACCGTCAATGTCGTGGGCAAATCCGGCGACTGGTCCAAGCTGAAGAACGGATATTTCGTCAAGACGAAGCGCCTGACGAAGATCACGTCTTCATCATCGTACAAAGTCAAGGTCACAACAGACCTGAATTACAGGAAGGGCCCGGGAACGAATTACAAGGTACTGGGGACATACAGCAAAGGCAAGGTTGTAACCATAACCTCCAAGAAAAACGGATGGGGGAAAACCAGCAAGGGATATATTTTCCTGGCGTACACTAAGAAATTATAACTTATCCTAAGGAGCGGCAGACATCTATGGATGAAAGGGAACGGCAGTATCAGGAATATCTGGCTCTGAGAGAAAAACATCATCATCAAGCTGACGACAGAAGAACTTACGGTGAATCCGAAATGCGAAGGATCTACCAGGACAAGGCGGAACGTCAGCAGAGAGAACGGGAACAGTACATGGCCATGCGTGAGCATCATCACGAAAATGAACGACATGATGCGCCGCACAATAGAGCAAGACACATACTTGACGATACCTTAGAAGAGTTCGGATACGAGAAAGAACACGACTACAGGCAAAGACCGAAAAAGAAAAAAAAGAAGAGAAAGAACAAAGGCAAAAGAGTCGCGAGGGGTGTGCTCCTGGTGATGCTTTTGCTTGGTATTTTCGTACTGGGCGGAGGTTTGCTGGTATTTGCCACATTGAACAGCATGCAGGATGTAGATGTGGATAAAGACGAGATCGCCATCAATCCGGAAGTCGCTACACAGCTGGATAATTACGAGAATATAGCGGTTCTGGGGACAGACGCCAGAGTCGATGATACGGAGAATGCCAGAAGCGACGCGATCATCGTCGCCAGCATCAATAAGGAAACCGATGAGGTCAAGATGTTCTCTGTCTACAGAGATACCCTGCTGGATGTGGGAGATGAAGGTCTGGATAAAATCACCCACGCCTATTCCTATGGCGGAGCGCAGCAGTCGCTTTACACATTGAATAAGAATCTCGATCTCAATATCGACAAGGTCGTGGTCATCAACTGGAAGACCGTGGCGGATATGATCGATTCGGTAGGCGGCATCGAAATCGATGTGCAGGATTCGGAAATCGAGGAGATGAACAAGTACATCAATGAGACCGCCAGAAACGTTGACGGACCGAATGACAAGATCCAGGAGTCCGGCAAGCAGACCTTAAACGGCGTGCAGGCCGTAACCTACTCCAGAATCAGAAAGGACGCCCTCACCGGTGACTACAGGCGAAATGAGAGAATGAAAATCGTCTTCAGCGAGACGTTCAAAAAGCTCAGAGAATCCGGATATCTGGAGATGTTCCGCGTCACCCGAAAGGTTCTACCGGAAGTCGGCACCAATATCAAGTCGGGAGAGCTTCTGAAGATGATGCTCAAGTTCAAGTCCTACGACATGACGGACAGCACCACAGGGTTCCCATATGACGTGGGAAGCTGGACCGGATACGGCGGAGCGGGGTACGCCTGGTACGGCCCGCCGATCAACCTGACCAATAACGTTTCCAAACTGCACGAAAAGTTCTTTGGGCAGGGAGGATATACACCGACGGATACGGTTCAGGAGATCAGCGCGAATATCTCAGCGCTGACAGGAATTTATTGATAAATAGTAAGAGGCATGAATATGGCACAAGGCATAGATGAAAAGAAAAAAGTAATGATACTCTTTGGCGGCGTTTCATCAGAGCACGAAGTCTCCAGAGTATCAGCGGCTTCAGTACTTACGCATATTGATACGGATAAATATGATGTCCTCAAAGCGGGCATTACCAAGGAAGGCTTGTGGTATCTGACCGAAGCGTCAGCGGAGGAAATCGCCAGCGGCGCGTGGGAAAACCACAGCAGCAACAAGACCATCACCGTCGTGCCCGGACAGGGATTTCAGGACATCGATGTTGACGTGGTCTTTCCCGTGCTTCACGGCAAGAACGGGGAAGACGGCAGGATGCAGGGCTTTCTCAGGATCGCCGGACTGCCGTTTGTAGGTTCTGACTCCACATCTTCTGCTGCCTGCATGGATAAGGCCATCACAAAGGCAGTGGTCGAACAGGCGGAAGCATGCCTGCAGGCGAAATGCTGCGTAGCGCATAAGGGATGCGATGAAGATGAAGCGGCGGGAGTGATCGATAAGTTCTTTTACGGGGACTATCCGCTGTTCGTCAAACCGGCCAACTCCGGATCATCGGTGGGCATCACCAAGGTCAAATCAAAGGAGGAGATTTCAAAGGCCCTGAGCGTGGCCTTTGCAGAAGATACAAAAGCCCTCGTAGAGGAAATGATCGAAGGCAGGGAGCTGGAAGTCGCGGTGCTGGGAGGCGTTGCAGCGAAATGTATCGGAGAAATATTTGCGGCAAACGAGTTTTATGATTATAATGCTAAATATGACGATGTAGGATCGGAAACAACGATCGTAAAGGATCTGTCAGAAGAAATGCAGCAGGAAATTCGTGACACCGCTGTAAACATATATGAAGCCATGGGCTGCAGGGGATTGGCCAGAGTGGATTTCTTTCTCGAAGCGGGGGAGAGCGGAGGATATGACGACGGCATACTGGTCTTTAATGAGATTAACACGCTGCCGGGCTTCACGTCCATCAGCATGTATCCGCAGCTGTGGGAGGAATCGGGATTACCGTATAGTGAACTGATAGACAGACTTGTCGATCTGGCTTTGAAAGAATAAATCGTATATATAGAGGAGTATAAGAAATGGCAAAAGAAAAAATCAATTTCGAAGATGAACAGGTAAGATCGAATTACCGACACACGACGTCTCATATCATGGCGCAGGCGGTCAAAAAACTTTGGCCTGACGCGAAACTGGCTATCGGACCTTCGATAGAGAACGGTTTTTACTATGACTTTGATATGGAGCATGTCCTCAACGATCAGGATCTTCTGAAGATCCAGAAGGAAATGAAGAAAATCATCCAGGCCAACTATCCGCTGGAACGATTCGAGCTGCCTAGAGATGAAGCGATAAAGTTCATGGAAGACGCAGGGGAACCATATAAGGTTGAGCTGATCCAGGATCTTCCTGAAGGAGAGACGATTTCCTTCTACAGGCAGGGCGATTTCACCGACCTGTGCGCGGGTCCGCACATGGAGAGCACCGGCCAGATCAAAGCGGTCAAGCTGCAGAGTGTGGCAGGCGCTTACTGGAGAGGTGATTCCAACAAGAAGATGCTCCAGAGAATATACGGAACCTGCTTCCCTTCACAGGCGGAGCTGGATGAATACCTTAAGAAAATCGAAGAGGCCAAGAAGAGAGACCACAGAAAGATCGGCAAGGAAATGGATCTGTTCGCCATTTATGACGAAGGCCCGGGCTTCCCGTTCTTCCTGCCAAAAGGCATGATCATCAGAAACGAGCTGGAAGGCTTCTGGAAAGAAGAACACAGAAAGAGAGGCTACGACGAAATCAGAACGCCTCTGATCCTCAATGAGCAGCTTTGGAGAACGTCAGGTCACTGGGATCACTATAAGGACAATATGTACTTCACGAAGATCGATGATGAGGATTACGCCATCAAGCCGATGAACTGTCCTGGATCGATTCTGGCATATAAGAGAAAAATCTGGTCATACAGAGAGCTGCCGGTCAGAATGGCGGAGCTGGGACAGGTGCACAGACACGAGCTCAGCGGCGCCCTGCACGGTCTGATGAGAGTCAGAACGTTCGTACAGGATGATGCCCATATCTTCATGATGCCGGAGCAGACAAAGGACGAAGTCATCAAGATCATACAGCTCTACGACGACCTGTATAAGCTGTTTAATCTGCCATATCATATCGAGCTCTCCACAATGCCGGAGGACCACATGGGAACACTGGAAGAGTGGACTTCAGCGGAAAACGCTCTGCAGGAAGCCATCGAAACCCTCGGCGTTCCTTATGTGATCAATGAGGGAGACGGCGCGTTCTACGGCCCGAAGCTGGACTTCCATCTGGAGGATTCTCTTGGCAGAACATGGCAGTGCGGTACGCTGCAGCTTGACCTGCAGATGCCGCAGAGATTCGATATCCACTATATCGGATCAGATGGCGAGAAGCATACACCGCTGATGATTCACAGAGCGGCCTTCGGTTCGGTAGAGCGATTCATCGGAATCCTGATCGAGCACTTTGCCGGTAAATTCCCGCTTTGGCTGGCGCCAGTGCAGGTAAGGCTCATGACCGTAACGGAGAAGTTCACGGACTATGCGCAGCAGGTTGCCGCCAAGTTTGAAGAAGCGGGAATCCGCGTGGAATGCGACATCAGAAACGAGAAGATCGGATACAAGATCAGAGAAGCCAGAAATGAACGTGTTCCATACATGTGCATCATCGGTGAAAAGGAAGTGGAAGGTGAAATCCTGACTGTCAGAAACGGCAAGACCGGAGACCAGACAGAGATGAAACCGGAAGAACTTCTGGAGCAGATGATCGAAGAGATCAAAACCAAAGCCATTCAATAAATCGTCAAAACAAATGGGCTGTCCTCGTGGGGCAGCCCATTTTTATTGGCGAGGCACCTGGGATTCGAACCCAGAACCGACAGATTCGAAGTCTGGTACTCTATCCGTTGAGCTAGTGCCCCACAACAAGACTTATTATAACGGATGTTAAGGAAACTGGCAATAGACTAACACTGGAATTTATTGTATAATATTTGATGTATAAATATATGGAGGAAAGGGACGATGAAGATGAAAAAAACAAGGCTTTTTCTCGTTGCGATTCTTTGCCTTTGCATGGTTATGACGTCCGGAATTCTGGTATCCTGCGGCGACAAGAACGGCGGCGATGAAGGAGAACTGGGTGACATAGAAACACTGGAAGCAGAAGAGACTACGCAGCAGACAGAAGAGACTAAGCCGATCAAATATGAGGATTTTATCGGTTCGTGGAAAGCCAATGATTCTGCCAGAGCCGATGATATGTACGGTGGATATGAGATCACGTTTTATGAGGATATGACGTATGTAGCCACGGTTACCGGCGAAGAGAATGAAGGCAAGTGTACGTTTGAAGATGGATTCGTATATCTGCAGGGACCGATTCTCACACAGAAGTTCACGTTCAATGAGCTGGGTGAAATGCAGGTAATGGGAGATGGCAGGAAAATTTTGATGCTCAGAGTCGAGAACCCTGAAGCTGAGGAAACGGACTAGAGGAGAAACTGTTTGGAGAATAATACTGACGCGAAAAAAATACATCTTGCTCCGGCTTCAGCCGGTTATGCCGTAATCATGATCATAGCCTTTTTGGCTGAAGCGGCGTTTATCCTTATGATGATGACGCTGGATGTACTGCCCGCCAAATACACAGTATGCATTCTGTTGGGAATGGCTGTACTGGATTTTGTGATGCTGATCCTTATGGGAAACAGAAACAAACTGGCCGTAAGGATAGCCGGCGTAGCGCTGGCAGCGGTACTCATTGCGGTTATGTGCATGGGCGCGTATTACATGTACAACACATACAAGACACTGCAGAAGATCGCAGAATACAATTCACATTTCGAACAGTATGATGTTCTGGTGCTTAAGGACGGCAGCTATGACAAGGCCTCAAGCATAAAGGGCCAGCAGGTATACGCCTTTGAGAACGACTCCAAGATGTATCACGAAGCACAGGAGAAACTGATCACCAAATCCGCGGTTGAGTTCGAGATGGTAGAGGACAGCAACGCGGCCATCTCCAAGCTCATCGACGCCTCCGGCAAGACCGGGGATAACATCGTTTACATCAGCGACAACAACTATCAGATGCTTTGTGACGAAGACGAAAAGTACGCCGATGAAATCAAGGTGCTGACGCAGATCAAAGTGATCAAGAGGGATAAAGACAATGCGGCCAGAGTGGACGTGACGCAGGACCCGTTTAATATATGCGTGACGGGGATAGACATGTGGGGAAGCATCGATCAGGTTTCACGAAGCGATGTGAACATGATCGTCACCGTAAACCCGCAGACCAGAACGATCCTGTTAAGTTCAGTGCCGCGTGATTCTTATGTCGTGCTCCATTCCTTCGGCGAGTACGATAAGCTCACGCATACGGGCGTGTGGGGCGTAGATGAAACGACTTCAACGATAGAGGATTGGCTTGATATAGATATCAACTACTATGTCAGAGTCAATTTTTCCATGCTTGTAGATATCGTTAACGCCATTGACGGCATCGATGTTTATTCGGATTACGAATTCAAGTCAGCAATCGCTGATTACGAATACAAAAAAGGCTGGAATCATCTCAACGGGCGTGAGGCGCTGTACTTTGCCAGAGAACGGCACGCCTTTGAGGATGAGGATCAGCAGAGAATCATCGATCAGCAGAAGGTCATGAAAGCCTGCCTTAAGAAGGTGATGGGCAGCAAGACTCTGCTGACCAGCTATACGGATCTCCTGAAGGCCGTTGACGACGAGATGGAGACCAATATGAGCGAGAAGGAAATGGCCAGCATCGTCAAGATGCAGCTCAACGATATGAGCAAGTGGAAGATCAAGATGCAGTCCGTCAAGGGCGATCTGACGATGAAAGGCACATATACCATGGGGATGGGAAGAGATCTGCTCGTTTCGATACCGAGACAGGATTCAGTGGATAAGGTAAGCAAGAATATCCACGATACGTTATATCCTGAAGACATAGATTGATTCTGGAGGAGAAATGGATAAGTCAAACAACAAAGGGCGCAGATTCAGAATTTTGCCCGATTCTGCAGGCCTGAGCATCGCGTTTTTGTTCGGCCTGCTGGCTGAGGCGCTGTTCCTGCTGCTGGTGCTGGCGCTGGATGTGCTGCCGTTCCAGTATATCATCGCGATCGTCGCGGTACTGTTCGCGATCAATATCGTCATGATCATACTGATGAACAACAAGCGCAGGGCGTCCATTCAGAGAATACTGGGACTGATCGTTCTGGTGCTTGTACTCAATGTTCTGCTGTTAGGCGACTTCTATGTTTACAGCACTTATGACACATTGCAGAAGATCAGCAAGTATAGAGCCACATGGGAAATCTACAATGTGGTGACCAAAAAGGATGGCAGCTACAATACCATCGACGACATCAAAGGCGAAACCGTAAGTGTGGTGGACATGGACTCCAAGCAGCTCACGGAAGCGAAGGAAAGACTGGTAACGGGTGAGAATGTTTCCTACAACGAAATGACGAACATGATAGACGTCGGGAAACAGATCATGGACGATGATGGAGAAATCCACGACAACATCATATTGGTTACCCGCGACCACTACAGCCTCATCGATGATCAGATCAAAGGCTTCAAGAAGAACACGCAGGTGATCTACAGGATCAAGGTCAAGAAGAGAGCGAACGACAGCGCCAAGAGAATCGATGTTACGGAAGAGTCGTTCAACGTCCTGATTTCCGGTAAAGACGTATGGGGCAAACTGAAGTCCAGCAAGTCAGGTCTTAGTGACGTCAATATGGTCATGACCGTCAACCCGAAGACGAAGGAAGTGCTTCTGACCTCCATACCTCGTGACAGTTACGTTACCCTCCACTCCTATGGAGCCAAGGACAAGCTGACACATACCGGCATATACGGTGAGGAAGAAACAAAGGCAACCATCGAAGACTTCCTGGGAATCGATATCAACTACGGCATCACCGTAAACTTCTCCATGCTGGTGGATATCATCGACGCCATCGACGGCATCGATGTTTATTCGGATTACGATTTCACATCGGCAATAGCCGATTACTCATATGAAAAAGGCTGGAACCATCTGAAGGGCAGACCTGCCCTGTATTTCGCCAGAGAGAGAAAGTCATTCGCTGACGGCGATATGCAGAGAAATAAGAATCAGCAAAAGGTGCTGAAGGCAACCATCGAGAAGGTCACCAGCAGCAAGGTCATTTTGACCAGATACTCCAGTCTGCTCAACGCGGTGGAAGATGAAATGTACACCGACCTTACAGATCGGGATCTGAAGAAGCTGGCCAAGCTCACGCTCAAAAACATGAAGCAGACGTGGACGGTAAATACCGTAAACGTTTCCGGCGGCACGGGCGGAGCGCCTTGCTACAGCATGGGCAACATGGAACTTTCCTGCGTATTCCCGACGGAGGAATCAGTGCAAAAGGCCAAGAAAGCCATACACGATACTATGTATCCTGTAGATAATACGATAAGAAAGAATCACAAAAAGAAAGAAGAAGGGACCAAAGAAAACGCAGACGACGGAACAAAGGAAAAATCGGAAAGAAATGAGGAATAAGGATAATGAGATTAAACAAAACACTTAAAACGCTAACAGCTCTGGTGGTCAGTATCGTGATCGCGTCCACGATGTACAGCCCTATGGTTTTTGCCGGGGAAACGGACACCGCGGCCAGCGAACCGCAGATCATGACGCTGGACGAGATGAGCGATGCAGAAGCGGGTTCAGAAGAAGAACCGGGCCAAATTAATACGGAACCTGGTGATGCGGATTCTGACATTACAGATCCGGCGCCGGAGGAAGTGGACCCGTCGACGCTGATCAAACCGGACAAGAAGCACTGCAAGGTCACCATCGTTGCTCCGGAAGGAGCGCCGGAAGGCTTCAAGGTTACGGTGAGAAAGAAGTTTGACGGATCCGGAGCCAAGATTTCAGCCAAAGTCGGAACGACTTACCTCCTGACAAAAGGCATCTACTGTATGTGGATCAATCAACCGGGATACTATAAGGTTAAGCAGCCTTTCTATGTCAAGGCAGGAGATCTAAAGAAAGAGAAACTCATCGCAGCAGGAACGGATCTCATGACAGGGAATGGACCGGAACCGGATGAATACTTCTTTAGGTGGAATCCTCAGGTAGAAGACAAGTTTTACGGCACATCAGACCTGCCGGGGCTGATGAGTTTCGACACGCCTGCATTCAGAGAAGATAAGGGACCGCACGAATTTACAAGCGCAGAGGAAAGAGTTGCTTATCTGGAAGACATTGTAAGCGGATCTGACAGACTCCACATGTTCTATCTAGACGATTACGTCCCTGTGATTTTTTGTACGGATCTTGATCTTTCTGCAGCTGCGAATGCCGAGGAAGCTGCGGCTATCGTAAGTGCGGACAGCAAACTCAAGATATGCTATCAGGCTCAAGTTCACGGCAATGAACCTGCTTCTGGCGAGGCAGCCATGTATATTGTCAAAGAACTTGCAGGTGATTTCGGTGAATATGTTGCGGCAAATGCCGATCTGTACATTATACCATGCATCAACCCTGAAGGGTCTGACGCTTTTTCAAGATATAGTACCTTGGATGATGGTGCATCTTATAATATTGATCTTAATAGGGATGCCCTTAGATTGAAATCTGACAGAATTAGACAAGTACACTGGATGTTTAACATAATTATGCCGGAAGTAACAGTAGACACCCATGAATCAAGGGCTGAAGAAAAAGTTACAAATGCGGGAGTAATAAAACATTTGGAAGACATAAAGATTCGTGGAGTGGACAATCCAAATACAAATGGTAAAATAAGAACTTGGTGTGAGACAATCACGAAGAAATCATTACAAACGAATCAATCAGCAGGTCTTAGGCCATTCTACTATTTGTCGACTGTTAACAGTACTGCCTCAAGAGGTTATTATGGCATGTACGATACCGTTTCTCTGATTGTTGAATCGGTGGGTCTGAGAGAGGGTAAGGATCACTTTCAGAGAAGGGTATATTCGCAGTGCGTATCAATACATAGTATAATTGAATTATCAATAACAAACAGCGACAAGATCAAAAAGGACGTATCTGTTGCTAGAAATTTGAACATTGAGAAGGGGAAGACCTTTAGTAAGTCAAATAATTTATTTTGAAGAGCAAACAAGGTAAAGCTTTAAGCTTTAAACGACCGACTATGACTATATTCGGACAAATTAAAAATGCATATGCTAACGGCACGTCTGTAACTTGGAATAAACCAAAAAAGACAAGACCTTATCCTACGGCTTATGTATTCTCAAAAACAGCCCAAAATGCCAATACTGTTGTTAATGTGCTTCAGGCTAACGGTGTGGATGTTTATGAGATGAACAAAGGAACTTCAATCAAGGTTGAACAGTATGCGGGAACAAGAAGTGCGGCAAAGCTTAAGGCGAAGAAGAAAACTACATTCGACGAAGGTATATATGTAGTACCGCTTGCACAGGTTAGTCGCAAGGTCATTGCAGTCTCTCTGGAACCGGATGTTTTTGATAACAACAAATCAAACAAGACCGAAACGCTGTCGTATATCATGAAGATCAATCAGCTCTACAGATACACCGGCAGCGACCCGATCAACAATCTCAATATGCAGCTGGTACCGCCAGTAGAATGATATGAGCAATATTATGAACAGGATCGCCAGGATCTCACCGGCCTACAGAGCCGCCTTAAGAAATGGCAAGAGACTGGACAAGATCGAAAAAGACATCGAAAAACTAAAAAAGAATCTGGATAAGCTGGATCCGTCGCAGAACAGAAAGAACGAGTTTATTTTCTGGATGCAGAATTCCAGAGAAGGAGAGACGCTTCTGGACACCAAGAAGCGCGTCTTCATGGAAATGCCGGCCTGGGGAGGAGATATTTCTCTGCTCCAAAAGGGCAATGGAGAAATACTCCGCCGATTTAAGAGGATCTGTGAGGATAACGGACTCAGGTTCTGGTTGATCGGAGGAACCCTGCTGGGAGCCGTAAGGCACAAGGGATTCATCCCATGGGATGACGACGTCGACGTGGCTATGACGCGGAATCATATCGATCAGCTAAGGTCGATTCTGGATGATCACGAAGAACTGAAACTGGATTACTACTACAGGACAGAAGGAATCGTGAATACGCAGAAGCTAATCAAGGTCACCTTCAGAGATGAGAACTGCCCGTTTTTCATCGATGTCATGTCCTATGATTACGCCGGTGATCCGGAGAAATCCGAGGAGGAGATTTGGAAGGAGATATCCGATTGCAGGAAGGCGATGCGTAAGAAATCCAGAGCGCTTAAGGACGTGATGGACAGATCCTACGCTGATGAAGCGCTGGAGAGCGGCAGGGACAAGGAAATGATGGAAACTGTCTTTGCCGAAGGGCTGCAGTCACTTCCTGAAGTCAAGGAAAACAAATACATCTACAGAAGCCTGGATACGGTCTGCGGCAAGTGGCAGAGGCTGTTTGCCTGTGACGACATGTTCCCGCTTGAGGAGCGAGAGTTCGGCGGCGAGATGTATCCGGTGCCTAAGAATTGCGAACAGTATCTTAAGATGAATTTCGGCGATTACTACTCATTGCCGATGGACATAGGCGTCATCCACGAAGTCTATGTGGGAGATAAACTTCAATATGCCAGCGACATACTGGCGCGTCACGGAATAGAGTAAGATATCAGACAGGAGGAGACTATGATTATAGGCTATACGACAGGTGTATATGATTTGTTCCATGTTGGTCACTTGAATCTCTTTAAAAACGCGAAAGGTATGTGCGATAAACTGGTCGTGGGCGTTACGGTCGACGAGCTGGTATCGTATAAGGGCAAGCAGGCCATGATCCCGTTTGAGGATCGCATCGAGCTGGTTCGCAGCTGCAAGTATGTCGACGCAGCCATACCGCAGTACGATATGGACAAACTGACAGCGTGCAAAAAGCTGGGCGCGTCCTATCTGTTCGTCGGTGATGATTGGTACGGCACAGAAAAATGGAATAACTACGAAAAGGAATTTGCCGAATACGGAATCAAGATCGTATATTTCCCATATACCAAGGGAATATCGTCAACGAAGATTTCTGAGGCGCTCAAAGCGGTGAGAGGAACCAGTCTGAAAGATGAGAAGTAGTGACAGAAAATATTGCATGAGCTCATTTCTCATGTACAGGATCATCTCCGACGATACCAAGTGTTTCTCGGAAGACTACCCTCCAAACTATCTGCCGATGCCTGCTGACAGGGAAAAGATCCACAACAGTCAGGAATTGTATGATTCTCTGGAGCGGCAGATGAAGGAATATACCAGAGGCAAAAAGAAATGCGCGCTGGCCCTCAGCGGCGGTATCGATTCCGCCATTTTGCTGAAGTTCATGCCGGAGGGCTCTGTAGCCTATACCTTCAAGTGTGTGGTTCCGGGAATCGAGGTGACGGATGAAAGCCCTCAGGCTGCGGAGTACATCAAATACGCGGTGCCGGACGGTATGGAACACAAAATCGTTCCGGTCTACTGGGAGGACATGGAGGAGATTTCCATTCCACTCATGAAGCGAAAGGGAGCCCCCATCCATTCCATTGAAGTGCAGATCCACAAGGCCGCCCTTCAGGCAAAGGCTGACGGATGTGACTGCTTCATTTTCGGAGAAACGGCAGACTGCGTATACGGAGGTCACAGCAATCTGCTGGCGAGGGATTGGCCGATCGGTGATTTCATCGACAGATGGTCCTTCCTGATGCCGCACAGAGCGCTCAAAGACGTTGAAATGGATATCAGACCGTATCTGGAATATGAAAAGGACGGATACATAGATGTCCTCCCGTTTCTGAGCCTTTATGAAGCGCCTGCCTCGCTGAATTCGTACAGGAACGCGTGCGGTATGGCGGGAATCGAATTTTTCGCGCCGTACGCTCACACGATTATGGATGTTCCGCTGGATCTTGAGAGAGTGAGAAAAGGCGAAAATAAATATCTGGTGCGGGAAGTATTTGAGAAGCTTTATCCGGGATTCACCGTACCTCCTAAGACACCGATGCCCAGACCAATGAATGAATGGCTCGAGGACTGGGCAGGACCGACTAGAGAAGAGTTCTGGCCTCACTGCACGGACTATATGACAGGAGACCAGAAATGGCTGGTATACTCATTAGAAAAGTTTTTGGATATCATTGATGAAAGGAAATGAACCATGAAAAAAGTATTTACAGTCGGCGTATACGATTATTTCCATCTGGGACACCTGAGATTATTCAAGAGAGCAAAGGCGCTGGGCGACTATCTGATCGTCGCCGTTCAGGAAGGCGATTTCATCCTGAAATTCAAGCCTGAAGCCAACGTTTTATACTCAACCGAAGAGAGAATCGAGCTGGTAGAAGCCATCAAATATGTGGATGAAGTCGTCACTTACGAGGCAATCGATGAAGATATCAAGAAACACGATTTCGATGTATTCGCCATTGGCGGCGATCAGAATCACGAAGGATTCCAGCGCGCGGTCAAGTGGTGCGAAGAAAACGGCAGAGAAGTGGTAAGACTCACCAGAACAGAGGGTATTAGTTCGACAGATATAAAGGCGAGATTATAAGAAATGAGAGATTTCATATACAGACACAAAAAAACTGAATCACAGGAAGAACTGCTGAAGCTCCTGAAGGAAATCGACAGTATCTGCCGTGAAAATGACATCCAGTATTATCTGGATTCGGGAACGGCCCTGGGCGCTTTCCGGCATGGAGGATTCATTCCGTGGGATGACGACGCGGATCTGGCCATGACCTGGGAAAACTATAAGAAGTTCGAACAAGCGGTGAACGCCGGGACGGTCGAGACCAAAAGAATCGTGGTCAACAGCAAGAGCGTGCCAGAACAGATCAATGTATTCGGCAGGTACGTCAATCTGGAGAACACCAAGATCGTCCAGTCATGCCAGTTCTGGAATGAAGACGCTCCCGCAGGGCAAGTCATAGACATCTTCATCCTGCTTCCGGTGCCGAGAGGCGAGGAGGCGGAGTTTATCAATCTCTATACGGTATACGATGAATTCCAGAATGAGATCACCAGGCACAGGGCAGGCAGAACGGACGAATTTATCGCGCTGTATAAGGAAATGCAGAAGAGGAGCCAAACCGAAGGCAGAGACGCGGTGGTCAGAGAAATGGAAGCCCGGCTCTTTGACAGGGACGTGCAGGAATTCGATCTGTATCTCTACACTACCGGCGGCAAGCGTCAGGCGCTGACCATGCCGAGAGAGTGGTTCGAGGGCGAAACCAGATATTACGAGTTCGAGGACTGCAGGCTGCCGCTGGCGCCGCGGTTCATCGAAAAGTTCCGGATGGAGTACGGCGATGATTACTGGATCATGATGCAGACCGGAAACTTTAAGATCCACAGTGATCTTCACAGCGCAGCGGTTCCTGCGAAGTGCTATATCCGGGATTACATGCGCTTCCTGAACAAGGACGAAGTTCTGGATCACAGGAAGAAATTCAAGGACATCAAAGTGCTGGAGGGCTGGAAGGAAAAAGAGTCCATCGAAAAAATCTACGCCTTTGAGAGCTTCAGAGTGGCAAGGTCCATCAAAAGCAGGATCGAACGTGAAAACCTGGATATCCAGGCGCTGCTTGACAGCCATGAAGGATCCGTGCTGAGCGATCTGTTCAGTGAGTACTACCAGAAGCAGTTTTCCTCAGCATATATTTACTGGGCGTATATCATCGATCTGCCGGAAGACATCATGAGAGTCGCTCTGCTGAACTACATCGAACAGTTCAACGGGTTCGGCAAAGTCAGCAAGTTCTTCCACAGGTACAGAGAAGTAAGAGGCGAGATCAAAGGCGCCCTGAAGGATGTGGAAGATCTGCTGGATACCTGCTTCTACATGCAGGCCAGATTCGATTACGGCGAATACGACGAGGGAAGGAAGCTTTTGGACCTGGCGGAACAGAAGTATTCCCACCTGAAGTGCGTGAAGATCGGCCGCGTCAAATACGACGCGCATGACGCCATCAGCAAGGATGACATTTACAGATGCAGGGCGCGTATCGACGAGCTTCTCACCAAGTACGAAAACGATCCGGAACTGATCAAGTATCTGGGAGACACGTACTGGAAGCAGGGAGATGAGGAAAAGGCCTTTGCGCTTTATGAGAGGTCCTATCCTGATCTTAAGAACGGAACGCTCAGACTGGATATCGAGAATAAGGTGAAAGGAGCAATGTCATGCTGAGAGTACAGGAAAGAGTCGTGGCATTGCTTGCCGAGATAGATGAGATCTGCAGGGGTAAACAGATCGAGTATTCCCTGACAGAAAACACAGCCAACATGGCCGCGCATGCCGGCGGCTTTACCAACAATGAGTATCTGGCGGAAATCGTCATGAAACCGGCCGATTACGTCAGATTCAGCGATGCCGTTAAAGCATCAGCCCCGAAGGACAGGGTGCTGGAGGATCTTTCAAACGATCCGGAGATGGACGGGTTCTTCGGCAGATATGTGGATACGTCCACCACACTGTGGGATATGACGGCAGGCAATCAATATCAGCACAAAGGCATCTATGTCAGGATCTGGATTCTGCGCGGCAAGGAAGATTTCGGCAGAGTGTTTGATACATTTGAGAAAATGACCCAGATGAATTCTCTGACGTATCCGGAGTTTTGGCTGGCCTACGGGCAGGATAAGACGAAGAAGCTGACCAAAGGGCTGCTGACATCCCGCAAGCTTCTCAGGCGCAGATCGCCTGCGCGAAAGAACTTTGCGAAAATCACCGGAAACGACATCAGCGGAGAAAAGAAATACTGGTACAAGGTCGACAGGAAGACAAAGAGAACCATAGACGCGGCCATCACTTCCGAAACCAAAAGGATCAGCTTCGAGGGAATCGAACTCAGCATATATTCCGATCATGAAAAGCTGATCAAAGCCGTTTCCGGTGAAGCGAAACTGCAGGAATCGGATTATCCGGCAAACGGTCGCGGCATCGAAATCGATACCGCGATCACGTTTGAGGAACTGATCAGACAGGCAAAGGCAGCGGGAATCGATCCGGAGGCGGCAGCCAGGAGCAAAGCCGACTACGACGCCTTCGTATCCTATCAGGTGGGACCTGAAAAAAAGGCAGCCGACGCTGACTGGCGATTCGTGAAGAGAACGATACAGAGATTCGAACTCTGGCAGGAAATGAGTCCGCGAAAAGAAGAAATCAAGGAACTTTACGAAGAGGGCAGAGTCGATGAACTGAGAGAAATATTCCGCACTTATGACGAGTACACGAGATACTACTATAAGTGGAAAATGGGATTTATGTTCGACAAAGAACTTTTTGATATTTACTGCGATATCGTCGACCAAAAGGACAAGGCGGAGTATGTCAAAAAACTCAAGGCAATGATGCCGGAAGAGTTTTACGAGGATCTGAGCGAGTATGTCAATAAAAACTGCGGTTAGAATATTATTTTTCATAGCGGCCTACCGCCTGCACAGGTGTTTTGGCAAGGTCAGGGAAGATCGCGTCTTCTTCGTCACGGATGCCAGCGATGAGCTGCACGGAAACATGAAATGCATCCATGACGCGCTGAAAGACAGGGGACTGGATATCATGATCTACTGCAGAGCCAAGCAGCTGCACAGCAGAACAAGCGCAGATGTGACGGCCGTAGCGAAAGGTCTTGCTTCCGCGAAATACATCTTTCTGGAAGACGTGCTGGATTATCTGGAATTCATCGATCCGGCCGAGAATCAGGAAATCATTCAGCTGTGGCATGGCGCCGGAGCCTTCAAGATGTTCGGATTCAGCAGACCTGACGGTGCGGCAGGCAAGGTCAGAGTGAGCAAAGGCCACAGGAAATATACGAAGGCCATCACCAGCAGCCGGAAGATCAACTGGTGCTACGCCCAGGCCTTTGATATCAGCGAGAACAAGGTGGCTGCGACGGGCATACCCCGCACGGATATCTTCTTTGATGATGAGTATAAAGCCCGCGTGAGAGAAAAGTTCGCAGCCGATCATCCGGATGCGGCCGGCAAAAAAATCATATTGTTCGCGCCGACCTATCGCGGCAACAGGATCAGCGAAGCCGGATACGACATGGGAAAACTCGATTTGGGACGACTCAAAGCGCAGCTTGGAGATGAGTACAGAGTCATATTCAAGTGGCATCCGGCGGCATACAGGAACATGCAGGCGCATGGCAGCGGCTATGATCTTCGTGCGTACGACGGCTACTTTATGGACAGGTCAGATGCGGATATCAATGAGCTTCTGGTGGCAGCCGATGTGCTGGTCACCGATTATTCCTCAGTGATATTCGAGTTCGCACTCATGGATAAGCCGATCGTATTTTACACGTACGATCTGGATGAATATATATCCGAACGGGGATTGTATTATCCCTTTGACAGATATGTTTACGGCAGGACAGCCGTGTCCCAGAATGAACTGGCAGACGCCATATTGGCGGAAGATACCATGCCTGACAAGAGAAAGGATTTCAGGGAGATGTTCATGGACGCGTGCGACGGCGGATCGACGGAACGCGTCATGAATTTGATATTTAATGAAAACAGCGATAATTAGGGTTGGGCGAAGCCTGCTGAACGTGGTATACTCATTGTTTGGAGCACTGCCCACAAAAAACAGAATAGTGTTCATGAGCCGTCAGAGCGATCATCCGTCTTATGACATCAAAGCTCTTGTTTCATTCTGCGAAGACAGGGACGTGGAGACGAAGATCCTCTGCAGGAAAATGAAACCCGGCGCTGCAGGCGCGCTGGCATACGGGTGCCATGTACTGACCCAGCTCTATTATATGGCCACATCCAAGGTGGTCGTGCTGGACAGTTACTGCATCGCGGCATGTCTGGCGAAGCACAGGGACAGCGTCAAGGTGGTGCAGATGTGGCACGCGCTGGGCGCGATGAAAAAGTTCAGCAGAAGCATCCTGGATATGAAGGAAGGGCACAGCAGCCGGCTGGCAAACGCCATGGGCATGCACGAGAATTACGATTTCATCTTTACCAGCAGTGAGGCCAGCAGACCGGCCTTTGCGGAAGCCTTTGGCTATTCGCCGGAGAAACTGACCATCATGTCACTTCCCAGGGTAGACGCGCTGCTGGACGGACAGCGTGATGAGTCGGTAAAACAGCAGATCCGCGAAGTATATCCGCAGCTGGCGGATAAAGAAACCATCCTCTACGCGCCGACGCTGAGAAAGAATTTCGATATGACCGAGGCGGCGGAGAAGTTTATAGAGGCGGTGGATTTCGACCGGTTCAATCTGGTGATCAAGATGCATCCGTTGACGGAAGGCAGCATCGATACCGGCAGGGCTATCGTCGACAGGAAATTTTCCACCATGGATATGTTCTGCGCCTGTGATTATGTGGTGACGGATTATTCAGCCATAACCTATGAAGCGGCCCTTAAGGGACTGCCGCTGTTCTTCTATGATTTCGACATAGACGAGTACGAGGGCGAGAGAAGTTTCTATCTGGATTACAAGGCAGAAATGCCGGGCTTCATGAGCAGGAACGCATCCGACATCATCAGAGCCATCGAAGAGGGTAAATACGACAAAGGCAGGATCAAAGCCTTTGCTGATAAATACATAGAAAAGCAAAAAGGATGTACTGAAGAAATAGGTAATCTTTTGATCAAACAACTTTAACAGCAAGATGGGAGGATAATATGAATTTTGGAGTTGTACTGGCCGGAGGAATCGGCAGCAGAATGGGAAATGTTGATAAGCCGAAACAGTTTCTTTCGATTGGCGATAAACCGATCATCGTCCACACGGTAGAGAAGTTCGTTCTGTGCGGCGAGTTTGAGAAAATCATCGTTCTGACGCCGGAACAGTGGATCGGACATACGAAGGACCTGCTTAAGAAACATCTGACTGACATGGACAGGGTCGCCGTGATACAGGGCGGAGCCGTTCGCAATGAGACCATTATGAACGCCATCAAATATATCGAGGATGAATACGGCCTGGACGACGATACCATCATCGTTACGCACGACGCGGTCAGACCGTTCGTCACATACAGGATCATCGAGGATAACATCAAGGCGGCTGAAGAATACGGCGCATGCGATACCGTTATCCCGGCAACGGATACCATCGTTGAATCTCTGGATAACGAGCTGATCAGCAATATTCCGGACAGGAGCAAACTCTATCAGGGACAGACGCCGCAGAGTTTTAAGGCCAAGGAACTGAAGGAGACATACGAATCCCTGACGGATGAGGAAAAGGAGATCCTTACGGACGCGGCGAAAATCTACGTCATCAAGGGCAAAAAAGTCCACCTCGTAGATGGAGAGACCTTTAACATCAAGGTTACCTATCCGTATGATCTTACCGTTGCTGAAACTTTATTGAAAGGTGTGAATTAAATGCTTAACGCAGTATATAGACTAGTTGAACCGAGAAAATTCGAAACAGAATTTACAGACATCGATCTGACGGATGATAAAGTCATCATAAGACCTACACATCTGTCCATCTGCAATGCGGACCAGAGATATTACCAGGGCAAGCGCGCCCCGGAGGTCCTGAAGAAAAAGCTGCCGATGGCTCTCATCCACGAGGGGATCGGATACGTGGTCCACGACCCTGAAGGAGAATTCAAAGAGGGTGAATACGTGGTCATGATACCGAACACTCCGGTAGAAAAGGACGACATCATCGCCGAGAACTATCTCAGATCCAGCAAGTTCAGAGCCAGCGGCTTTGACGGATTCATGCAGGACAATGTGGCCATGGGAAGAGACAGGATCGTCAGGCTTCCGAAAAACATCAAAAAAGAAGTTGCGGCGTTCACCGAGATCGCTTCCGTCAGCTATCATGCCATCTCCAGATTCCAGAGATTTTCTCATGAAAGAAGAAATCATATCGGCGTTTGGGGAGACGGAAATCTGGGCTTCATCACGGCGCTGTTCATCAAGTACAGAATGCCGGATACGAAGCTGAGCATATTCGGAATCGATAATGACAAGATGAGCAACTTTACCTTCGCGGACGCCACGTATCATGTGGACGAGATCCCGGAGGATCTGAGAGTGGATCATGCCTTCGAGTGCATCGGAAACGCGGCCTCAGGCGTTGCCATCAATCAGATCATCGACAATTACATCAATCCGGAAGGAACGATTTCGATTCTGGGCGTATCCGAAAATCCGGTGCCGATCGATACCAGAATGGTACTGGAGAAAGGTCTCAGGATATTCGGAAGCAGCAGAAGCGGACGCAAAGACTTCGAAGAGATCCTGGATTTCTATGACAAAAACCCGGAAGTGGTAAACTATCTTGATTATCTCGTGGGCGAAGTGATCGACGTCAGAGATATCAGAGATTTCACAAAGGCTTTTGAAGCGGACATTCATAAGGCCGGCGGAAAAACAATTATGGTTTGGAATAAATAACCTGGAAAGGACGATAAGTGAGTACATTAAAGCAAATTATAACTGAGCATATACAATGGCGGTATCAGGTCTTTAAGCTTGCCAAAGCCGATATCATCAAGACCTACAGCGGCGCGGCCCTGGGATGGGCCTGGGCTTTGGTCAGGCCGACCATTATGATATTCGTTTTCTGGTTCGCCTTCACTTACGGACTGAGAGTCGGCGGAGATGAAAACGGCTATCCGTTCGTATTGTGGCTGGTGCCGGGATACATCGCATGGCAGTGCATGAGTGATATGATCACCCAGGGCGCCAATTCCATACGCAAGTACAAATATCTGGTTACGAAGATGAAATTCCCGGTATCCACGATCCCGACGTTTACAGCCTTTGCGAAGCTGGCGATACACATCTCGCTGATGATACTGGTGGTATTGCTGTTTATCATCACCGGGCACTTTCCGGATATCTATTGGCTTGAGATATTCTTTTATATGTTCTGTATGCTGGTATTCTTTACTGCCTGGGGGCTGTTCGCGTCAATGCTGGCCGCGATGAGCAAGGACTTCCTGAACCTGGTGAAGTCGGTGACGCAGGCGTTGTTCTGGGTATCCGGCATCATGTGGGACGTAAGCAGGATCGGGATCCCTGCACTGCAGAAGGTTTTGTATTTTAATCCGATCACCTATGTGGCGAACGGATATAGAAACGCGTTCATATTCAAAGTCTGGTTCTGGGAAGAGCCTACGCAGCTGCTCATCTTTGTGGGCATGACCATCGTGATGTTCATGCTGGCAGTATGGGCATACAGAAAACTCATCAAAGAGATCCCGGACGTACTTTAGGAGCACATATGGAAGATAATAGAAAAATAGTAATCGAGTTAAAAAACGTAACCAAACGCTACAAGCTGTATAAGAGTGATAAGCAGAGGTTCCTGGCGATCTTTACCAACAAGATCAAATACAAGAAGAAGCTGGCTGTCAACGATGTGAGTTTCACCATCAGGCAGGGTGAATCCGTTGCGCTCTTCGGGAAGAACGGAGCCGGCAAGTCCACCATACTCAAGATGATCACCGAAGTCGCCTATCCGACATCAGGAGAAATCATCGTCAACGGCAGGGTCAGCGCCCTGCTGGAGCTGAGTTCCGGTTTCGACGCGGAACTGACAGGCCGTGAAAATATATATCTCAAAGGCCAGCTCTGCGGTCTGAAGACAGAAGAAATCAAGGAGCTTGAGGATGACATCGTGGCCTTTGCCGAACTGGATGAGTATATCGACCAGCCGGTAAGGACCTATTCCAGCGGCATGAAGGCCAGACTGGGATTCGGCATCAATATCAACATCCGCCCGGAGATTCTCATCGTGGACGAGGCCCTCAGTGTCGGAGACAAGGAATTCCGAAAAAAGTGCCGTGAGAAAGTCAACAATCTGGTGGAAGAAAACAATGTCACGATGCTTTTCGTTACCCACGCCACGAATGTGGCCAAGGAATTCTGCAACCGGGGCATCGTCATGAAAAAGGGCAAGCTCATGTATGACAGCGACATAGATTCCGCTATCGAATATTACAACGAAATGGTAGATACTAAGAAAGATAAGAAGTAAGAACGGAGACGATTATGGCGCCTAAGATATCTGTAGTGGTACCTGTTTACAATGTTGAAACATATTTGGAAGACATGCTGAAGTCAGTAAAGGATCAAACCTTTACTGACTTTGAAGTTATTATCGTCAATGACGGATCGCCGGACAATTCCCAGGAAATCATCGATCGGTTCTGTGCGGAGGATCCGAGATTCCGATCATTGATCAAGGAAAACGGCGGCGTAGCCTCCGCCAGGAATCTGGCTCTGGACAATGCCAGGGGAGATTACGTGGCGTTCTTTGATTCTGACGACAAGCTGCCGGAGACTTCACTGGAGGCCATGTACCGCGTTGCCAGAGAGGAGATGGCCGATCTGGTCATCGGTCTTGCGGAAATTGAAAGTCTGGACGAAGTCCACATTCCGCAGCCTTTGATCGAACTGGCGGCCCAGAAGGAAATTGACAAGTTCGACTTCAACATGAACAGGACCTTCTCCGTATGGAATAAGCTGTTCAAACGGCAGGTCATTGAAGATAACCACCTGCGGTTCGTCCCTATCCAGCACACAGAGGACGGAGTCTTCACGTACCAGTTCGCGCATAAATGCAATAAGATCAGCGGCTGCAATTCCATCGTCTACCGATATGTCAGGAGAGTATTCTGGGAGAGCAAATCCCTGACACAGCTGCTGAACGTGAGCCTGATCAACGACATGCTTACGGCCTTTGATTATATGGAAAAGGCTGTAGAGGAGAGCTACGAGATATCCTTAAAGGATCTGCAGGACCGCGGCCTGGATACGCCGGCGGCCCTGGAAGAACTGGAATGCAAATATAAGGAATTCCGTTCGGATATGTACGTCAGATTCACCAGCGTAAATCTCATCGATGACTTCTTCCGGTTTACATGGAAGCTGGATCAGGAAGTCATCGACATCATCACGAAACGGATCCTGGAGTATAAGGAACGCATCTTCCCGGCAATGTGGGAAGAAAAGGTGGTCGGCAAAAATCCGGATCTGGAAATGCACAAGACCATCATGATATCCACGGAGGAAATGGCCGAATCACCGGTGCTGAGCTTCGTGATCTCGGATTCGGTTCCGGATGATATCGTGGGGAATGTGGTTTCCAGCATGTACAATCAGATATTCCCTTCCTTCGAAGTGCTGCTGGACGAGAAGAAGGCCGGCATGATCAGCGATTTCTGGAAGGAAAAACCGAATTTCCACACGGTTAAACATCTGGATAATGTGTCCAAGTATAAGGAGAAGGCGCTGAAGAGCGTGAAGGGAAGGTTCGTCATGTTCATCGACGAGCCGGTGCTGTTCTCCAGACACATCATCAGGAGGATGTTCAACTCCATGTCCAAACGCAGCAGCGGAGGATACTATGACTTTATCACGGTTCCTCTGGTGCACATGAACGGAGAGACTTCCTATCCGATCGAGAGCAATTCGGCGGCGTATGTCAACGAGCTGGTGAGAATCAAGGAAAGATCCGTTTACAATCAGCTGGACTACACCTGGAGCAACAAGATGTTCTATGTGCCGTACCTCAGAGGCAAGAAAGTCCTCTTTACCGGCAATACGTGGAACGATATCAACAGGCTCTACAATAACTCCGGATATTCCAAGAGAACTTACCTTAGTATGGCCACATCACTGGACGATGGAGACATTCTGAGCAAATACGCCAAGAGTCTCAGAGTCAGGATGCTCTATAAGAGACTGCTCAATAAGGACAAAAAAATCACCGAATTCATCGACAGCCAGAGCGTCAGAATCGAGACCCGCGGTCAGAGATTCAAGAACTGGAGACTGCAGAAAATCAGAGACGGATACAAGTTCATCACCAGGAAGATCGTCTATCCGCTGTACTATAAGATCAACGCCAGGAAACCGGTGGATCCGCATAAGGTCATATTCATCGAGCCGAGACTGGATAAGATGACCAACAGCATCATGCAGATTTACGAAGCTTTTGAGCGAACCGGCGAATATGAAATACACGAACACTATCTGCGAGACAGATACGCCAGATACAGAGATCAGTTCAAGCGCGGCATGGCCTTCCTCAAGGATTTCGCTACGGCCAGATACGGCGTGATCGCCGAGGCCAACGAGACCCTGGGATGCATCAGCAAGCGAAAGGAAACGGTAGTGGTCAACACCTGGCACGGATGCGGCGCCTTTAAGAAGTTCGGCTACAGTACCGCCGACAAACTGTTTGGCGGTGACACGAAACAAAAGGACCGATACCCGCTGTATCATAATCTGGACATCGTCACCGTCAGCAGCCCGGAGATCATCTGGGCTTACGAAGAAGCCATGCATCTGGAGAACAAAGGCATCGTCAAGCCGATCGGCATCAGCAGGACGGATGTGTTCTTTGACGAGAAGTTCGTCAGCGACGCCAAGGACAGGGTCATCGAAATGTTCCCTGCGGCGAAGGATAAGAAGATCATCCTCTACGCGCCGACCTTCAGGGGCAGGATCGCCAGCGCGGCGGGTCCGGATATGCTGGATATCGAGAAAATGGCAAAGGCTTTGGGAGACGAATACGTGCTGATCACCAAGCATCACCCGCTGGTCAAGAGACCGCCGGAGATACCGGATGATCTCAACGGCATTTTCGCCATCGATGTGACGAGAAATTCATCCATCGATGACCTGATCTGCGCGGCTGACATCTGCATATCGGACTATTCATCTCTGGTCTATGAGTTTTCACTCTTTGAACGGCCAATGATATTCTTCGCCTACGACCTGGAGGATTACTTCGACTGGAGAGGCTTTTACTATAATTACGATGAGCTGGCGCCGGGACCGATCGTTACGGGTACAGAGGAAATCATCCACTATATCCGCAACATCGATACCATGTTCGACAAGCAGAAAGTTCATGATTTCAAAGAGAAGTTCATGAGCAGCTGCGACGGACACTCCACGGAGCGCATCATCGAGACGATGAAAGGGATGTAAATGAAGACACCTTTAGTAAAGAGAGCGATCGGCAGAGTATACGATTTTATCACCATCAAGTTCGTATACCCTGCGCAATATAAGAAACATGCAAAGGCTCCCGTAGAGAAG
Organism: Bacillota bacterium; assembly: GCA_030530285.1. Classification (GTDB taxonomy): domain Bacteria; phylum Bacillota; class Clostridia; order Peptostreptococcales; family Anaerovoracaceae; genus Lentihominibacter. Next base: position 21,371 of record JAUMVD010000006.1, on the reverse strand, counting down.
GGCAAAGTCATTCTTCTGGAGCCCAGATTCATGCAGACGACCGACAGCCTGCAGCTGATCAAGGAACGCCTGCAGGAGTCCGGCGAATACAGGATCATCGAGATGTCCATCGGATTCGAATTGCTCAGATTAAAAGAGCAGTATCACCGAATCATGGATTTCCTGGCGGAGATGGCTACGGCGGAGTACGTTTTTACCACGGACTCCAACAAAGCGGTAGGCGGATTCAGCAAGAGGCCGGAGACCACGGTGATCCAGGTATGGCATGCCTGCGGCGCCTTTAAGCGTTTTGGCTTTAGCACCGCGAAACTGGAGTTTGGCGGCAGCAATCACAAGCAAAAGATGTATCCGCTTCACCGAAATTACGATATCGTCACGGTATCCAGTCCCGAAGTGGTATGGGCCTATGAAGAAGCCATGGGCCTGGAGGGACTGGGACAGGTGCAGCCTCTCGGCATCAGCAGGACAGACGTGTTCTTCGATCCGGCCTTTATCGATGACGCTGTGAGTGAGGTAAGAAACAAGGTTAGCGGCATCGGCGGCAGGAAGGTCATCCTGTACGCTCCGACCTTCAGGGGCAGAGTCCTGGAGGCGGTTTCGCCGGATGAACTGGATCTGTTTGCCATGAAAGAAAAGCTTGGAGATGAGTATGTGCTTTTGATCAAGCACCATCCGTTTGTCACGAAACGGCCTGCTATCCCTGCGGAATGCAGTGATTTTGCTTATGACGTGACGGACGATCTGCAGATCGATCAGCTGCTGTGCGCGGCGGACATCTGCATTTCCGACTACTCCTCTCTGGTATTTGAATATTCGCTGTTTGAACGACCGATGCTGTTCTTCGCGTACGATCTGGATGACTATTATGACTTCAGAGGGTTCTACTACGATTATGATGAGATGACACCGGGTCCTGTGGTAAAGACAACGGAGGAGGTCATTGATTATATATCCCGCGTTGGGGAACAGTTCGACGCCAAAGAAGTCAAAGCGTTTAGAAACAAATTTATGTCAGCCTGTGACGGACACGCCACAGAAAGGATACTCAGCCAAATCAAATGATGGAAACATTAAACAATACAAAACCGCATCTGTTCCGGCAGATCGCCATATATTCAGCCCTGTTCATCCTGATTGCAGCAGGAGTGTATTATGTTTTTATCGCCGGCGATAAAACACTGCTGAGATATTGCATCGACAATAAGGACGGGCTGTCCCAGCGATATATGTTCCTCTTTGAATTCAAGCGTTTTCTGGAGGGGCTGTTTGCCGGCGGGCAGATCAATACCTGGGACTGGTCCATAGGGATCGGGGCTGACGCCTACCAGTTCAATGTGGCCAGCCTGTTCAATCCGCTCAACTATATCGCGGTGATCTTCCCGGCGAAATTCGTGGATGTGGCCTATTCCTTCAGCGTGGTGCTGAGGATCTATCTGTCCGGATTTGCGTTTTTGCTGTTTGGATACAAGGTTCGCCTTACGGATTTCCAGGCCATCATCGGGAGCCTGGCCTACAGCTTTTCTCCGTGGCTGATCGTCACCAGCGTCAGCCAGGGGCACTTCATGATCGCCACGATTCTGCTGCCGCTGGTTCTTCTGGGCGCGGAAAAGATCCTGCAGGGAGAATCCCCGGTACTGTTCATGGTGATGGTTGCGTATACGCTGCTGGTCAGCCTGCAGTGGGCTTATATCATAGGACTGATTTCGGTACCGTATTTCATCCTGCGATACTTTACACAATATAACGACAGGAAAGCTTCCCTGTTCTTTAAGAAACTGGGATTGTTCATATTCTACGGACTGGTGGGCATCGTCACGTCAGCCATGGGGTTCATGATGACCGCGCTGAGATTCGGAGGCGCCACCATCGAAAGCAGCATCGATATCCCGACGCTGTTTACCATGGATGACTATCTGAGACTGCCATCCAAGCTGACGGCATGGGGCGCCATATTCAGCAACTATTCCTATATCGGCGTCACGGCAGTATGCATGGCCATGATTCCTGTGATCGTGTTCTGCATATTCAAACGCAGGACACCGGCCATCATGACCGCTCTTCTGATCATCGGTGTCTGCATCCCTGAGGTCAGCAGCGCATTCAACTTCTTCAGCTATATGACAGGCAGATGGATGTTCGTGCTCAGCTTCTTCTTCGCGTGGGCTGCTGCCGAGTGCTTCGACGCCAGATATCTCAGCAATAAATGGATCAAAATCTCTATCTTAGGGACGTATATACTGTATGGCCTTTACATGGTCTGGTTCAGGCATCAGATGGAGGACATCTCCGTCAGGATCGCCTTTATCAACTGCCTGGCGACAGGAATCATCATCGTGATCGTACTGATCATGTACTCCCGGTTCGCCCTGCAGAGAAAAACGCTGTACAGGCTGGGCACCGTTGCCGTCACCGGCGTGCTGGCGGTCAGCCTGATCACCGCATACAACCTCAAGATGGAATCTTATCCTGAGGGCAACCTTAAAATCGGCGAGGCGCAGAGTCTGCTTCAGGCATCACCTCAGCGCGTGGCGGCGGAGATCAAGGATGATGATTTCTTCAGAGTGGATCAGATTGACGGGATCAGCACGAAACGTGAACTGGAAAGCGATGTCAACGAAACCATGTATTTCGGGACAAGATCCGTTTACGAATTCTCCTCAAGCATTGATACGGACTGGCTGGAATTCCACAAGCTGCTGGGCAACAATGCGGGATACTATAAACGTACTTCTCCGAACTCCAATGACAACAGAGCGGGGATAGACCTGCTGCTGGGGGTCAGGTATTTCATCGGAAATGATGTGAACGGCCCTGCGGGCGCATCCGATTATGCGGGATATGGATTCAACAAGGACAAAACCATAGACGGCGTGGATGTTCTGAAAAGCAAATACAGCATCGGTCTGGGGACGGTATATGACAGCTATATCAAACGCAGCGAGTGGATGAAACTGACCGAGCACGAAAGAGAACAGGCGCTGCTGCAGGCTGCGGTAGTGGATGATGACTTCGCGGCGAAAGAGGTTTCCGAAAAAACCGCCGCGGATATCGAGACGGATGTCAGGGACATGGATTATCAATTCTCAGGGACGACAGACTGTGAGATCGATGAGGATCAAAACGTCATCTATGTCAGCGATACCATGGGAGGCTTTGACATCAGGACCAAGAACGCGCCTGCCGGTCAGCTCATGGTGACGCTGGAAGGAATCCATACTCCGGATCCCGATGACAGGTGCTGGATCTACGTTTCCGACGGCAAGATCCGCAAGACCATCGCGAATACTTCCTCCTCGGAGCAGGGGCTTACGGGAATGACCTGCTATTCCGTGAACATGGGATACACGAAGGGAGGGACCTGCGATATATCCGTCAGATTCTTGGACAGCAATGCCTATCAGTTTGACGCGATCAAGGTTTCCGTCATGTCTACGGACCTCTATGAGAAATACGCAGAAGGGCTTCAGGCAAACAGACTCGTCTGTCATGAAATCGAAAGCGATCATGTAGAAGGCAAAATCAATTCGCCAAAGGGCGGCATATTATACATGTCGATTCTGGATGATAACGGATGGGAAATCCGCGTTGACGGGAAAAAAGCCGAGAAGATCAACGGAACGAATGTCGCGTTCACCGGCGTTGAGGTCGGACCCGGAAGCCATGAGATCACACTGGATTATCATACCGAAGGACTCAGGGCAGGCATCTTAGCGACGCTGGCCGGTCTGATACTGATCATCATCACGGGAATAGTTTGCATGCGAAGAGGCAGGAATGATAGATAGCTATGCTTAGCCTTATCAGAAAATCTCTGGAAAAAACGAATAATATCAAGCGAAGCTCCTACGTCTGGAATGCCATAAACGCTATCGTTTCCGCGCTGGAGAGTCCTGTCATACTCATGGTCATGAACAGGACCAACGGACTATATGACGCGGGGATATTCAGCATTGCCTTTGCTGTGGCAGCGCTGATGCTGTACGTCGGACAGTACGGACTCAGGAGATTCCAGTCATCAGATATCAACGCCAAGTACTCCTTCGCGGAATATCACGGCGCCCGGGTCATTACGTGCTCCGCCCTGATCATCGCCAGCATCTGCTACTGCGTCTACGGCATTGTGGTCAGAGATTACAGCGCCCAGAAGGCGGCAGTCGTAATTATGATCTGCATGCTGCGTCTGATTCAGGCGTATGTCGATGTGATGCACGGACACCTGCAGCAAAAGGGCAGACTGGATATTGCCGCAAAGGCTTCGGCCATCAGATATATTGCCGAGATCATCGTTTATGTGGTCACGCTGATCATCACCCACGATCTGATCATCTCCACCATAACCTGTCTCATGGCATCGCTTCTGGTGTTCTTTACCGTATCGGTCAACGTGGTGAAACCGTATTGCGACACGCTGAAGCCATCCATGAACGGGCAAAAGATACGCATGCTGATCATCGAGGGATTCCCTCTGTTCGTCAGCCTGTTCCTGAATATGTACATCAGCAACGCGCCGAAATACGCCATCGACGCGCATCTGACAGAGGAGATTCAGACCACGTATAACTGTATTTTTATGCCGGCATTCGTGGTCATGCTGATCGCCCACTTTATCTTCAATCCGATATTGACATCCTATGCCGAGCTGTGGCTGGAACACACCAGGGAGAAATTCACGATCCTGAAAAAAGCCATCATCAAGCAGACCCTGATCATAGCGGGTCTGGCTCTGTTAGGCATACTGGTCGCTTATACGATAGGCATTCCTGTTTTGTCGATCATATTCGGCGTGGATCTGTCGGAATTCAAAGAAGAACTGTGTGTCATCATGATCGGCGGGGGATTTTTAGCGTATTCCTATTACTACAGTACAGTCATCACTATCATCAGAGTACACTCATCACTGTTTGTATGTTATGGCGCTGTTGCCCTGGCGGCAAAGATTTTCGCCGGATGGTTCGTGGTCAATCACGGGATCATGGGCGCCGCGGCGCTGTATACTGTCCTTATGGCAGCGCTGACATTGATGCTGATCGTACCGCTTTTGTGGGCGATCAGAAAAGAGAGCATCTCGTTAAGAGAAAAGAGGGAAGAAAAATGATCAAGACAGTAGGACTTATTGGTGCAGGTTCCGTAGGAAGCGGTCTCATCTCACAGATGTACGCGGCAGATTGTGAGAACGTATACGTTCTGGCAAAAGGGGAGCGCGCGGAGCGATTCAGGCAAAAGGGCATATCGGTAAACAACGATGTGATCTATCCCAATGTATACTCGGATAAAGACCAGAATATCGATCTGGATGTCCTCATCGTGGCGTCAAAGACGTACAGTCTGGAGCAGACAGCGGAGGATTTCGCCGATCTCATCAATCAGGACACCATCATCATACCGATCCAAAACGGAATCATGGCAACAGAAAAACTGCGCCGCAGATTCCCTGAAAACAGAGTCCTGTACGGAATCGTCGTCAGGACGGACGCCCATAGAATGGGAAGGAGGGTGTACTTCAATACTCTCGGAGAGATGCAGATCGGATATGCCGACAACCGGGAGATGAAGCCGGAAGTCCAGCAGGTTTATGACAGGCTGAGGGCGCTTGGTGTAAATGTCACCGTCTGTGAAGATATGCGAAGGGCGCAGTGGCTCAAGTGGATGCTGAATATCGGCGGCAGTCAGGTGGCAGCGGAGACCCACGTGGAGTGCGGGTTCTTCGGCCAGGTAGAAGAGATACGGCGCATTATGGAATTGTGCATGGAGGAAGTCGTAGAAATCGCAAAGGCCGAAGGAGTGAACGTCACCCAGCAGGATTGCGATGAAATCATAGACTTCCTGATCGATTATCCGCCGGACAAAAAAATGTCCATGCTTCAGGACCTGGAAGCCGGCAGACCGATCGAAATCGATGAATACGCCGGTACTGTGATCCAGCTCGGCAAGAAGCATGGGATACCTACTCCAGCCAATGAAATGCTGAATCTCACCATCAACGCCCGCCGTAAGGTGGACGCGATGAGAAAGCATGTCACCTGGAACTGATATTGAAAAACAAATCCTTGAGGGCCTGCTCCATATCACGTGGAGCAGAGCCTGTTTTTTTGATGAGATTGGAAACATCCATCTCGGAAGACTGAATCGTCTCCGGGAAAGAGTCGTCATATTCAATCGGGGTGTCATTGCCGAAGACCTGATTGATCAGGCGGGCGATCTCCAGATTGGTGTAGGCGGCAGGCATCCCCGCGTTGAGGGTGAGGGACTCGCCGCTGTCATCCATGGCCAGACTGCAGAGGATATCCGCCAGATCTTCCACGTAGATGTATTGTCTTTTTGCGATGCTTTTGCCCTGGACCCTGAGCTGACCGCCCTGCAGGGAAGTGTCTAGAAAGACATTCATCATATTCCGTGCCCCTTCGTCAGGTCCCAGCACCTGGGCGATGCGCACGTTGGCATAAGTAAACCCATAGCGGGTTGCGTAAAGTCTGCACAGGGACTCGCAGGCCACCTTGCTGATGCCGTACATCGTCATAGGCTCCAGCGGGGAGTCTTCCTTCCACGGAATCTTAAGGGGATCGGAGTATACCAGCCTGCTGGAAGCGAACACGATCCTGCCGACTTTCTCTTCTCCCATGGAGATGAGGATATTTTCGGTGATTTCTTCGTTGACGTGAAAATCCGTGATCGATCCCGAGCCGCCCTTGACGCCGGCCAGATGGATCACCGCCTCTGCGTCGCGGAATACTTCTCTCAGGCTTTTGACGGAGTAATCTGTCGTCTTTCTGGACAGCGGCACAGCTTCTATCTCCGGAATCGAATTGAGCTTATGCATGACCGGTCTGCCGACAAAACCACCGGCTCCGGTGACAATGATCTTCATAGAAGCCTCCTTACTTCACATTGCAGACGAAGCATCGCTGCTTGCCGGTCTTGTCCGGCGGCAGGACATCCAGCCACTCGATCCTGATATCGAATTCATCGCCGTAGAGCTTTTGCACTTCGTGGATGAAATGCTGCTCGATTTCTTCCTTTGATTTGGAGGTATTCATCGGATCGCGGACAAGCTGGATGAGCATGTCATGATAGGACTCCTCCACGAATCGGAACTGCGCCAGACCTACGGTATGGTTGGCGATTCTCATGAGCATCAGCGCCGATGATTCCACGCCGTCCTCGTGTTTGACCAGATCGTTCATCCTGCCCTCTATCTTCGTCACATAGCGCAGCCCGTCCTTGACGTATGAAGTCGCCAGATCCAGGACGTCATAGTTGATGAGAGGGTAGTCCTTCTTATACAGCGCGGTGATGATGATCCTGCCGTTATCCGCCAGTTGATTCTGGTCGTCATAGATATTGACCACGGCCATATCGTGGCAGACGTTGAAGTAGTCGTTGCCCGGGTACTTGTACATGCTGCTGCCCATTTCGGTGATGCCGTATTCGTCGATCAGTCCGGGACCGAGGCCTTTGGTCAGCAGATTTCTGGTGACATCGTCCACCATTTCACTGACGGGCACGTAGTATTTAGGCTTCCACAGCGGCATATCGTGCTGCTCGGCATACGCCACGATCCTGACGAGGCAGTTTCTCCTGAAACAGAGCATGTCAGGCTTGTATTCGTTGATATCCCGGATGGTATCTCCCACGCCGTCGCCGACGCAGTAGTCCTCGGAGACGACCTTTCTGCGCATGAATCCCAGAGACTGAATGATGGAGTCACGGCCTTTAGGATTCGGGTCCTTGTGGCTGGTCTGGAAAGAATACATCTTGCCTCGCAGCGGTTTGTATCCGCCCACCGAAAGGCCCCTGATCCAGTTGGCGTCACTGAAGGCCTGCTCTCTCTGGGAGTAGAGGACTTTCAGCGGAGTACCTGAGGATCCGCTGGTGCTGAGCACGTTGACGGAATCATGAATCTCCGGGTGGTTTTCCCATTCCTCCTGCATCCACAGACGCAGCTCCGGTTTGGTGAGCAGCGGGAACTTGGTCAGATCCTCACTGCAGTGATATTCATCAGGCGTCGTGCCGGATGCTTCAAAGCGCTTTCTGTAGAACGGAATCTCATACGCCCTTTTCATGAGCTTATGGATATTTCTGTTCTGCTCTTCTTTCATCACGGCAGGACTTCTGTCAAAGGACTTAGGCATCCTCATCAGATAGTAAAAAGTGTAGAAGTTTTTAAGCTTTTTCTGAATACTCAATTTAAGACTGCTCCTCTCTTTTTATCATATATCCGCATTTCTCAATGTATCCGTTCAGTTTACGGACCGTATCTCCGGTATCGTAATACCAGCAGACGTACTCCGCTCCCGCGGTATCATAGATCGATCGGTCGAATGTCCTTCCCGTTTCCATGGAGAGAAAGGTCAGACTGTACGTATCTGCAGGGTATTTGTATTCATCTGTCAGCACTGCGCTTCCGTCAAGCAGGTGGGTGAAGGTCGCGTCCAGAAGGTCCGCGCCGCAGTAATGCTTGATGAGATTCCACATGTGGCAGCCATCAAGACGCGGGGCGATTTCCAGGAGTTTCGGGTGACCGTCCCGGTCGATCTTGATCTGCGCGTACACCGGCCCGTCATAGGCGCCTACGGCCTTTGCCGCCCTGAAGGTGAGGTCGATGGATTCCGCGCTTGCGTCAGCATTGGTAAACGTGGACGGGATCATGTGCTTTTTGATGATGCCGCCCGGGTATTCATCGAACACATACCGGTCGGAAACGATGGCGAACCGCAGCTCCCCGCCCTGCAGGTAAGCGTTGACGGAAACTTCAGGCCCGTCGACGAATTCCTCGATGATGACCTTTTTTTCTTTGGAATAATCCAGACTGGTGGCAAAGTGCGCGATGATATCTTCCCGCGAGTCGACTCTGAAACAGCCGCGCTGTCCCTGGGAATCCACCGGCTTCATCATAGCCGGGAAGATATCTGCCGCCGCAGCTTCTTCCACCGATGAGCAGACGAGAAATCGCAGGTTTCCTTCGAAATCCGGTCCCAGCTTTTGCCTTGTCAGGTGCTTGGAATGACAGATCATGGCCGTTTCATAGGAAATGAAATGGGGAAGACCCAATCGCTCGCTTACAGCCATGGCAGTTGGAACGGCCAGATCCGAGCCGACGGAATAGACGGCATCCGCGCCGATGCGGCGGGCCAGATCCGACACGCCGTCGATGTCTTTGATGTCCACCTGTTCAAATTCGTCAAGCAAAGGAATACCGGCATCAGTATTCGTATAACTGCAGCCGGCTACGGTTATTCCCTGTCTGTGACAATATTCGATAGCATCTATCTGCGCGTTTCCCGCGCCGAGAATTAGAATCTTTTTCATATCTTAATCAATCGTCAGTCTCATGATCGGTCCGATGATAAACGTGTTTGACCACGTATTGAGGATTATTGCTCATACTCAGGAACATTCTGCCCAGATATTCTCCGATGATTCCCAAAAACAGCATCATCATGCCTGAGAAGAAGAATATGGCAAACATCATGGACGACCATCCGATAGCAGTGGCCGGAACCAAGAGCTTTCTGATGAATACGATGATGGCTCCGATGATGCCGATAGCCGCAACCACCGCGCCGAAATTGCGGGCGATCCTCAATGGGACAATACTGAATCCCAGAATATTCGACCAAAGGCTCACCAGCTTTTTGAAGGTGTATCCCGATGTTCCGTACGCTCTGTCAAAGTGCTGGACAGGAACGCTGGAGATATTGTCGGTGGTTCTGAGAAACAGCCCCTGGATATACGTGTACTGACTTCTATACTGGATGACGTAATCGCGGACGTATCTTCTGATGATCCAGAAACTGGAGGTCTTCATATCCTTCGGCTTGCCGATCAGGATTCTGACGGAAGTATGATTGAACCAGCTTCCCAGATTTCTGAAGACGCTGTGCTTCTTCTCCGGGTAATACCCGTAGACGATGTCGTAGCCTTTGTTCAGCTCCTCGATCAGGAGATGAAGCTGGCTCGGGTGCGTCTGCAGATCATCGTCCATAGAGATGAAAATGTCGCCGGTTGCATGGTTTAGCCCTGCCATGAGAGCGTTGTGCTGCCCGGCGTTCTTCGCGAGCTCGATGGCCGTGACCTGATCGTATTCTTCTGCCAAAGCCCGTAATTCGGCAATCGTTTCGCCGCCGTCAGGAGAGTGGTCATCCACCGCGACAAATTCATAGTCATCAATATTTAATTTCCTGAATTCCTCCATGGTAAGCTCGATCACTTCACGGATCGTGTGTGACGACTTATAGCATGGGATGATTACTGAATATTTCATAGTTCAATTATACACTGAGGCGTGGAAAAATCAACAGAATGCCAACTTCGGACAGGACACTCTTAACAATTTTATAGAAAGGTTTATTGCTCCATTTTATTGATAATTACCGCCTTATTAGGTACAATTATTCATAATGTAAGTTGTGTGTGATTTATTAATATGGTTAAAGAAGTATTGGAGAAAAGAAATGAAATTATTTGAGAAGAAGAAGATTTGGTGTCTAGCGCTGTCAGGTATAATGGCTTTTTCAATAAGCAGTATACCTGCGTTTGCGGCAACCGGTGACGAAGAGGAGATACCGCCGCTGGATCAGCCGTCAGTTTCAGACGAGGTCGCTTCCGGTGACGTTGAAGAACCTGAAGTCACGAGTGAAGACAATGAAGAAGTGGTTGGATCCAATCAGACAAACGGTGATCAGGTTGGCACCCCTAGTGGAGAGGTAACAGGCGTTGAGACTGTTCCGGGAAGACTTGCTGTTATCCTGAAGTGGGAACCGGTAGATGGAGCAGTAGCTTATAACATTTATCGTGCCCGCGGCAAAGAGAAGGGCAATGAAGGTAAAGTTACAAGTTTTGGAGACAGTAGTTTTAATAAAGTTTATTCGAACATTAAAATTAGTGAGACAGATCAGTTCACGGAAGATGAGACTGGTAAAATGAGATTTCGTGATGGCGGTCAAGATGGGCAATTTAAAAAAGAGACTGGATCTGTAAAGCTTCCTCTGTGCTGTCAGTCAAGTATGTTTTACTATGGATATAAGGTCGAACCGGTCATGCAAGCAGATGATCCTGCAACAGAGGATTCAGAAGAAGTAGTCGGCAACAAATCCGTAGCAGTTAAGGGGGTAACTGTCAGACCTGCGTATATAACAGCCACCACCAAAGCAAATAAGCCTTTATGGACAAAAAGCAAAGGCGGAAAAGAGAAAGCTAGAATCGGAAAAGGGAAAAAGATTGTGGGTGTTATGAGAGCGAATGGCAGATGGGCAGTTTGGTGTGACAGTAAAAAAGACTATTTGTGGTTTGGTCAGGTTAATATGAAAAGTATCTCCTTCCATTATTCAGCTATGGGGACGGAAAAGGGGGGACGTTTCTGGTACCCGGATGGTATGAATGAGGCTGGTGAAGGTGCCTTTGGTAATAAGACATGGGCCAAGCCATATAGCCCAGAAACATGTATGGACTTTATTAATAACTGGGGTATAACAAGCAATACAGATTACGCAGTGTGGTTAAGCAAAGGTACCCAGCATGTTTACATTTTTAATAAAGCACCAGATGGCACTTGGGTAATGGATAAGAATTACCCAGCAACCGCCTGTTCAAGTGGGAAGATGAAGACGTGTACTCCTTCTGGCGTATTTAAATTCAAAAAATATCAGGCCAAAATACACAGGTCAAAGTTCTGGTATTATCAAAAGTGCATGTTTAACGATGTAAACTCCATACACACCATGTTATGCAAACCTAACAAGGCCTATGAAAAAAAACATAAGACGCTTAAGGGAGTATGGGGCAAATCAGAGTCAGTTCCTTATCAGTGGTCTCAAGGTGCCAAGCTTAAAGTTTATTTCGACAGTGATCTTGGTAAACCAAAGTCAAAGGGGTGTACGAGAGTGTTTGATGATGTGTCCGATTATATTAAAACTATATGCGGTACAATTAGCGGAAAGAAAATAAAGAACGGAACAACATTACTATCTTATTAAAAGAACTAGTGTGAAAAGAGGGGGGGCAGTATTGCTGTCTCCCCTTTTGAGGGGTTTTGATCATGTTTAATAAAGCACACTTCATTTCAATCATCATGGCAATCACGATGATCCTTTCCACTGCGGGATACGGATCTGTTTCTTATGCTGATAACACGAAGGACAGTCAGGCAACTGAATCCGGGGAAGCTCAGCAGGAAACGACGGAGGCCAGGGATCTGCCGGAACAGAAGATTGAAGCGGAGAACATCATCATAGATGTTGATGAGGAAGACTTCGAACTGGATGTCGAACTGGCCAAGGGGGATGGCAGACTCACCTATGAGTCTTTAAATGAAAAGATCGTTAAAATCGAGGGTGAGGAAGAACAATCATCTGAAGCCACCGAAACCACGGAGACGACCAAGGAAACGAAGGCAACGGAACCGACCAAAGAGGCGGAGACCACCAAGCCTGCAGATTCTGCGAAAACCGACAGCTCCAAGCAGGTGAAATCCACCAAATCCGTGAAGAGCGCGGAGAAGACGACAGAAGCTGCGAAATCAACAAAGGAAACTAAGGAAACAGAAGCAACTAAGGAAACAGAAACGACGAAACCGACGGAACCTTCAACCGAGCCTGAGAAAGAAGAACCGGCCAAACTGGATCTTCAGGGCAAGACAGGAACTGTTAAGATAAAGATCACTGCTGCGGGAACGGATAACTACGCGGAAACGACGAAGACGATCAAAGTCACGGTAAGCGATACGAAGGCGCCTGTTATCAGTGAGATCAAGAACATCAATAACGGAGTCAGACTGACATGGAATTATATCGGCTCGACTTCCAAATATAAGGTCTACAGAAAAGCTTCAGATGAGGAGGATTGGAAGCTCATCAAAGAAGATTCCAAGCCTGAAAACTTCAGGTATGTAGACACATCAGCCACAAACGGTAAAGTTTACACATACGCGGTAACTTCCACAGAGAACAAGTGCGAGAGCGAAAAGTCCAAATCATCTAAGATCTGCTACCTCAAGCCGGTGGGCGCCAGCGTCTCTACAGCATCCTCCACATCTAAGACATTCAAGTGGGACAAGAATACGGGTGCGAAGGGATATGAAGTGCAGTATTCCACCAGCAGGCTGATGTTCAACAAAAAGAAAAAGACCATCAAGACCAATAAGACGACAAGTTATACGGCAAAGAACCTCAGCAAAAACAAGAAGTACTTCGCCAGAATTCGCGCATATAAGACGGTAGACAATATCAAGTACTATTCCGCCTGGAGTCTTACCTCCAATACCAAGGATACCTATACAGCCAGCATAGAGGCCGTCAAGCATTCCAAGACGGTAGCTGGCAAGACGAAGAAGGTATCCACGGAGATCAGAACCAGCGCCGGACAGTCCATCAGCGGATATGGCGTCATGCAGGGCGGATGCACCGACGGGACATACGCATATTATGCCCTGGTCAACAAAAGCAATAATAAGGTAAAAATAGCCAAGCAAAAGCTCAGCTCCGGGAAGATTGTGGCGGTATCTGATCCGATGGCGATGGATCACGCCAATGACATGACGTATGATTCGAAGAATAAGCGGCTGGTGGTGACGCACAATACAGAGCACAAGAAACGCGTGTCATTTGTCAGCACGTCTTTGAAATATCAGGGATACAAAGATATCAGCATTCCGTCGACCATACCGGGAGCGACCAAGGCGCAGCGCGACAGAATATACGGCTTTGCCAGCGTCTCCTACAGCGATAAGAATGGCCAATACGTTGCGGTAGTCAGCGGTGTACATGACTTCGTCATACTCAACAAGGATCTGAAGATCACGAAGTATATCCCTGTAACGAAGAAATATGAGAACACATATTATCAGGGAGCTGACGTAACGGCCAGCTACATCATCGTGGCGCAGAGTCCGCACACCAGCGGGCTGTCACACAATGTCCTTACTGTCTATGACTGGGATGGCAATTTCATTTCCAGGATCAACGTCAGAAAGGCTCATGAAATCGAAAGCGTTTTCCATAAGGGCAATACGTTCTACGCGGGATTCTACTGCTCTTATGTGAATGGTAAATATAAGAGATACGCTTATACGTTTAAGTTCAAGTTATAATAACAGTCAAACTAACACGAAAGGAAATATGACATGAAAGAACAGGTAATGGAAATTCTTACTGGGATCAGAGGAGATATCGATTTCGAGAACGAGACGAAGCTGATCGATGACAACATCTTAGCATCACTGGACATCGTTGCTATCGTAGGAGAATTCAACGAGGAATTTGACGTTGAGATTTCTGTAGAAGACCTGGTTCCGGAAAATTTCAATTCCGTTGACGCGATGGTAGAGCTGATTACAAAAGCGCAGGAGTAAATGGTTAAACAGCGTGGCAAGTTAACTAAAATTATATGTGTCATAGCCTTTTTGTTGTTGACAGCATGTATGTGCGCATACCTTTTTAGGGTGTTTGATTCACCGACCGACACGCAGAAGACAACAAATCAGTTCTATTGCGAGAAAGAGGACACACTGGATGGTGTCTACATCGGAACCAGCGCTACGTACAGATACTGGATCCCGCCTCAGGCGTATGAAGACTATGGCATGTGTGTCTATAACTGGGGTACAGCCAGTCAGTCCATCTCCCTGGCAAAGTTCATGATCGAGGACGCGTTGAAAACGCAGCATAACATGAAGGTCATCCTGATCGAACTCAGAAATGTCAAAAAAAGAAAGATAGACTATTCATCTGTGGACTTCAGGAGAGTAACCGACAATATGCCGTTCTCGATGAACAGGATCAGGGCCATCGATTACAGCCTGAACTATTATCAGGAGATGGGCATACCGATCGATTATAATAAGCTGGATTATTATGTACCTTTCGTTACTTACCACAGCAGATGGAACGATGACATCGGCCGTGAGGATCTGAAGGCGCGCAAGGAAAAGGTCATATATAAGGGCTATGTGTTCACAGGATCCCTCAGCGTTGTCAAAGTGGATGAACCTGAGGAATACACCAAAGAGGCAAAGCTAAAAGGTCCGACAGAAAAAGTCGTTCAGGATCTGATAGACTACTGCAAAGGCTTAGACGCCAGAGTTATCTTCGTGGCGTCGCCGTTTAATTACACCGATGAAGCATACGGCTTCGTCAATACCGCTGCCGCATGTGTGAAAGAAGAAGGCTTTACCGTTTGGAACTTCAATAGAGAGCCATATAAGAGCAGACTGAACATGGATTGGAGCAGCGAATTCAAAAATGAGACCCACGCGAACATATGGGGAGCTCAGAAATATACGAGATGTCTCAGCGAAATGCTTCATGAGGAGATAGATCTGGAAGACCACAGAGGACAGAGGGGTTACGAGAGTTGGGACGAATCAATGAAAGCTTTTGACAAAAGATTGATAGAAGAAGGAATAAGAAATAATAATTAATAATGGCATTTACATCGTTTAACTTTTTAGTGTTTGCGCTCATAACCGTAACTCTGTATTACATCATGCCTAAGAACTGGAGATGGTTCATACTGCTGGCGGCCAGCTACGCATTTTATCTCATTTCCAGTCCTAAGACATTCGTGTTTATCCTGTTTACTACAGTTGTAACGTTCTTCGGAGGACGGGCCCTGGGCAACAGGAACCGCGAACACAAGGAGTTCATGGCCGCTCACAAGGCTGAGCTGTCAAAGGAAGAAAAGAAACAGGCAAAAGCCGACAATCAGAAGAAAAAGCGAAAGATCGTCCTGATCACGCTGGTCTGCGATTTCGGCGTGCTGGCAGCCCTGAAGTATTTCAGAGTGTATCTGGAGGCGTTGGGGTTCGCAGCCTTTGATCTGGGTACCGTATTGATACCGCTGGGAATTTCATTCTATACGTTCCAGTCAGCGGCTTATATCATCGACCTGTACAGAAATAAGATCGAGCCGGATACCAATATCGCCAAGTTCGCCTTGTTTACATCATTCTTCCCGCAGATCATTCAGGGACCGATCAGTCGATATGATCAGCTGGCGCACCAGCTGTATGAAGGCCACAGCTTCTCATATAAGAATCTGACCCACGGGGCGCAGCTCATGCTCTTCGGATTCTTTAAGAAACTGGTCATCGCGGATAGAGTCGCCATACTGGTAACGGAAGTATTTGACAATCACGGAGATTACACAGGCGGCGCGGTATTCGTAGCGCTCCTGTTCTACACCATACAGATATACGCGGATTTCAGCGGCGGCATCGACATCGCCAGAGGCGTTGCCCAGTGCATGGGCATCGACATGACCCATAACTTTAACAGACCGTACTTCTCGGTAAGTCTGTCAGACTTCTGGAGAAGATGGCACATGTCGCTGAGCTTCTGGTGCAGGGATTACATATTCTATCCGGTAGCGATGTCAAAGTTCTTCGGCAAGCTGGGAAAGAACCTGAGAAGTGTGCTGGGAGACAGAGTCGGCAAACTGTTCCCTGTCATCATCGCGCAGTTCGCCACATTCCTGACCATCGGACTCTGGCATGGCGCAGAGTTCAAATACATTGCTTACGGACTTTACAACGGCACCGTAATCGTACTGGGGCTTTTGCTCGAACCGTATCTTGAGGGCGCCGTGAAGAAACTGCATATCAATGTGGAGAGCAAAGGCTGGAAAGTGTTCCAGATGTTGAGGACGTTCTTTATCGTGGTATTCGGCAGGATATTCCCGAAGGCCGCATCGTTCTCGGTTGCCATAACCATGTTCTTCTCCATGTTCAAACTGAACTACGGCACACCGTTTATGGAGACGATCATGTCGCTGGGACTCAACCAGAGAGATTTCATCATGCTGGCAGTTTCAATTGCCGCTTGGTTCATCATCAGCGTGATCGAGGAAAGACGCGGGTCCTTCCGAGACTTCCTGGACGAAAAGCCTTTGGTCATCAGATGGGCCGTACTGCTGATGGGACTGGCTATGGTCATGGTACTAGGCGTATACGGACCGGGATATGACGCCAGTGCATTTATTTACAGAGGATTCTAAGATCAATCAGAACCATACCCGGTAGAAGATAAGAACTCATGATAAAGGGAAGAAGAGGTGGAGAAATGTTTAGGAAGAAAATAGGAATGCTCATATGCGCATTCGTTCTCGCGGCGACCATGGCGATGCCGTCGGTAACCTTCGCCGCAACAAGCGACTCACTTCCATCGTTGACCGATAAGTCAACTTACAGGATTCCGGATGACATGAATTATTCACACTGGTGCATGACGTATGCCAATATGTATTTGCTCCAGAGAAAACTGGTTATGATGGGATCCCTTGAGTGGAATTCCTTCAGAGCGGAGGATATCCGCGAAAAGACCAGCCTGGGAAGACCGTATTCCCATACGGTGGATGGCATTACCATGAATGTCATCAGAGATAAGAAACTCATGGTCAATATGACGACGGAAGAGCGGGCTGAACTTCTCAGAGGATTCCTGGCAGATCATCCGGAAGGCGTGATCGTATACGGAGCGCATGCCCAGACGGATGGAGATGCCCATGCAGTGCTTCTGACCTCCTACGAAAACGGGCAGTTCTACTGTGTGGACTCTGTCAGAAACAGAGGCAAGAAAAACGGCGTGCCTAAGAATGCCGGTGTTGAACCTATATCCACATCCACCATCGGGACACTGGACAGAGTCACCTGGTATCTGTATATCGACAGTTTCAGCGGAGAAGCGCAGACTGTACCGCCTGAAGTACTGAAGGCCAGCAGCTGCACCTATCCGACCAGCCTTGTCATGGGCAAGGCCTTTACCATCAAGGGCAATGTCATATCCGGATCTCTGCTGAGCGAGGTGGAAGTAGCCGTTGTGGACGAATACGGCAACAAGGTCATATCCGTCAGTGCGAATCCGCAGGCTTCTAAATTCAGCATCGCCAAGCTGGATGACAAGGTGAAGTTCGGAACATTGTCAGAAGGGACCTATCGCTATCAGATCATAGCCACCAACGCGACCGAGACAAAGATGGTTCTGGATAAGGAATTCAAAGTCACCGGAGCCAAGTCCACGCTGAAGGCCACGGGATATAACTATCCTAAGAAGATCAAAAAAGGCAAGATGTTTACCATCAAGGGCAAGATCACGTCCAACTACACCATTACTTCGGTGACGGGCACCATCAAGACGACAGGCGGCAAGGTAAGGCAGACATACACCGCGTCCACCAATGCCAAATCCGTCAGCATACTGAAGAAGTTGGATCCGGAACTGAAGTTTGGCAAGCTCAAGAAGGGCAAGTACTATTACATTGTTAAAGCCAAAGACAGCAAAGGCACCAAGCAGTTGATCAAAAAGAAATTCACAGTCAAATAACAACCCTACTAAACGAATAAGAACTGTGAAATCGGCTCTTATTTTACACGCCAAACATTATCTTTAGTTGTTTGTTATTGGTTTTCCTTAATAAGAAAGAAATAAGGAGTATTAATAGAATAGTGATCAAAGCAAGAACAAGTGCGGTTAAGGTTCCTCTTTGATGCCATATATCATAATTTGCAAGATAATTATAAAAATTGAATACATAGTATTGTAAGCACATCAATAAAAGAGTGTTTCTTCCCATTAAAGAAAGGAATGCTGATAGTTTAATATTTTCTAAAAAGACAGATATTATCACATAGATGATTATTCCCGATACTCCGCCAATTAGGCAAAAAACATAGTTGTGATACTCACAGTTTATAACTGAAATTCGGCCGTTAAAGTAAATTCCAAATATTAAGTTTAATGCCATAGAAACAATTAGCAATATAGTTAGCATGGACGTTTTTTTTAGATATTGCTGTAAAGAAAGTTGTCTGGATAAGTTTCCAAGTGTGAAAAAAAACAACGCAACAGGAACAATACCAAGGAAAAGCGTGATTCGTAGGTTTTCGCATAGAAAACCAGTAACCAGAAAAAATAAGAGGAATAACAGATTAATTTGAAGTTTATTGCGGGTTAGCTTAATAATTACAGAGAATGATATTTCAGTTAAGAACAAAACCCATAAAAACCAAATGGGAGCGTCCCAGCAGATTTTTCCACTGATCATAAAAAAACACTGTATGCAATCAGTTAGATCACGAGTAAAATAATATGCGATTAAATTGGATAAAAAATTCCAAAACAAAAATGGTATCAACAAACGAGTCACTCGGGTTTTAACTATAGTTCCGATTGTTTTACAGTTATCGTGACACAACCCAGATAGGAAAAAGAAAAAAAACATATGAAACGAATAGATATGCGTTTCTAAAGGCAATGCTGGGGAGAGGTGTCCGAAAGTAACAAAGAAAATGCCTATTCCTTTTGCAATATCTATCCAAGCAACTCTATTTCCATTCAAGTTATTATTATCTATTTTTTTTTCCATTGAACACCTTTGCATTGTCACACTTCATTGAAGTTGAGCGGCTTATCTTTTAATTATCCTCTATTAAACCTACGGAGGGAATGGATAGCGGAATAAAGTGGAATACGGATACGATGACGTCATCTCTGAGGTAGGCTATCAATGCGGAAATCTCAGCGCTATTGGCAGTTCTGATATAGAACATGTGGGCATTCTGACCACAATAATCAGGAACAAAAAGTGGTTCTAGCTAACCTGATGAAGCTATGAATCCGAGGCCCTATAATATCTGTTCCGCGAAGAAAGGCGAGCTTTATTAATCTTGTCAGCAATCTTCAGTTGAGCGTACAGATATGCAGTGTTCAGTTCACTCGACAAATAAGCAGAGCCTGCAACCACTCATTTATATGTATCTATCTGCGTCCCCACAAGAACTTGATATGTTAATCCTTTTTTGAGGGCTATCTCAGCCCAATCTAATATATTATTAAACAGAATTCGGCTACAATATCCATGATACTGTCCATTCCACTTGATCCCCCGGGGTAGTAGACAGGTACGATTGCACGGATTTTGTTTATTTTTTTGCCTTGATTAGAGTTTTGTCCATATTCATCGTGTCGGGGCGTACGCCGATGAACGCAACCTTTGCTACACGTAGCACAAAAGTGTCAACAGTTGACACAGATGTATACGATGATGGTATCATGACTTTATGCCCTAGGTCATTAACAGCAATAACCACCGTCATTTCAGCCGCATGAGTATATGAAGTCGCGAGTAGAGCCCTTTAGTTTCATTTTCGATCTACGAGGCGCGTTTCTTCGTAAATTTGCCATAACCGTCGAATCTTGCGGTTTTCTATGGCATGACCCATTTAGTTTTCTTGTTGCCTACACAGAGCGGTTTACAGAACCCATCATTCTATTCATTTTTGTGATACAATAATTATAAGTCGAAAAACAGACAATATCAAGCTAAGGCTTAGGCTTATATCGAAAAGCAGGCTATATATTTTAGTTTAAGCCATTTCCCTTGCAATTAATAATATATTACAATAATATTATTGGTGTAGAAGAGGTAATTGGAAAAAGGCGTTTTGAATGAGTGAGAAGAAGATAATAGTTTTTTTTGACTATTGTGCTAGTTACAATAAGGGCATTAGATGGCAATTCTTTACAGGGAGACAGGTCCGTTTTGAAAGCATATATTAAGATTACGCTGTTAATGACTTGTATCTGCATTTTGTTGATACAAACCAATGATGATAATGTGAATGCATTTGGTGAAACTAACCCAGATGAGTATAATTATCAAAATAACGAAATTATAGTTAGCTTTAACAAAGATGTTGAAACCAAAGAGGCTGAAAATATCACCGATGGGACAATAGACCATGTTATCGATAGCGATCAGGATGATACTGTTGGTTCCATTGAATCAGGAACACCTGTTTTAATAAATACCGATGATATGGATATTGAAAAACTGGCTAATAAGTTGACAGAGGAAAAAATTATTGACTATGCCCAGCCCAATTATTGTTATGTAACTGAAGAGTCCTATGAAGATGAGTCTGTTATCCTTGATGAAGATGCTTTGACAAGAGCACAGTGGAATATGAATTACATGGATGTGTACGAAGCATGGAATTTGATTGATGCTCTAGACATAGGCGGAAGTAATAAAATAGGCATTGCCACTATTGATACGGGAGTTGCACAGACTCATGAAGATATGCAGATTAATCTGGATAAAGAAAAATGTTTTCAGACTGTATCGGGTGAAGTGAAAGCATATACTCCTGTTTACGGGCATGGTACGAAAACAACCTCCCTGATAGCTGCCGACTCCAACAATGGAATAGGAATAGACGGTATTGCGTCAGGAAATAACAACGATCTGGCTAGCGTATTTGGGATAAATGTATTTGAAAATAAGGGGAGAAAAAGACAGTATTCTGCCTCAACAAGCGACATTATAGCTGTACTGGTAAACTAAATTTGGACACAAAAATGTGGGATGTCGTACTTCAATAA
>JAUMVD010000005.1 GCA_030530285.1 Bacillota bacterium | reverse complement strand
CATGTAATGAAAGAGGTGTTTTTTTGTAATTTGGTGCCGAAAAATACATAAAAAATACAAAGTCGTACTTATCTGTTGCGTGTGTTGTAGTATTCGAGCATTTATTCGAAAAACTTCAAAAAAATCATTCAAAATTTGAAGTTTATTTTATGAATGCTAAATTACTACAAAACCTCTTAGATATAGGATACGTTTTAGCCGCTCTAAGCGTCCTTTTTGTAGTTTTAGGATATTCTGGCGGGATACTACAACGTTTGGAAATAATTGGCAGCCAGCATGACCCGTGTAAAGCTTTTGCGCTCTAAATCATACGAAAAATGTACTGTCTTGACACCTGTATACACTATCTGCTACAATCTACCAGTAAGTTCGCCCTGCGGGGCTTTTGCTTAAGACAAATTGATGAGGTAAACGAATAATATAATGAAAGAATTTTTCAAACGCAAAGACATAGAAATCAGTTTTAAGAGATACGTGCAGGACGCGTTGTCCGCCATGGCACTGGGCCTGTTCGCGACGCTGCTCATGGGAACCATTCTGGATGTGCTGGGCACACAGACCGCGAATCTGTTCGGAGACAATGCTGTTTCCGCATTTCTGGTAGAGATCGGCGGCGTGGCGAAGACCATGATGGGAGCCGGCATCGGCGTGGCCGTTGCCTGGAGTCTCAAGGCACCGCCTCTCGTACTCTTCTCCAGCGCTGTTACCGGCATGTTAGGCGCAACGCTCACGGGATTCGGTATATCCCTGGCAGGCGGACCTGCCGGTGCGTTCGTTGCCGCTGCCTTAGGAGCAGAACTGGGCAAGATGGTATCAAAGGAAACGAAAGTCGACATTCTGGTCACGCCGGCAGTTACGATCATCGTCGGCGGCATTGCCGCCAAGCTGGTGGGTCCCGGCGTCGGCTGGTGTCTGTTCAGACTGGGCGATGCCATCATGGCCGCCACCGTATGGCAGCCGTTCTTCTTTGGTATCTTCATCGCTGTTGTCGTTGGACTGGCTCTGACCGCACCGATCTCCAGCGCGGCGCTTTGCATCATGCTGGATCTGTCGGGTCTTGCCGCAGGCGCGGCGACGGTGGGATGCTGCGCGCAGATGGTCGGTTTCGCCGTAGCCAGCTTCAAAGAAAACGGCGTCGGCGGACTCGTAGCGCAGGGCATCGGTACATCCATGCTGCAGGTATCCAATATCATCAAACACCCTTGGATCCTGGTACCGCCTACGCTGACAGCCGCCATCATCGGACCGCTCTCCACTTGTGTATTCCACATGACAAATATACCTGTGGGAGCAGGCATGGGTACATGTGGTTTCGTAGGACAGATCGGAACCTTTACCGATATGGGATTTACCGTAGATGTGCTCTGGAAGGTAGTATTGCTTCAGATCGTACTTCCTGCCATCCTGGCGATCATCATCGACAAGATCATGCGAAAGATGGGGCTCATCAAAGACGGCGATTACAAACTCGACTTATAACGGTTATACGTTTCAAAGGGCGTGTCAATCAGACCCGCCCTTTTATTTTGCGTATGGTAATGCGCAGGAGACCCACGATGGTTACGATGACCAAAAGGCCTATGGCTATGGCGCCGGCCATGAACAGGGTCTGAACCCCGATCTCCGCGGTGTTCTCATAATTATGAAGAAGCAGCGCTTCCATGGTTTTGTAGATATTTGATCCGGGAACCAGACAGAGTATGCCGGGTATGATGAATATTGTTGACGCCTCCTTGAGACATCTGGCACAGATCGAGCTGAGCATGCCGACCATGCAGGCGCCGGTAAAACACCCTGCCACAGGCGATCCCAGATAATGAACCGTAATAATATATGTGATCCATCCCAGCGCGCCGACTAAGACGCAGGCCGGGATCTTTTTTAGCGGAACTCTGAAAATCACGCTGAATCCCAGCGTCGCCAGCAGCGCCAGCAAAAATTGTGTCAGGAGATACATCATAATGTGATACCTCCTATTATGTCCCATATCTTCAGGACGATACCGGCGCCGACCGCCAGGGAAACAGCCGTAATAAAGGCTTCCGCCATCCGTCCGACACCCGAAACCATGTCCCCCGAGAGGAAGTCCCTGATCGAATTGGTGATGGCAACACCCGGTACGAAAAGCATGATGCAGCCAGTGATGATCATGCCGTAGTGGGCGCCGCTGATATTGGTGCTTGCCACCAGCGCGATGAATGCCGCCAGCGCGCAGCAGCAAAGTCCTCTGATAAAGAAATTGACATCCGCTCTGGCCAGCAGCCTGGAAAAGACATAGCATATGGCTCCGGAAATAAAGGCGATGCAGAAATCGATCCCGCCGCCTCCGAAGAGCACGCTGAAGCAGGCCGCCACCAGGCTGGCGCATATGATTCTGACGGAGACGGGATATTTCCGCTCTCCTTCTATTTCATCCAGAACGTCCATGCCTTCATCCACCGTCATGTCGGTAGTGGTGAAAGTTCTGGAAAAATCGTTGACTCTCGAAATTTTGTTCAGATCGGTCTCAGAGGATTTGAGTCTACGGATATATGTGTAAGTATCATCTTCGTCGGATCCCTTATCCGTGGTCACGAAAATACCCGTCGGCAAGGCGAACACGTCGACGTGATCGATGCCGCAGGCTTTGCATATTCTCTCTACCGTATCCTCGACACGATAGATCTCCGCGCCGGCTTTCATCATGATTTCACCGGCTCTCACCGCCAGGATCAGGATGCGTTTTTGCTTTTTCTTATCCATCTTTTCTCTCTTACCTCTCGCTGTATTGATACAGCTCCGCGTATCTGCCGCCGAGTTCCATCAGTTCCTGATGCGTCCCCTCTTCTTTGATCTCTCCCTCGTCGATCAGGATGATCCTGTCCGCGCCTCTTATCGTAGATAGACGATGGGCGATGATGATCGTCGTTCTGCCGACTGCCAGCTTGTCAAAGGCTCCCTGGATCCTTGATTCCGTAATGGTATCCAGCGCCGATGTGGCTTCGTCCAGTATGAGGATCGGCGGATTCTTCAGGAAGATTCTGGCGATGGAGATTCTCTGTTTCTGACCGCCCGAAAGCAGCACGCCCCGCTCTCCGGCGTAAGAATCGAACTGCTGCGGCATAGCCATGATATCATCATATATCTCAGCCTTTCGCGCCGCTTCATAGACTTCCTCATCCGTGGCGTCCGGCCTGCCGTATCGGATATTCTCCGCAATGGTATCCGCAAACAGGAAGACATCCTGCTGCACGATGCCGATATTCTTTCTGAGCGACTGCAACCGGATCTCCCGCACGTCATGCCCGTCTATGGCGATGGAGCCTTCGTCCACATCGTAGAATCTCGGGATCAGCTGACAGAGGGTCGTCTTGCCTCCGCCTGACGGACCTACGATGGCCACCGTCTCCCCTTTGGTGATGTGCAGCGTCACGCCGTTGATGACGTCCATATCGTCATTGTCATAGGCAAAGGAAACATTCTCCATATCGATGCGCCCCTCCGCCTGAAGATCTATGGCGTCTTCGGCGTCTTTGATCTGCGGTTCCTGTCTCATGACGTCCACAAATCTAGTGAGACCCGCCCAGCCATTCATGAAGGTTTCCATGAAATTCGCCAGCTTGCGGATCGGCGTAATGAACGTGCTGATATATAAATAGAAGGTAATCAAATCGACGTAGTTCATGTCATCACGCATGATGAACCATCCGCCAAAGGCCAGGATCACCACCGGCATGATGCACATAAAGAATTCCAGCGAAGAATTGAACAAACCAAAGGCCTTGTAGTTGTCGCATTTCGATGTCTTGAAGCTGTTATTGGCCTTGGAGAATTTCTCGTAATCCGCCGCTTCATTCGCAAAGGCTTTGCTGGTCCTGATCCCTGAGATCCCGGATTCGATCTCGCCGTTGATTTCGGCCAGGCGTTCCTTGACCCTGCGGGAGGTACGTATCATCCTGCGCCTGTTGAGCATGACGATGCAAAGCGCAATCGGCAGGATAATCAGGATGATCAGCGCCAGCTTCCACTGGACGGTGAACATCACGATGATCGCTCCCACGATGGTGACCAGCGCGATGAACAGGTCCTCCGGTCCGTGGTGGGACATCTCCGTGATTTCGAATAAATCGCCTGTGATTCTGGACAGCAGCTGCCCGGTGCGGTTCTTGTTGAAATATTCGAAATCCAGCTTTTGCATATGCGAAAAGAGATCATCACGCAGGTCCGCCTCTACCAGCACACCAAACATGTGACCCCAATATGTGATAACGTAGTTCAGAGCCGCTCTCAGCAGGAATGCCACCGCCACGATGATCATCACGTGAAAGAACGTGGCGTACGCCTGGTCCGGCAGCATGTGATACATCGAATGCCTGGCCACCAGCGGGAAGGCGATGTCGATCAGCGATGCGACCAGCGCGCAGGAAAGATCGAGAATGAACAATCCGATATGCGGTCTGAAGTAACTTAAGAATATGCTAAGCCGGGATTTTGTGAAGTCTTTTTGCATTGCTGATTCGCAGATCCCCTTATAAGCCGCAGCTTCCTACAGGTACCGCGCCGCCGATGGCGTCGATGACTTCCTGGGTTTTTTCTGCCGTAAACCAGCTGCAGAGCTCGATATCGTGCATGCCTTCATCTGCCAGTTTCTTAGCGGCAGCGTTTGCCTGCTCCTGATCCTTGACGAATATCGCCTTGGCATCGAATCCTTCACAGCTGAGTGCAACCTCTGTAGGCTCTTCTACGCCTCTCATGACGATGACCATGCCGTACTTGGAGAATTCAGGCAGTGCCTCTACCTTGGCCAGCTCTTCCGGGGAATAGTCCGCGTGGCGGATCTTCACGTCAGGGCCTGCGGCTTCCTGCATTTTGCCCGTGATCTCATCATCAAAATCTCCGCACAGGTTGAAGAGAGTATATCCGTCAGAAACGAGGGATGCTACATATTTCTCGGCCATATCCATGTTGTCCGTTCCCGCGATGAGATTGAAGCTCTCGCTGTTCTCATACGTTCCGCAGAATGTTTCCGGTGACTGCCCCGGTACGTTGATCAAAAATGCGAATTTTAACATATCTATTACCTCCGTAATTTACTGTCTGTCATTTACTTTTTCAGTTTATCACTTAACGACTGCCGCCACAATATCAAACTATCACATCCGCCAGTTCCCCGGCCGTCACGTCTCCGAGATAGCTGACAAGATCAGCTTCGCTGAGTACGGACAGGATCCCTTCCGGGGTGTATTCGCACCCGTGAAACCGTTCCTCCAGTTCCGTTATGTCTCTTGCCGCGAAGAAGTCCCCTGTGATTTTAACTTCCTGCACTTTGTTCGCCTTCAGTCTGAATCCGAACTCCACGTAGCCGCACCTGAAGAACCCGCCTCTGGTCACATCGGCTTTCGGCGATCTGCCATAGTTCCAATCGTAGGTATCGTATTTTTCTTCCCGAAGCTTTTGTATCTCCGCCAGCTGCTCTGCCGCAAGCTCCACTTCCCGCATATCATACTCTCTGCGGAACCACTCCAGCAGCAGCGCTTTGAACTCTGCAGCATCCCGAATCTGCGCGCGGGCGCCCTGCTGATCGAAATACGGCTTCAGGTTGGTGACTCTGCTGCGGACGGATTTGACGGCCTTGGATCGGAACTTGCCGGGCTTCACCTTCAAAGCCTTTGCCACATTCTCCGTGTCCACGTCGAACATGATGGTTCCATGGTGAAGCAGGCGCCTGTCCGAAAACTGCTGGGCGTTTCCGGAGAACTTTCGCCCGTCTACCAGAATATCGTTCCTGCCGGTCTGCTCCGCCGGAATGCCCTGGGACCGGAGGGCTTTGACCACAGGCGTGGTGAAGGTTCCGAAATCCACCTTCGTTTCCGCATCCGGAATGACGAAAGAGTAATTCAGATTTCCCAGATCATGATACACCGCGCCGCCGCCGGTATTTCGACGGACCACGTGGATCCCCTGCTTTCTGATGAAATCCTGGTTGATTTCCTCAGACGTATTCTGGTATTTGCCGATGATCACTGAGGGCTCGTTCTGCCAAAGCAAAAGCACCGGCGTTTCAGCGTGCCGGAATACGTATTCCTCAAAGGCCAGGTTATAGTGCGGATCTGTCGCATTGTTTTCGATATAAATCAGATTTTTCATATCTATAATGTACCATCATATCCGCTTCAGGTACACACTTATTCTTGCGGGCGCGAAATCTTGTACTTGCGGCTGAAACCATGTATAATTATGATGAGTTTTTGCGCGAGGCGCAGAATAATAAGGAGGCCCGATTTATGGCGGCAGTGGACGTTATCCTGGCACTGGCGAAAGTATTTATCATGATACTTCCGGGATACATACTGGTAAAACTGAATCTCATTACCAAACAGCATACGGAAGGTGTTGCTGACATCATCACTTATGTCACCTACCCTTGTCTGGTCATCACCGCGATGCAGATGGAGTTCTCGTGGGAGATCCTCAACAACTGCAAATACGTGGTTCTGATTTTTATCGGGGTCGTCATTATCGCCATGCTGATCTCCAAGCTGCTCACCACAGTGATCAAGCTGCCCGCCGAACAGACGGGAATCATGGCCTTCATGATGGTGTTTGGAAACACCGGGTTTTTGGGACTGCCGGTACTGGACGGATTGTTCGGCAAGGAGGCGGTCTTTTACGGGGCGCTTTGCGATTCGTCCTTTGACGTGCTGATGTTCTCCATCGGCATCACCCTCATCAGACAGGCCGCGAAAGGCGAAACGAAGATGGGTATCCTCGAGGCCATGAAGGGCCTGATCAACCCGTGCTTCATCGGATCGCTCCTGGGGCTTTGCCTGTTTGTCGCGGGCATCACGCTGCCGGATCTTCTGGGAAGCTCCATGGACGCCATCGGCTCGGCCACCAGCCCGCTGGCGATGCTGGTAGTAGGAACGCACCTGGGGAGGATCAAATTCAAGGATATGTTTACCTGCGCGCCGGCGTACATCGTATGCCTGCTGAAGCTTTTGGTCGCTCCGGCCATCGCGCTTATCCTGGTAAAACTCATCATCGGCGGCGGCACGCTGTTCGGAACCGTCATCGTCATGGAGTCCGCCATGCCGTGCGCTATGCTATGTGTTATCCTGAGCGAGAAATACAGGGCGGATGTGGAGTTCGCTACGAAGGGCGTCATGCTCACCACGATACTCTGCATGCTGACGATCCCTGTAGTTGCCATCGCTCTGCAATATATATGATCAGGGGGATCACAGGGTTTGACTGAATTGACTAACGAAGGAATCATGGAATATATCCACCTCTATTTCACTACCGGCGTTCGCTGGGTATTTATGGGGTTGGCGATACTGATCTTGTTACACCAGATACTGGGCCTTCTCAAGATGAGAAACCCGTCGGAGATCTGGGCGTATTTACGTTGTCCCGATGGCAGCAGCGTGCCGCTGACCCACTGGGAAAACCTGGTGGGCCGTTCCAGAGGATGCGACATCAAGCTGAATCTCAGCAACGTTTCCAGGAGCCACGCCACGCTGATCCGCGACTCTTCGGGTGTGTGGAGATACAACGACCTCAACTCTAAAAACGGGTCAAAGATCAACGGCGTTCCGGTGCACGAGCCTACCATCCTTCGGGGAGGGGATACCCTCACCATCGCGGGCTCCGATTTCGAACTGTACCCGCTGAGTCTGCAGGAGAGAATGCAGAATGTGAAGAACAGAAAACGCTTCACCTCCACCACGTCTCCGTGGTTTTCGCTTCTCGCCATCACCATATTCCAGTTTCTCACCATCGTTCAGTTCCACGTCTCTTTAGGAGAGGACTATCCGGCGCAGCTGACTGCGGCCTACGTCCTGCTCTGCATCGTGATGTGGGGCTACACGCTGCTGATGAGGGCCTTCAAGCGCAAAGGCTTTGAAATTGAAATCATGGCGTTTTTCCTGTCGACTCTGAGTCTGGCGCTAACCACATCCGCCTATCCCGGCTCCGTGATGAAACAGTCCATCTGTGTCATGCTGGGCGTGATGCTGTTTATCGTCATCTGCTGGTTCTTAAGAGATCTGAACCGATCTAAGAAACTCACCATGATCGTGCTGGGGATCAGCGTATTGCTGCTGCTCATCAATCTGTTATTCGGCTCCGTGGTCAACGGATCCGAGAACTGGATCCGCATCGGCGGCTTTTCCATGCAGCCATCAGAACTGGTAAAAATCGTATTCATCTATATCGGGGCCGCTACCCTGGATGAACTGCAGCAGAGAAAGAACCTCATGATGTTCATGGGATTCAGCGTGTTCTGTCTGGGCTGCCTGGCGCTCATGGGCGACTTCGGTACGGCCATGATCTTCTTCGTGACATTCCTCATCATATCCTTCCTGCGCTCCGGCGACTTCACCAAGCTGGCCCTCATTCTGGGCGCTGCCGGACTGATGGGTATGATGGTGCTTAGATTCAAACCGTATGTCGCCGACCGGTTCTCCATATGGGGTCACGTCTGGGATGATCCGACAAACTACGGATATCAGCAAGTCCAGACCATGACATCCATCGCCAGCGGAGGCCTGCCGGGTCTTGGCGCGGGCGAAGGCAACCTGAGCGATGTTGCCGCGGCCAGCACTGACCTGGTATTCGGCATGCTCAGTGAAGAGTGGGGTCTGGTCATCGCCGTACTGGCTGTACTGTGTATTATCACCATGGGGGTGTTCGCCCAGAGATCCATCATTGCGGGCAGATCCACGTACTACTGCATCGCGGCCTGCGCCACCACTTCCCTGTTCATATTCCAGACGATACTCAATGTATTTGGATCTGTAGACCTGCTGCCGCTGACGGGCGTCACGTTCCCGTTCGTCTCCTCGGGCGGAACGAGTATGATCGCTTCCTGGGGCCTGCTGGCATTCGTCAAGGCTGCCGACACCAGGCAAAACGCCAGCTTCGCCATACGGCTCGACCGAAAGAGCGACTTTAAGGACGATCTGTCCTCCGGCGACCTGCAGGATCCGGAAGAAATATTTGAGGACATTGACAACGTGGAGCCGGTAAGCTTCGAAGATATCTCGGACTTCGACGATCTGGCGGAATTGAACCAGCCGCTGGTGGCTGACCCGCCGGAGCCTGTGGCGCGGCCGAAACCGCAGCCGCCGGAAGTCACCAGACCGCAGCCTTTGAAAGAAACCAGGCCGCAGCCTCCGAAATACGAACCGCCGAAGCCGGCGCCTCGCAAAGAGCCGCGGCCATACATCAAATCCGTGCAGTATAAGGATTACTCGGATGACGAGTTCTTCGGCAAGTTCGAAGATCGTCCTCCAAATACGACGAACGAAAACGACGAGAGTCCGCTGACGCTCGATGACATATTCGGCAAGAGAAGATAGGGTAAAGAGATAAGATGAAAAAAATCGAAAAAAGAGCCATAATGTGCCTGCTTCTGGCCTTTGTACTTCTGGGAGGCGTTTGCGTCTTCATCTACAAAGACTGGAACGAGGGAAACGAATGGGTCGTCTACGAAGGCAACCGCGATGTGTTCGCCGACGGCGATCTGGCCAAAGGCGCGCTGTACGACGCAGGCGGCCAGCTGCTGATGAAGAACACCGCGGACGGCATGCAGTTCAACGACGACTACAATGTCCGGTGCTCCCTGATGCACATTACGGGCGATAAGGACAACAACATATCTACGGGAACCAACCGGGTATTCCTGGACAGAATGATCGGCTACGACTTTATCAACGGGATCTACACACTGAACAACGAAGGTGAAAACGTCTCCCTGACGCTGGATTCCAATGTCTGCGCCACGGCATATCAGGCGCTTTCAGGCCGCAAAGGCACCGTCGGCGTCTACAATTACAAGACGGGGCAGATCGTCTGCATGGTAAGTTCGCCGACATTCGACCCGGCCGATCCGCCTTCAGATCCGCCTGACGGCGCGTACATCAACCGATTCACCTCGGCCACCTTCGCTCCGGGTTCAACCTTCAAGCTCGTCACGGCCGCAGCTTCCATTGAAAATCTGGACAACGCGTATTCGTACACCTTTGACTGCGTGGGATCCGTGGACTACGGACACAACGACAAGGTCACCGATGTGTCGTCCCACGGCACTGTGGATCTGGAAGAAGCGCTGGAAGTCTCCTGCAACTGCTACTTCGGCAAAGTCGCAGAGCAGCTGGGCGGCAATCTCATTGAGAAATACGTGGAGAAGACAGGACTCAATAAGAGCATCGATATCGACGGCATCGAAACCAAAGCCGGGACATTCGACTATCCGGACAGCGGCGTAAATCTGGCCTGGACCGGCATCGGGCAATACCACGACATGGTCAATCCGTGCGCGATGATGGTCTACATGGGAGCGATCGCCAACGAGGGCACTGCCGTGTACCCTACCATACTGGGCGCCGACAACATCGTGGATAAAAAAATCAAAGAAGTGAAGACGGCCGCTCTGAAGAAAGAAGAAATGATCGATCCGTCAACCGCATCCTCCCTGAAGAGCATGATGCATAACAATGTGGAGAGCCACTATGGCGGGCAAAGCGCCTTCCCGGGTCTCGACCTCTGCGCCAAGACCGGTACCGCGGAAGTCGCAGGACAGTCTGCGCCGAACTCCTGGTTCGTCGGGTTCCTGGATGACGATGAACATCCATACGCATTCGCCGTTCTGGTCGAAGAAGGCGGCTACGGCATCGACGCTGCAGGATCTGTGGCCAATACCGTGCTGCAGGATCTGGTAGATTAAAAAAGCTCTGAGCGCTGATTGTGAAAGCAGGTATCTTAAATGGTATCTGCTTTTTTAATTTATTATTCATGCCGGCAGGAATCTTTTCATTGAATAACAATATCCCTTTTAAGCGTATAATTTAAGAAACTCAATATGTTTCCAGATGTAAATCGTTTGATGGGAGAGAAGAAAATGAAAAGGGTAATAAGTATTGTAATGTCAGTTATTATGGCCTTTACGGTGTTTACGTGCTTAGATCTTACAAGCTCCTACGCGTCCACCGTAATCAGCAAAACAGGCTCAGACGGTATAACATGGACTCTGGACAGCACCGGTACATTGACAATAACAGGATCCGGAGCCATGTCTGATATTGATTCCGGGTATCCCACCGGCACGGGATATTATTACGATATGACAGATGAGGAAAAATATGATGCTTTTAAATGGCATTACAATTATAAAGACAGTATTAAGAAAATCGTAATCAAATCCGGAATTACAAAAATAGGACAATATTCGTTTTATGGCTGTTCAAACGTAACATCAATATCAATTCCGTCCGGTGTAAAAATCGGAGCATATGCTTTTTATGGCTGTACGGGACTAACAAGTGTGACTATTCCTGACAACTGCTCGTTCTTAGGATTGGACTGGAATATTAACGGGACATGCTACGCGTTCCAAAATTGTACGAATCTGAAGACCCTGGTTCTAGGGAAAAATGTTGATTTGTCATCACAGGCTGCTTTTATGGGGTGTACCGGATTGACCAATCTTACTATTGGCGCGGGGGATAAAATATCAACAACTGCATTCAAAAATTGTTCATCAGTTACTGATTTAACCATTGATTCAACTGCTACCTACACCAGCTATACGGCATTTCAATGGTTCTCTAACATTAAAAACTTAATCTTGACTGGAAGTGGTACTTTCTCAGGATTTGTTGAAAATGGAAATGTATATAATCCTTGGATATATTCTGCCTCCAGTGGAACGCTCAAAAGTGTTACCGTAAAGACAAGTATAACAGGACTCGCGGATAGGTTATTTGGGAATGAAACATCCATTACCTCGATCACCCTACCAAGTACTCTTACAACAATAGGAGCACAGACTTTCTACGGTTGCACTGGCCTAACATCCATTTCTATCCCAGCTTCAACCACTTCGATTGGATCCTCTGCATTTCAAAATGTTAATGCCAAGTTTTACGTTTATAAGGGTTCTTATGCAGATACATATCTGACAAACCTCGGAAAAACAGTTTATTATAGTGGGGGTCCTATTGGTAGTGCAACTGTAACATTATCTCAGACATCCTATGAATATGACGGGACAGAAAAGAAACCTTCTGTAACTGTTAAACTGGGATCGACTACTTTGACAAACGGGACAAATTATACAGTCTCCTATAAAGACAACATTCTGCCCGGAACAGCTACTGTAGTTGTCACAGGAAAAGGCAACTTTACAGGTAGTGTTTCCAAGACATTTACTATTACCGGGAATGCTCCTGTATCAATTGAAAGCGCAACAGTGACATTGTCTCAGAACTCCTACGAATATGATGGGACAGAAAAGAAACCTTCCGTAACAGTCAAGCTTGGGTCCACTACTCTCACAAACGGAACGGATTATACAGTCTCCTATGAAAATAACATTGAACCTGGAACAGCCACTGTAGTCGTTTCCGGAAAGGGCACCTATACTGGCACTGCTTCTAAAACTTTTACCATTACTGAAAAAGCGACTGCATCAATTGAAAGCGCAGCAGTGATATTGTCTCAAGATTCTTACGAATATGACGGGACA
Source organism: Bacillota bacterium (assembly GCA_030530285.1). Lineage (GTDB taxonomy): Bacteria > Bacillota > Clostridia > Peptostreptococcales > Anaerovoracaceae > Lentihominibacter. The sequence continues at coordinate 45,595 of JAUMVD010000005.1, read as the reverse complement.
GAAAAGAAACCTTCTGTAACAGTCAAGCTTGGGTCCACTACTCTCACAAACGGAACGGATTATACTGTTTCCTATGAAAATAACATTGAACCCGGAACGGCCACTGTAGTTGTCACAGGAAAGGGCGACTATACCGGTACTGTTTCTAAAACTTTTACTATTACGGAGGCTATTGAATCTGAATCAAATTATCTAACTTTTACCGCCCAAAAACCGTCTTCAACAATTTATCTGGATTATCCATCAAGTAATCTGGTTGAGTATAGTTTAGATGGTGAAAACTGGATACGATACAGCGTGAAGAAAAAAATAGTCTTATCTTCAATGGGAGATAAGGTTATGTTTAGAGGTAAGAACATCTCATTACTTGACACCCCAAGTTCTACTCCTGGGTTCACTATGACGGGCAAGATAGCGGCGTCAGGAAGTGTGACCAGCTTAACAGATATGAATGGCAAAAATACTGATGTATCTTTGACAGAAGGCTGCTATGCTAACATGTTCGAGGGGTGCGCTGCCTTGACCTCTGCGCCAGAACTTCCCGCTGCAACTCTCGCCGATTATTGTTATGGTTTAATGTTTGTAGATTGCACTGGATTAACAAAAGCTCCGGAACTTCCTGCTACAAATCTCGCTGCGGAATGTTATGTAAGTATGTTTGCAGGTTGTACCGGGCTAACAAGCGCTCCGGAACTTCCTGCTACAACACTGGACGATTACTGTTATACAGCAATGTTCGCAGACTGCACCGGTTTAGCAAGAGTTCCAGAACTTCCTTCCACAACTTTAGGAGAAGGTTGCTACCAGCAAATGTTCGCTGGATGTTCAGGGATAAAAATATACAGTGTTCCACCATATAATCATTTGTATCTCCATATGGATACATGGTGTATACCTGCAGAAGCAACAACAAGCATGGATTGGGATACTAGAATTTTCAAGGATACTCGAGGAGATATAACAGATGGCCTCGTTCCCGGGAAAATATATTATCAGGCAAAATCAGAAAATGCAGAGCTTATTTGCAAGGAGGTCGTTGAGCCTGCAGGTTATTTATACAATGGTAAAAATATTATCACTTGCGCTGTATGTGGAGAACTACTGGACGAGGAACCAATTCCAGGCTATAGCAATTATTACGTCAAATCATTTAAGGTTTCAAGGGCATCAAAAGCATTTGTAGCTAAATGGAAAAAGCAATCTAAGTCTAATCAGAAAAAATTTAACGGCTATCAGATTCGCTACGCAACCGATGCAGATTTTACAGATGTAAAGTATGCAACAGCCAGCAAGTCATCAAAGTCAAAGAAAATCAAGAAATTAAAGAAAAAAACAAAATACTACGTGCAGGTCAGAACCTACACGGTTAAGGATGGCATTAAGTACTACTCAAAGTGGTCGGCATTGAAAAAAGTTACAACAAAATAACCACTCCACAAAAATTGTTTCAAGCATTAACCAAAAGAAGGCACTTGCAAGTGCCTTCTTTTTATCCATACTTATCTATTTATTTTCATTACTCACAAGGATTTATTCATACGTGCAGTCCAGATTCTGATCTACTACATAGACCCAGGTCTTGCCCGGTGTCAGTCTGAACTGCTTGCCGTTTTCGTCTTTGAAGATGGTTCTGGAGTCCAGATCTCTTCTTGACCACTTGCCCTTGACTACTTCGCCTTTGGTGAAGAGCAGCGCGTCTCCGCCGGCAGCCATGTCAATTTCAAGTCTGCCCTTCTCATCCAGAAGTCCCGTCTCGCTATCTACCATGCGGTCGCTGTGCACATACTGGACGATGATGTTGGAGAATGACAGCTGCTCGCCCGTCTCTTTATCCACGTACGGCTCACCGTACCAGTATCTGTCGTAGAGTTTCGTCTCTTCATTGTATCTGCACTCGCTGTTGCATCCGATGGATGATACCTTGACGGAGGTTGCCTTTTCAGGCTCTGCGAGGACAGCCTCTGCTTCAGCTACGGCATCGATGTCTTCCTGCGCCTTGGAGTCGCCCTTCTGAGCTATTATCTCCTCAGCCTCAGCCTTTGCAGCCTTTTGCTCTGCCTTCCACTCCTTGTCGCGGAACTTGAACGGCTTTATTTTCTGCGGCTGATCGAACCAGCCTTCGCTGTCAGCTCTTTCCTGTATGCTGGACCAGTCGATGTACGCGTCGTTCGGCGCAGCCTTGTCCTCTACTCTGTAGAACAGATCCGTGTCCTGCATGCCATTGATGTGCGGAATGCCGCATTCCTCCATGTAGCCTTTGGCCTTCTTGCCCCAGCCGTAGCCCACGTGAGCCGCCTTGTACTCTCTGGCCAGATCCACGAAGTAATATCTCACGCTTCTGATCGGTCCGAACTTCTCCGGAAATTCCGTGAAGTAAACAGCCTGCAGTCTCGTCAGCATTCCCTCTACCGGGAACTCATATATGATGTCCGCATAGGATATATTTGACTGCGGCACGGCGCCATCCGGTGCGTTCGGTATGGATACGACGACAGGCCTTGCCGGCAGTTCTTCGTCGCTCTCGATTCCTGTGATCGGATTGATAATCGGTTCCGGTTCCTCCGGCGCGGAAGCTGTATCGCCGCAGCCTGTAAGGACGACCGTTCCCATCGCCAATACAAAGGCCATCGCCATGATGATCGTCAGCGGGAATTTTCTTTTAAACTTTTTCATGTCATGATCCTTTCAGTTTATTTTATGTGATATACTGTCACTATCGTTCATTATAACATAAGAAACAGGAGACACACCATGAAACATGAATATTTCCCGAGGGGCATCTGCCCGATGAAAATAGACTTCGAACTTGACGGAGACAAAGTCCGCAACATCGTTTTTACCGGCGGCTGCAATGGCAACCTGAAGGCCATTTCCGCGCTGGTAGACGGCTGGACTGTGGACGAGATTACGGAAAAGCTGGCAGGAAACACCTGCGGATTCAAGCAGACATCCTGCGCCGATCAGCTGACCATCGCCATCAATCAGGCGCTGGCAGAGGAACGCGGCAATTAGAGGTCCGTCATGCTATATATCGGATACCATCTTTCATCCGTAAACGGATTTCGCGCTATGGGCGAGGAAGCATTGAAGGCGGGGGCCAATACCTTCGCCTTTTTCACGCGCAATCCCCGGGGCGGCAAGGCTAAAGACATCGACCTAGATGATGCAAAGGCTCTGATCGAGATCATTTCCGGCTCCCCGGAAGGGGCCTCGGGCGCGCTGCCCTTCGGGCCTTTGGTCGCGCACGCGCCCTACACCCTCAATCCCTGTTCGGATAAAGCCAAGGTCCGTGAATTTGCCCATATGTGCATGTCGGATGACTTAAAGCGCATGGAATACCTGCCGGGAAACTACTACAACTTCCATCCCGGAAGCCATGTGGGTCAGGGTGTGCAGGCCGGCATCGAGATGATCACGGATCTCCTCAATGACATCATCACACCGTCTCAGAGCACCACCGTTCTGCTGGAGACGATGTCCGGCAAAGGCAGCGAAATAGGCGGCCGCTTCGAAGAGCTGGCGCAAATCATCGACGGAGTGAAATGTCAGGATAAGATCGGCGTTTGCATGGACACCTGTCACGTACATGACGCCGGCTACGATATCATAGGCAATCTGGATCATGTTCTCGAGGAATTCGATGAAATCGTCGGCCTCGACCGTTTGAAGGCTTTGCATATCAACGACAGCAAAAACCCTCTGGCCTCTCATAAGGACCGCCACGCCCGCATCGGCGAAGGGACGATCGGCCTTGACGCCATCGGCCGCTTCATCAACCACCCGAAACTCGCAGGACTTCCGTGCATTCTGGAGACGCCTAATGAATTCGAGGGCTACAAGGAGGAAATTGTGAAGTTAAGGATGTACTAGCCCAAAAACTACAAAAAATTCCCACCATAATTGAAGTTTTTCGCCAGCACAGATAAAAACCTCAATAATTACCAATTAATGGCAATTATTGAGGCCTTTTTTTGATCACTTTTGCAGTTTTTTTGTTTATGCTGCAAAAACTTCAACCACTGCGCCGGTTTGGCTATACAGCGCCGGTTTGACTGCCTATGCCATTATGAATCCCATTACCGCATAGAGGATGAATGAGCAAATCGCTGAGATGATACCATAAGGCATCTGCGTGAACGCGTGTCTGAAGTTGTCGCAGCCGCAGGCTGCAGATGTGAGAACTGTAGCATCTGAGTAGAAGCAGATGTGTGAGCCGAATACGCCGGCTGAGATACAAGCCCCTACTGCCAGCGGCATCGAAACGCCGATGTTCATCGCCAGAGGGATGATGATCGGCAGCGCGATAACGTACATTCCCCAGTTCGTGCCGGTAATAAATTCTGTGCAGGCCAGTACCAGGAATATGATCATTGGCGCCGTTGCCGGAGTCATGATGGTCGTTGCTGACTCGATACACCACTTGGTGAATCCGATCTGCTCGTTCATATCCGCAAATACAAAGGCCATAACCATGAGCATCAGCGGCAAAATCATGTTCTGGATACCCTTGATGATGATGTCCCAGAATTCCGCCGCGGACATGATGTTCTGCGCCATGTACATGACGAACATGACCAGCAGCGTTGCCAGTACGCCCATCTCCATGTCCGTATCGAAGAAGATCGTTGCTCCTACGAGTACGATGATCGGAATGAAGAAGTTGAACATTCTCGGTTTTTCCGGGATGTTCATCTCATCGCCATGGTCGCTTGCCAGAATGGAGATCTTTTCGGATCCTTCCGGTGCCAGCGGGCCGCCTTCGGCAACTCTCTGATATGCCTTCTTCATGCCAAAGATCTTAGGTACCACGCCCATGATGACCAGCGGTACGATGATCGCCGCAATCCAGGCGTAGAAGTTGAACGGAATCGTCTTGACGAACATAGCTATCTCGGAAGCATCTCCTTCCTGCCATCCGTTCTTGACGAGAATTCTGCCGCAGAATGCTGACCACGTGGTAATTGGAACCAGTACACAAAGCGGAGCTGCCGTGGAGTCGCATACGTAGGCGAGCATTTCTCTAGGAGTTCTATGCTTGTCCGTCAGCGGCGCCATGCAGGAACCTACCGTCATGGAGTTGAGATAGTCATCGATAAAGATAACGATTCCTAAGAGCCAGGCCCATATCAGTGATGCCTTCTCGGTCTTGGCGCGTTTTGACGCCCATACGCCGAAGGCATACGCTCCACCTGATCTCTCGATGAGTGAAATGATACCACCCATAAGTCCGCATACAATGATCAGCCATGCGATGTCCTCTGACATCATTGTGTTAAGCAGCGAATCACTGAATGTCCACATAACGTTGGATCCAGGCTTGGAACACATTATGAAGCCAACGACTGCACCGATAGTCAGCGCCTCTATGATCCTCTTGGTGATAAAAATGTACAGGATCATCAGCAGAGCCGGTATCGTGCACAATACGCCGAATTTCGCCGGATCATCCGGCAGGAAAAAATTAAGTATGAATGCCGCGATGATGATGATCGCCGCCGATACCAACGATTTTCTGGCATTGAATGTCGCTATTTCGTTTTTGATGATTTCGTTTTGCTGTTCTAACGACATTGCGTCTCCTCCTTTCTTCACTGATCAACGATAAAAAACAGAGGGAGCCGTAAAGCCCCTCTGCTCATATTATAAAACTTTATGTCTATTTCGTCAATTAACCGGTTAAAGCGTTAGCCCATCCTGGAGAAATCGCTTGCTCCGTGCTTACAAAGCGGACAAACGAAATCTTCCGGCAGGTCTTCGCCTTCATATACGTAACCACATACGTCGCAAACCCAGCCTTTGATCTCTTCCTGCGGACGAGGCTTGACGTTCTTCTGATAGAAGGTGTATGTCATGGTGTCCACATCATTGAGAACGGCGCTCTCGGTGATGTCGCAGAAGAACATCAGGTGGCTTCCTGTGTCAACCGTATCGAATACCTTCAGCGACATGTAGCCGTTGGCGTACTTGTTCAGGTATGGCAGACCGTTGCCTGACTTGTCAAAGTGTTCGAAATCAGCGAACTTATCCACGTCACGTCCGGACTGGAATCCGAAGTGCTGGAACATCTGGAACGGAGCCTGCTCGTTGAGCGTGCAAACGTTGAGTACGCCGGTCTTTGCGATTGTTTCGCAGGAGTAATTCGCCTTGTTGATGCCGACGATGAGTCTGCTAGGATCGTTGCTGACCTGCGCTACCGTATTGCCGATCATGCCGTTGTCCTTCTTGCCGTCGTTGCTTGTGATGACATAGAGGCCGTAACCGATCTTGAACAGAGCTGTCGGATCGATCTTCTTTTCTTCTTCTTCGAACTCAGGCTTAATGTAATCTGCTGCCAGTTCGTCTGCCAGGGCTTTGATCTGCTCTTTATTCTCGTCGTTCATCGCGGACAGGATGGAAACGGTGTTCTTCGCGAATGTGATATCCTTGCATCCTTCCAGCATTCCCTTCATGACCTTTGCTGCAGTCGGCGCCCATGAACCGTTCTCGATGAGAGCGACAGTCTTCTTCTGGAACCCTCTCTCTGTCAGGTGGTCGATGAACTGCCTCATGAACGGGAAGATCTCCGAATTGTAAGTGGTAGTCGCCAGAACCAGCTTGTCATATCTGAATGCGTCCTCTACTGCCTCTGCCCAGTCGTCTCTGGCCAGGTCCGTGATCTCAACGGTAGGAACGCCTCTGGCTACCAGCTCGTCGTGGAGCATCTCGGCAGCTTCCTTCGTGTGTCCGTATACGGAAGTGTACGCGATGAAGATGCCGTCGGATTCTGCCAGATAGCTGGACCATGTGTCATACAGTCCGATGTAGTATTCGAGATTCTCGTTCAGTACCGGTCCGTGGAGCGGGCAGATGGTCTGGATGTCCAGAGCCGCCGCCTTCTTCAGTACATTCTGTACCTGCGCGCCGTACTTGCCTACGATGCCGAAGTAGTATCTTCTGGCTTCGCAAGCCCAGTCTTCATCCACATCGAGAGCTCCGAATTTACCGAAGCCGTCAGCTGAGAACAGCACCTTATCTACGGAGTCATAAGTCATCATTACCTCAGGCCAGTGAACCATCGGCGCGAATACGAAGGTCAGCTCGTGACCGCCGAGATCCAGCGTCTGTCCGTTCTCTACCTCGAGTACGTTCTTAAGCTCCAGACCAGGGAAGAACTGTCCGATCATCTTAAGGGTTTTCTTGTTAACAACGACGGTAGCTTCCGGATACTTCTCTACGAATGCCTGAATGGAAGCCGAGTGGTCCGGTTCCATGTGCTGAACCACCAGATAATCAGGAGCGCTGCACTTCAGAGCCGCCTCGATATTCTGGAGCCACTCGTCAGTCTTGCTCTTGTCGATGGTGTCCATGATGGCGATCTTTTCGCCCATGACGGCGTATGAGTTGTATGCCATGCCGTTCGGCACGATATACTGACCCTCAAACAAATCGATATCATGATCATTGGCGCCTATATAAATAATTGATTCTGTTACTTTGGAATTCATTTGTTTGATCCCTCCTGTTATTTAACTAAATGTTCACGCATACTATAATTATACCTTAAGACGAATAACTTTCAAACAACTATTACCTCAATTGTTTATGTCATTTTCACTCAATCGCCCATCTCGCATTCGCTCATCCGCAGGTTGACAGCCCGGTCAAATGTAAACACCCTTTCGCCACTGCGGAAACGCGATGACATATGATATAATCGACTCATGAAAGATTTACGCAAAGGCAACTGCACATATATTTTAGAATGCTGCGACGGGTCACTTTATACCGGCTGGACCAACGATATCGAAAAGCGTCTGGAAACGCATAATGCGGGAACCGGCGGCAAATACACCCGCTCCCGCCTGCCCGTCAGACTCGTGCACATTGAGTATTTCGACACAAAAAAAGAAGCCATGAGCCGGGAGTATGCCATTAAGCACATGACCCGCGCGCAAAAGCTTCGTCTTATCGATTAACCGATCTGCCTGTTTCTTTTATCTGGTATTATCCTATATCCTCCAGGCTCAACTGCCCCAGTACGCCGTCGATTGACGCGGCGTCCTCGTCATCACCGGCCAGCGCGCCCTCGATGTCTTCGATGGCCGGCAGGTCTTTCAGGGTTTCGAAACCGAACTGCTTCAGAAACTCATCCGTCGTTCCGTAGAGAATCGGGCGTCCCACAGAATCGGCCCTGCCTACCTCGGCCACCAGCTCTTTTTTCATGAGACCTTCCATGACCCTGTCGCATCTGATGCCTCTGATCGCCTCGATCTCGCCCTTTGTGACCGGCTGTTTATACGCCACGATAGCCAGCGTCTCCAGTGCGGACTGCGAGAGTCTCTTTCTCCTTACCGGCGTGCAAAGGCGTTCGATATAATCCAGGTTCTCCTTCCTGGTCACATACTGGAAGCTTTTGTTCACCTCTCTGATGACGATGCCTCTGCCCTCCTGCTCGTACTCGGTCTGGAGTTCTTTGAAACAGTCGTATATTTCCTTCTTATCCACATTGAATATGTCGGCGACAGCCTTTACGCTCAGGGGCTCGCCCCATACGAACATCATAGATTCAATCGCCGATTTGATCGTCTTATTCCCTGCCATCAGTTTTCCTTTACTGTGTTATCCTCAAATAACTTATCCATCGCTTTGACCTTGATCTCCCCAAACAGCTTCTTCTGTTCGGCATCCAGGGTCCGCTCCTTCATCATTTCCAGCACCGAAGAGAAGGTGACGGAAATGTCGTATTTATCCTTCGCGTTGGGAACCAGTCTCCTGAAATCCGTCTCTCTGAGTCCTTCCGACCTGAAGTAATCCCGGATTCCTGCCATCCTCAGCTCCGTCGTGATGCGCTGCTTCTCGGTCCTGATGTGATGTTCCCGCAGCTCCTCCAGGCGCTTCTTTCTCTGTATGAACAACTCAAAGGCTGCTCTGAACTGATCGATATCCAGGCTCAGATATTCGTCAGGCTCTCCGGTGAATTCCGCCAGATCCTCCTGCGGTTTTTCCAGCGCGGCAGCCGCGTCTTCGCTGCGTTCCTCCAGCATGGCTGAGATGGCCTTGAACTTCTTATACTCGGCCAGCTTCGCCACCAGTTCGGTACGCGGATCCTCGTAAATCTCGTCTCCCGCTTCATCGATGACCGTTCTCGGCAGCAGCATCTTGGATTTGATCTCCAAAAGCTCCGCCGCCAGCACCATAAATTCCGACGAAAGGACGACATCAGCCTCCTCCATCTGCTTGACGTAATCGATATATTGAGTTGTGATCTCCGAGATTTTTATGTCGTAGATGCTCATTCTGGCGTGTTCGATCAGATACACCAGAAGATCGAAGGGACCCTCGAAGACATTCAGTTTCACTCTGTAACTCATGGGTTTATTTTACCATACGTGTCAATGGAGCCGCTCCTATTTGATACAAAAAATGCATGCTGCGGTCGTAAGCCTTTGCAACAATCGGGCGGGAGAACAGATAGACGCAGATCATGGCGATGCCCATGATGATCAGGCAGTACACGATGTCTCCCTCGTCGATCATCGTCAGCTCTCTCAGTCCGCGCCACTTCATCACGTATCTCACGAATATGTGCAGCAGAAATACTGTCATGGTGTTCTGTCCGATCACCGAAATGACCGGAAGCCTTTTGTTCGGCATCCAATTGATCCAGATGGCCAGCCACAAAAGAGAGGCGATCAGAACAATGAGACGCGCCATCATATCTTCGGTCAGGGATGCGCCCTGATCGATGTAATTGCTCTTAAGCAAAAGCAGATCCACAGAATAGTCTTTCTGGCAGGCATACTGATTGGATAAATAGAGCAGCGCCGCGGCCGGGATGATCATGACCGGCTTCGGTATGCGGCGGAGTTTGTTGATGTGCTCCCACCGGCAGAAATACCCCAGCATGAAGAACACCAGAAATGAACAGGATCTTCCCAGCGCCAAAGTCGCCCCAAGAAACGGTATCGCCCCCGCCGCGAAATACAGAATCGCGCTGAGCGGCAGTACGAATGGAATCTTGTCAAAGGTTTTGATCCCGAATCGGTAAATAAACATGGCGATCAGAAACCACATGGCGTGGCTGGGCTGCAGGAAGTTCAGATGGGCTTCTCCGAATATGATGAGTCGCGCGAAATAGTTCAAAATCATGAACACGAAATACGGCAGCGCCAGGGTCTCTACAGCCTTTGCGCGGCATTTGTCCACGTTCTGCGAGAAAAATCCCGACGTAAAGAAGAACCCCTGCATCATAAACGTGAAGCAAATGATGTATATGGTTCTCGACAGGGATTCGACTTCAAAATGCCCGCTGACCCGCAGGAAGTGGGCGAACACCACGCAGAAAATCAGCAAGGCTTTTAAGTTGTCAAATAAGTAATTCCGTTCTTTCTTGGGCTCCGTCATTGAATTGTTGATCCCGCTTCCTATCGTTGTGCTTATCAGCAGTGATTACCGCTGCGCCAAAACTCGCACTTATCTCTCAGTACACATTCGCCGCAGGTGGCGAGCCTGCCCGTTACCGGATGATCCGCCAGTCCCACCACCGCTGTGATGGATTTGGTAGGCACCAGCATATCTGCTGATGTCAGGGTCAGGCCGATTTTCCTGGCCGCGTCCAAATATGCCAGCATATCCCGCTGACGTGTGATCGGGTAGTCGCCATAACCCGGGCTGAATCTGGGTGTGAAATATATGTTGTCTTCTCTGTCCGTGATCTCACTTCTGATGGACTGCTCCGCCGCGTCAGCTGCCTGGTCCGCCAGCACCGACGCGCCTGTATCCAGCAGTACCGCCAGCGCCATGTTCGTGATCTGGCTCCTGTTGATGAGCGCATCGATTTCACTTCCCAATGTCACCGCAAAGGCCGCCGCTCTATCGCATCCTTCCAGGTGCTTTTTGATGGATACGCCGTCTGTGGCTATGTCGTCGATATCCAGCACGCGATAAATACCGCGGGGAGTTGCTGTCTGTAGAAGTATTCTCTCCGCTTCATCCATCTGCTGCGTAAGTTTAAGATCCGGCTCACCTTTTACCTGCAGGTAAAGCAGCCAGTCTGCTCTATTGATTTGTTCCGGCAGTTTGATGTTCATGGTGAGTACTATAATATCACACCTGTCTGCAATACGGCAAATTCCTGGCAGCCTTTGGTCTCACTGCGGGTCTTTTTCTTACCTGAAGCCACATCGATGATCAGCTCCCATAATTCCTGTTCGCACGCCTGATCCTGTCCTTCCGCCAGGCATCTGCCCGCATCGAAGTCGATCCAGGCGCCGCGCTTTCTCTCACTCAGGTCTGCATTGCTTGATATCTTGATGGTCGGAACAATCCCGCCCATCGGCGTGCCCCGGCCGGTGGTGAACAGAATCAAATGCGCGCCGGCCGCCGCAATGGCAGTTGTGGAAACAAGATCATTGCCCGGCGATTCCACCATGTTCAGCCCGCGGGTTTGGATTCTGTACCCGTATCTGACCGCGCCCCGGAGAGGAGTGGTGCCGCCCTTCTGGACGCAGCCCATGGACTTTTCCTCCAGCGTCGTGATCCCGCCTTCTTTATTTCCGGGTGACGGGTTCTCTGAGATCGGAGCGCCCCGGTCAAGGTAGTATGCTTTGGCGCTGTCGATCATCGCGGATGCTTCATCAAACACCCCTTGGGATGCGCAGCGATCCAGAACAACGTGCTCCGCGCCGAACATCTCCGGGATCTCGCCCATGATCCCGCTGCCGCCAAATGTTATCACCCTGTCCATCACGCGCCCTGCCAGAGGATTCGCCGTGACTCCCGAGAGGCTGTCAGACCCGCCGCATTTGACTCCCAGAATCAGTTCACTGACGGGGATATCTTCCCGGATATCATTTGCCGCCTGCCTCATGAGCGCATCGATCAGCTCCATGGCCTTTGCTTCCTCATCCTCCACCTGCTGACATACCATCCCGCGCACTCTGGGGGCATCTCCGAGTCCCTCCAGAACCGATGCAACGGTAGTGTGTTCACAGCCCAGTCCTATCAGCAGCACCCCCGCCGCGTTGGGATGACGGCACAAAGACCTTAGCAGCACCGTCAGCCGTTCGGTATCTTCCTCCAGTCTGGAGCAGCCGAAACTGTGAGTCAGACAGAGCACATTATCAAAAACTCCGGGCTGATCCGCCATCTTCTTTTCCGCCAGCGCTTTGATCCGCTGCGCAAAGCTGTTGACGCACCCCACCGTCGGTATGATCCAGAGATCATTTCTGATGCCCGTCTGTCCGTCTTCCCGCCGATATCCTGAGAAGACCGGCAGCTTCCTGTCCTGCGCATCAAAAAACTCCGATGGAGCCGATTCCATCGGATGATATTCCAAATTCTTTATTTCCCCCAAGGAGGTCCTCATATTGTGTGTATGAACCCAATCCCCTTGATGGATATCGCAAACAGCTGCGCCGATGGAAACACCGTATTTTATGATCGGCTCACCGCTTCTGATCTCTCTGAGCGCGGCTTTATGTCCAAAGGGGATTTCCCCTGCATGGTCCAGCACAATCCCCACGTTGTCCGCTTTATGAATGATCCTGATCTGCATTTCCTTCGCCCTCCGCTGTTATCGTCTCTAACGTTTTTTCAACGCCGCATCCTTTGATATCGGATACCAGCTTCTTCGCGCAGACCTCAAGTTCTCCGCACGACGCCAATATCTCCGCCGCGTTATCGCTGTCTCCCAGGCGGTCGATGCCGCATTGCTTCCACCCGCCGTCATAATACACCAGCAGCGCAGCGAGGGAAAACATCAGCCCTTCCGGCAGGCGGCCGCGCATCTTCCTATAATCCATGACTGTCGGCAGAATTCTGGTCTTCCATTTTGAAACCGAATTCAGCGCAATATCCTGCAGACGATGGTGCAGGAATGGATTCTCAAACCTCTCGATCACCGAATCCGCAAATGCTTTGACCGTTTCCTGCGAAAGCGGTATCGTCGGCATGATTTCTTCACTGATCAGCATATTAATATAGCGTCTCATCAGCGGGTGCGACATGCACTCATCCACGTGTTTCAACCCCATCATCAGCCCTGTCAGACAAATCGATGTATGGATGCCGTTCAACAGCCTTACCTTCTGCTGTCTGTACGGCGTGATGTCTTCTGTGAACGTCACCTCTAAGCCGCACCGGTCGAAGGGAAACGCCCTCAGAACGTCATCCGCCCTGTCCGTTTCGATGACCAGCGAGCCGTACGGTTCAGCGGTTACCGTGAGGCTGTCGGCGGATCCCGTGACAATTCTGTCCACCAGCGTATTGCAGAATAGATTCGCCTCCTCCAACCAGCTGAGAAATTCCCGCTCCAAACCCCAATGCTCTGCGTATCTCACGATGGTTGCCTGGAGCAGATCCGCGTTGTTTTCATTCAGTTCCAAAGGCAGGATGACCAGACCGCTCTGATCTGCCTCCTTTGCTTTGGCAAAGGTCTGAAAACGCCGATACAGAAAGGCCGTTAATTTCCCCGGATAGGTCGCTGGCGGATCCTGAGGGCTCCTGTCCTCCGGGTCGAATCGGATTCCCGCTTCTGTGGTGTTGGAAACGACCAGCTTCAGCTCATCCGATTCCGCCAGGCTCATATATTTCCGGTAGTCGCCGCTCCCATAATACACGGACCGGATAGAATCGATCCGGCGCGACGTTTCCACCGTTTCACCGTTTTTTTTGCCGCGCAAAAGCAGTGTGTAAACATTGCCCTGCCGTGCGAATGCATCTAACGATCCGCCATCTCTGGGTTTGACAATGCACACACTGCCGCGGTATCCTGCTTCCTCGTTTACCTGCTGAAGCATATCTTCCATGAAGGCTCTGAGAAACCGTCCTTCACCGAACTGAAGTATTTTTATGGCATTGGCGCGATTCATCGGTCTACCTCTGATTTTTCTACCGCTTCAAAGAGTCCGTTCAGGTAAGCGGCTCCTAAGGCCCGGTCATAGAGACCGTAACCCGGTCTGCCGTTTTCACCCCAGATCATACGCCCGTGATCCGGTCTGACGTAACCGTCAAACCCGCTCTCATGCAGCGCTTTCACGATGTCGTACATATCCAGGGATCCCAGTTCTGACAGGTGCGCGGACTCATTGAACCTGCATCCGTCTTCATGGATCTTGATATTTCTGAGATGCGCGAAGTGTATTCTGCCCATCGATCCGAAATATCTCGCCAGCTCAGGAACATCGTTCTCAGGATTTTCTCCCAGAGACCCCGTGCACAAAGTGATCCCGTTACATGGGGAATCTACGGCTTTCATGACTTTATCGATGCTCTCCAGGTCAGTGATGATCCTCGGCAGTCCGAACAGATCCCATGGCGGATCATCCGGATGGATCGCCATTTTGACGCCCACCTCTTCGCACACCGGGATGATCCTGTTCAGAAAATAAATCAAATTGTCAAACAGCTCATCATGGCCAACGCTTTGGTACTCCTCAAATACTTTTTCCAGATACTGCAGGCGTTCCGGCTCCCATCCGGGAAGCGAGAACCCATCGCTTTCTTCCTGGACTTTTCTAACCATTTCTTTCGGATCCCGAATCTTTTCTACGATGTCCGCGTCGTACGAAAGTACCGTTGACCCGTCGTCCAAAGGCGTAGCCAGATTGGATCTGGTCCAGTCAAATACAGGCATGAAGTTATAGCATATGACCTTGACTCCAGCCTTTGCGAGATTTCGTATTGTTTCTATATAATTGGCTATATACTTGTCCCGGGTATCCTTGCCCAGCTTGATGTCCTCGTGCACATTGACACTTTCGATGACTTCCATTTCCAGGCCGCTGTCCTGGACCTGCTTTTTCATCGCCAGTATTCTGTCGAGAGGCCACAGTTCGCCAGCCGGTATGTCCATCAGCGTACATACTGCTCCGGTCATGCCCGGGATTTGTTTTATGTAATTCAGCGGTATCGGATCAAAGCCTTCTCCATACCATCGAAATGTCATTTTCATCTCGTTTCTCCTTCTTTCAGGTGATTCCGCAAGGTCCGCCTTACGGCTCCCGGCCCTGACAGCATCTCCTTCACGGCGCTTTCTATGTCGTTTCCCAGTCCGTTTCTGTAAAGGTCTATGCCGAACAGTTTATCGCTGCTGAGTATCGGAACGAGGTGTTGCCCCAGAGATTCCGGTTCCCCGAAGGTGATTCCTTTCAGATGTTGCTGCAGTTCCTCCAGCATCGGATCTGAACTCAGCGCCATTTTTTTGCCCTCATCATCGATTCCTATCAGATAGCGCATCCAGGCGGCGATGACAAGCGGTATCAGCTTGAGGTCGGTGATCTGAAGCGTACTGCTTGCTGCGTAAGCCTTCAGCGTCTCTCCAAATCGTATTGGAATTTTCTGTGACGTATCCGTCGCTATCCTCTGCGGTGTGTCAGGAATGTTCGGGTTTGGAAACCGCTCGCACAGGACTTCATCCAGGAAATCTTCAGGTTTGATGATTCCCGGGTCTGTCACGACCGGCATTCCTTCTACGCGGCCGATGCGATCCACCAGCGTGCGCAGATCTTCATCCGCCATTTCCTCCGCTATCGTTCTGTGTCCCAAAAGGCATCCAAAGACGGCAAGCGCAGTATGCAGCGGATTCAGACACGTCATGACTTTCATGCGCTCTGTCTTCTGCACGGTCTCACGATCGGCGAAAATCACGCCGCTCTTTTCGAGGGCAGGTCTTCCCGCCGGGAAATCATCCTCGATAACCAGATACTCCGCCTTCTCCGTATTGACAAAAGGCGCTATGTGCGTATCCCGTTTGGTGCATATTATGTCCATGCCCTCAATGCCGGTTTCCTCAAGCATGTTCCGGATTTCAAGCGATGGCCGCGGCGTGATCTTATCGATCATCGACCACGGGAAGGATACGCTGCTGCTATCCGCCACATATTCCACGAACCCTGCCGGAACATATCCGCGGGCATGCCAGTTTCTGGCGATGGCAGCGATAGCATCATGCAGCAGCTTGCCGTTGCAGGAGCAGTTGTCCAGACTTACCATCGCGATGGGATAGCCGCAGGACTTATACCGCGCATAAAGCAGCGCTGTGATCTGATGCATCAGATTCTTTGGCGCCTCCGGCCCTTCGAATTCTCTTAAGACATAGCCCTTCTCTGTAATGGTAAAGGAGCACATCTGAAGCGACGGATTGGAAAAAACGGATTTGATCCTCTTCCAATCCTCTGTGTTCTCACAGTCGCTGACAAGAGCCTCCGTCACGCTGGCGATCACTTTCTTTTTCATGGCGCCTGACGCACCCATGCTGACCGCAAGTGTCAGATTATCATTGGGCAGATAGATCTTCTCAATAATCTCCGGATCGTAATTCTCCGCGACGATGATTCCCGTATCTGCACATCCCTCATCAATCAGCTTTTGCATCAAATCCGCGATAAAGACACGGAAGATGTTGCCGCCGCCGAAATGAATCCACGACGGATTCTCATCGGTGTTCTTTCTAATTTGGGCAATATTAAACTCAGGTAAGCTGATTCCGGCCTGTTTCCATATCGGATCAGACAGGTTATTTACCTTTAATTTTGTCATGCTGGTTTCCTTCTTGTCGTTTAGAGTTGCGTAACAAGGAAGTTCTGAAGTGTTGCATCAAGTGAATTAGATAAGTGTTCGGCCAGAAGTTTTGCCGCTTTCTCGTTGTCACCATCGAGTATTGCGTCAATCAGTTTCACGTGCTCGATATTGCTGGCGTTAAACCTGTCCACGTTATGAGAAACTATGATACGGATCATCCTCTGGAAATCAAATAAACTGTCGATAAGACGGTCGATATAGCTGTTATCGCAAAGATCCGTTATCATTCTATGGAACTCGTTATCTATATCGGCTAATTCGAGGATTTCATCATCAAGATCGGGAGAATCCTTGTCTATGTGCCTACTGAACAGCTGCTGCATCTCGCGCAGTCTGTCCATATCCAGATTCTCCATTTCGGCTTTAAGGATGGCAGGTTCAATCAGCATTCTGGCTTCAAACAGTTCGCGTATCTTGCGTGGAGCAACCGATGAAACCTCTGCGCCGCGCCTCGGATGTATCACAAGAAGCTGATCTCGTTCAAGCTCACGCATGGCGTCTCTGACAGGTGTTCGCCCCATATCAAGGCGCTCCTGCATTTCAGTCTCAGTGATAAATTGTCCGGGCGTCAGCTGATTGGAAACGATCAGTTCCTTGATCTCATCGTATGCCATTTCCGCCAGTCCCTGTTTTTTTCCGCTCTTCTGCACCTGTATTCCCTACCTGTTCCTAAAATTTAACGTACACAGTTTAACACTTATCCAATGCCTTTTCAACTTCATCCACCCGAGCTGAGGTCTGCTCAGGGCAGATCTCAGTCATCGGGCTGACGTACGTAACCTTCAGCCATATATCCCTTGGTTGCAAGCTCTATCCAGATATAATCGATATTTTCACCGTCATCTGACTTGCTGCCATGAGGTGTTTTCTCCGGAGTATGGGTAATGTCCCCTCCGTTGACCTTAAATTCGTTTTCGCCTGCGGTATAAGTGAATGAGCTGTCTTCCAGCGCGTAATACCACTGTTCCAGATCCGGATGCGTATGCTCGCCGATAAATGTCGGTCCGACACCGCAATTCCATCCCATGCTGTACCTTCCGAAATACTCGTGTTCAATGACCATATGGGATTTCACATTGCTTCCGGCATCTCCTGTAAAGCCTTCCGTGTATCTCCAAGAATCCTTCAGGAATCTGAACCTCGGCAGCACGATATGACATTCATTCATCATCTCCAGATCGATGTCATTCATTTTACCTTCAACGTGCAGGAATTCAAGGTCTGCGGCTCCAGCCTGGATGTAGAATTCCTCGCGGTCGAAATCCGGCACATAAATCGCCTTGTCCGTGATGTTGTGCGCCTTTGACGGAGTCGCGACATAGCCGGACGCCGTGGTGAAGAAGAACCACTGTACCTTCTCTCCATACGCGTAAAGCGCCGGTGTCCACTTACATCCCGCTTCAAGGGTGCACTTGGTAATGACGACATCTTCTGTCGCGCCATCCAACAGAATACATCTTGTCAATCCGTTCTTTGTTTCCGCTTTTCCTTCATTTTTTCTTTGTATCGAAACTTTTCCCATGTTTCCTCCTTTTGCTTAAAGCACATTCATGTTATTCGCGTGCTTACCGAACTTGATTTCAAGTTTGCCCTGGAAATAGCTCAGTATGCTGCTGAAAATCAGATAGATAAACCCTGCCTCCAGGTACAGCCACAGCGGCTCATACGTAACCGCTACGACCTGCTGCGCTCTCTGGAACATCTCCGGTACGGTAATAATCGCGGCCAGTGATGTGTCCTTAACGAGAGAGATGAAATTGTTGGCAAGAGGCGGTATCGCCACCAGTGTTGCCTGCGGCATAACTACATTGGATAACGTCTGCGGCTGCGTCATACCCAGCGCTTTGCATGCTTCCCACTGACCTTTCGGTATCGCCAGGATCGCTGCTCGTATGATCTCCGCGTTGTACGCGCCTTCGTTCAGGCTGAAGCCTATGGTTGCCGCCAGGAACGCCGGCAATACGATGCCGACCGCCGGCATACCGTAGAAGATGATAAACAGCAGCACGATGAGAGGCACGCCTCGAACGAACCAGATAATGAAGCTGGATATGGCCTTCAATACCTTAGAACTGGAGAGCTTCATCAGCGCCAGTATGACCGCTATAATAAGCCCAAAGAAGAACGATACCAATGTTAACGTGCATGTCCATTGAAGCCCGGCTTTTAGCAGGGTTGGAAAGGCATCGACCAGTATATCGAATATTCTTAATGCTCTATCACTCACTTAGACCCACTCCTTTATTCTTCTACCGTTGAGTACTGTAAGAGGTCAACATCCTCATAGATATTTGCACCAAAGTACTTCTCGGAAATTTTTTCTGCTGTTCCATCCTGCAGCAGCTTGTTGATTGCCTTGTTTACGTTTGCAACCAGTTCATCTGCTCCCTTCGGGAACAGACCGACGATCAGTTCTTCAGCCGGATCTTCAGGCTCGTAGTAGAACGCGATCTTTACGCCTTCGTCTCCTGAAGTCTTAAGATAGTCCATGATCGCGCCTTCTGCGTTGATGGAGAAGTCGATTCTGCCAGTCTTGATGTTATTCATCGCTTCTGTCAGATTCATGTTTCTGACATCCGCGCCATGTTCTGCGGCGATCTGACCCCAAACGCCCTGAGGTGAGTTGCCTGCGATCTTTCCGTCAAAGTCATCCAGCGTGTTGATGTCATTATTATCCTTGTCAACGACGATAACAGATCTGGATGTAGCATACGGATCCGTCATGAGATACTTATCCGATGAATAATCTGTTGGCGCCACCTGACAGAAAACGCAATCATATCTGTCTGCGTCAAGACCGGCTACTACGCCGTCCCATGATGAGGCTACGTCCCATTCTGTCTTAACACCCATTTCCTTTGCAATCGCTTCTACCCAGTCAACGTCGAAGCCGAGAAGATTGTTGTCTTCATCGTTGTAGATATATGGAGCCCAGGCGCCTTCCGTTCCGATCTTCCATACACCTGTTTCCTGGATCTTTGCCCAGTACTTGTCTGTCGTTTCGGTCTCTGATGATCCGCCGCCACAGCCCGCCAGTGCGAACGCCATGACTACTGTTGCGCAAATCGCGATCAGTATTCTTGTTTTTTTCATTTTTCTTACCTCCTGAAAATGAAATGCTGTGATGTTAATCGTTTCTTTCTTCCGGCACGATCATCTCGAACCAGATGTAATCTATTTTTTCACCGGCCTTTGTCTCACTGGAATGAATCTTTTTGACGCCGGTAAAGGTCATGTCTCCGCCCTCAACATCGACGGTTCCCTCATCCTTGACCGTGTAGCTGAACTTGGAACCCGGAAGCGCATAGTACCACTGAACCAGATCAGGGTGCGCGTGCTCGCCGTTAACGTTCGGGCCCTTTGCCAGAACAGCGCCGAGACTTGCTCTGCCCAGGAACTCGTGTTCCAGTATGAGGTATGAAATCATCCCCTCGCCCTTGAAGGATTCTTCGTACTGGAGCGAATCCTCCATCTTGTGGAATCTAGGGAGAGTCATGATGCATTCTTCTATTTCCTTCTTGTCCCAATCGGACAACTCAAACACCAGGCGCAGCATCTCTACATCCGTTGCCGCCTGAACAAAGACAGGTGACGCGTCGAAATTCGGAACGAATACATAATATTCGTCAAAGTTGTACGCTTTCTCCGGCGTAGCGAAATATCCGCTTCCTGCAGTCGTGAAAAAGATCTGGATCCTGTCGTCGTTTGAATACACTTCAGGTTCCCACCTCGTTCCGGCCTTTAAATTGACCTTCGCGGTTACCACGCCGGGATATGCGCCTTCCAGCATGTTGAATTCGGATACGCCATTTACATAGTTCACCTGCATATCCTTGTGGCTCTGGTAGCTTTTGCTCATATTACTTCCTCCTTTAATCTGTTTATATTCATCTGATCCACAGCAAACGGATCGTTCAGATATTCATCGATGATCAGTTCCTGTGACAGATAGCCTTCATATCCATACCGGTTCATTGTCTCTATGATTTTGTGAAGATCCAGCGTGCCTTCGCCCCAGCGGTAGTGATACCAGGACTGATCCGCATCGATGAAGTGCATGTACTTCACATCATCTCCAAAGGCCTCGAACCAGTCTTCCATGGTCTCGCCCGCATCGTTCATTGCCGCCGTATCGACCATCACCTTGAGGACTTTGCTGTCAACGGCAGCCAGCACCTCCTGCAGCTGCGGTATATTGCAGACCAGCTGGCTTTCTTCGCTGGTCAGGGTCTCCATGACCATGGTGAGTCCTCGTTTTTCTGCTTCCGCAGTCAGCTGTCCCAGTATTTCTACGGTGTTTTTGATGCCTTCTTCCCGCGGCAAGTCGTAATATCCCCATCCGGAATTCACGGTGACGTACTCCGCGCCCAGCTCTTCTGCGGCGCGTATGCCATTGGTGAAGTACCCCACAGCATGCTCTCTGAATGCTTTTTGCGGCATGCCGTACTGCCCCTGAAAGTCACAGCTCGGGACGGTAGCGCATACGATCTTCTGCCCGCGGGCAGCCAGCTGGCGGCGGAGCGCTTTGCAGTCTCCATATGAAACCCTGTCAACCGGAAAGTGCGGCATACTCATCCATAGCTCCAGATTGCTTGTGCCAAGACGCTCCATGCAGTCCAGAAAGTAGGTAAGCGAATACTTCTTATAATGCTGATTCATGACCACGATCTGGTCGCTTCGAATTCCTGTCATATCACGATGTCCTCCACAACAGGCCTGATGTGTTCCAGCGACAAGGCTTCCCATTTGCCGGGATCGTCCCAGTAGTCATCACTTCTGAGTCCGATATAGACCGCGGAAACAGATTTCATCCTGCTGATGCCTTCTGCGTATTTCTCCGGCAGCGTCTCGGTATCGCTGACCCGTATGCTGCGGATCCGATCGCCGAGCCTGTCCGCCCATTGTTCCGGGGTCTCTCCCTGGCCGGCCATCGCCGTGATATCCGGCATGGCAAAAACATTTGCCGCTCCCGCCTCTTCCAGGATGGTGCATACCGATTTCAGGTCAAAGGCTTCGGATTCCGCCTGTCTGCCGCTTGGCGCCAGATGGAGATTGATGCCGCGGCTTTCGGCATATGATGCCAGACTTCGAAGCTGTGATACGGCATTTTCATGTTTCGCCCGCTCCGGTGCGTCCAGACACCCGCCTGTCAGCGTCACGGACAATTCCCGTATTCCCAACTCGCCGGCCGCGTCAACACAATTCCTATAGTAATCTGACGTCTTTTGGATCTGATCGGGATCCACCGCGCAAAAGCTGTAGTTGTACGGCTTCGGGGTGTACATCATCAGGTCCAGGCTGCTGCTTTTGAGCTCCTCGGGAATCGTGTACCCGATATGATCGACCCAGATATGGGGCGTTCCTCCAAAGAGTTCCGCGTTCTTTATGCCAAAGGCCTTTTGCTTCGCCTCGAAATAGTTCCAGGAATAGAGCGCGTACGGCCTGCTGGAATAACACAGTTTCATAGATTACAGTACCTTTCGCAGGAAATCTTTGGTTCTCTCGTTCTGCGGGTTGTTGAACAACTCATTCGGTTCGTTTTCTTCCAGAATCACCCCTTCATCAATGAACAGTACTCTGTCTGCAACTTCTCTGGCAAATCCCATCTCATGTGTTACGATGACCATGGTCATGCCTTCATTAGCCAGTTCTTTTATAACATCCAAAACCTCACCTACCATCTCCGGGTCAAGGGCTGACGTCGGTTCGTCAAACAGCATGACCTCCGGATCCATCGCGAGAGCCCTGGCTATGGCCACACGCTGACTTTGTCCGCCGGACAGCTGTCCCGGATAGGCATCTCTCTTTTCTGATATCCCAACACGGTCCAGAAGACTCAGCGCCTTCTTTTCCGCTTCCTCTTTATTCATTTTTTTGACTTTGATCGGCCCGAGTGTAACGTTGCTCAGAATGGTATGATTTTCAAAGAGATTAAAGCTCTGAAAAACCATGCCCATGCGTTCTCTGATGTGATTTGAGTTCACCTTCGGATTCACGATGTTGACTCCGTCAAAGAGAATCTCTCCATCCGTAGGCTCCTCCAGCAGATTCAGGCATCTGATAAAGGTACTCTTTCCCGAGCCGCTGGGTCCGATGATAACTACCACTTCGCCCTTTTCGATTGTTGTGTCGATTCCTTTTAATACCTCGAGGGACCCAAAATTCTTTTTTAATCCATTGACTTCCAAAATGCTCATATCTTATTCCTTTCTGAACTATGACCACTGTTTATCTCTGAACACGTCCGGAACCGTCTCCGGCAGCGAGTGTTTCAACTTCGGATACGGTAACCTCGTTAAAGTCACCTTCGATCGTGTGCTTCAGGCAGGAAGCTGCTACGGCAAACTCCAACGCTTCTTCTCTGGTCTTCTGAGCCTGCAGTCCATAAATAAGACCTGCGCCAAAGGAGTCACCTCCGCCGACTCTGTCAACGATATTGATCTGATACTTCTTTGAGAAATATGCGTCCTGATCGCTGTATATCATAGCGCCCCAGCGGTTAATCGACGCGTTGATGCTCTCTCTGAGCGTTATCGCAACTGTGGTGAATCCAAATCGCTCCGTCAGTTCCCGCGCCACCTGTATGTATCCGCTCTGGTCCAGTCTGCCCTCGCTGACCTCAGTATTATCGGCCCTGATGCCGAAGACTTTGTCCGCGTCTTCTTCGTTTGCGATGCAAACATCTACATACTTCATGAGCTCTCCCATGACTTTGCCGGCTTTCTCGGACGTCCAGAGCTTCTTCCTGAAATTCAGGTCGCAGCTGATGGTAAGGCCGGCTTTCTTCGCTTCTTCGCATGCAGTCCTGCAGATTTCCGCCACGTTATCTCCCAGCGCAGGAGTGATGCCGGTAAAGTGGAACCAGCCTGCATCCTTAAATATCTGCTCCCAGTCATAGTCCTCGGCTCTGCTCATCGCAACAGCAGAATTTGCCCTGTCATAAACTACCTTTGACGGTCTTTGGGATGCGCCCTTTTCGAGAAAATAGACGCCGATGCGGTCTCCGCCTCTGCTGATATTGTCGACTGCAACATTTCTGGCCCGCAAAGACCTGACCGCGGCTTCTCCGAGCTCATTGTCCGGGAGCTTCGTCACAAACTCCGCAGGCACTCCGAATCCTGCCAGCGATACTGCGATGTTTGCCTCACCTCCGCCAAATACCAGATCAAAGGAATCTGTCTGAACAAATCTCTTATATCCCGGCGGCGACAAACGCATCATGATTTCTCCAAACGTAACTACTCTTTTCATCATCTGATCTGCTCCTTTATTTCTACCGCTTCGAGACAGAGTCTCGTAACCTCGTCGAACTGCCTGTTTCTCAACAGATCCGGCTTCACCATCCAGCTTCCGCCAACGGCAAGTATTTTGTCTGACTTGAGATAGTCTGCCAGATTATCCTGATTGATTCCTCCGGTAGGAATGAACTTCACGCCTCCGTAAGGACCTGACATCGCCTTGATCATCTTCATCCCGCCGTTTGCTTCGGCAGGGAAAAACTTAAGCACGTCAAGTCCCAGTTCCAACCCCTGCTCGATCTCGCTGGGCGTCATGCAGCCGGGGATCATTGGCAAGCCTCTGCCAAGCACATATTCCACGACCTTCCTGTTAAAGCCCGGGCTCACGATAAATTTGGCTCCGGCCCCGATCGCTTCTTCCGCTTGTTCTATCGTCAGAACCGTCCCTGCGCCAACGGTGAGCTCCGGGATCTGTTCTGCCATAGCCTTGATCACTCCCGCCGCTCCTTCTGCGCGGAAGGTCACCTCCGCCACAGGAATTCCGCCGTTGACCAGGGCTCTGCCAAGCGCCACGGCGTCTTCTGTGTTTTCCAGTTTTATCACTGGAATGATTCCGATTTCTTTGATCTTCTCGTAAATATTCATCTTTACTCCAATCCAAAATATTGTTTCGCGTTGTAATATGATATGCCTTCGATCAGTTCCTTCAGCGCCTTCTCATCCTCAGGGTACTGACCGCTTAAAATCAATTCCGCAATCCAGTCACATAGGATTCTTCTGAAGTAGTCATGCCGCGAAAACGAAAGGAAGCATCGCGAGTCGGTGAGCATTCCTATGAATGTCCCCAGCATCGAATGGGCCGCGTAATTCTCCAGATGATCCTTCATCCCATACAGGGTATCGTTGAACCACCAGGCCGCTCCGTGCTGCATCCATCCGCTAGCCTTCCCGTTCTGGAAGCATCCCACCAGCGTATCGATCATGGCGTTGTCGTTGCCGTTTAAGGAGTACACGATGGTCTTAGGCAGCAAATTATCTTCATTTAAGGCATCCAGGTATCTGGCCAGCGCGTTCCCACACGTTGTTTCCCCGATACAGTCATAGCCGGTGTCAGGGCCCAGGGCTCGGAACATTTGGCTGTTCACGTTCCTCAATGCTCCATAGTGCAGTTGCATAATCCAGTTTCTTCTGGCGTATTCCCTGCCGAGGAACAGCATCACGGCGGTGATGTAGGCTTCTTCCTCTTCCTGGGAGAGTTTTGCGCCTTCCATGCCTTTTGCACCTTCCATGCCTTTTGCGAGAATCGCATCCAGCTCCGGAGCCTTTGCTTCTCTGTAGACTATCGTGTCCAGCCCGTGGTCGGAGATCCTGCACCCATGGGCATCGAAATGTTCTATTCTCGCGCGCAGCGCCGAATACAGATCCTCCATGGTTTGGATCTTGATGCCGGCTGCGGTTCCGAGTTTCTCTATGTATGTGGAAAACCCCGGAGCGTTGATTTTGACGGCTTTATCCGGCCTGAAAGCCGGGATGACTTTCGTCTTCAAGCTTTGGTCCGCTTCGCAGCGTTCGTGCGGCTGCAGACTGTCGATCGGATCATCTGTCGTGCATATGACCTCAACATTTGACATTCCGATGATCTTACGCGCCGACAAACTGCTCTCCGAAATCACATCGTTGCAAAGCTCCCACACCTCGTCCGCGGTGCGCTCACTCAACAGGCCTTCATAGCCGAAATATTTCTTTAATTCGATGTGCGTCCAGTGGTAAATAGGATTGCCGATGGCCTTCGGCAGGACAGATGCAAAAGCTGTAAACTTTTCCTTGTCGGAAGCTCCGCCGGTGATTTTCTCTTCGGGTACGCCGGCAGCGCGCATCAGACGCCACTTATAATGGTCTCCGCCCAGCATGATCTGCGTGATGTTGTCATACTTGCGGTCGCTAGCGATCTCTTCGGGATCGATGTGGCAATGGTAGTCAATGATAGGAAGTCCCGAAGCATATTTGCTGTAGAGACTTTGAGCGATATCACTATTTAACAGAAAGTTCTTATCTATAAACGCCATAATAATTACCTCGCCGTGTATAATATTCATGTGATATATCACTGATATATTACCATTCGGTCCTCAATTTGTCAATAAGACCGCCGGCGGCAATTAAAAAACCATCTCATCGTATCGATGAGATGGTGCGTTGTCGTTGGCCTGTATCGAGCCTGTATCGTATCTGTATCGTACTATTGCTCTTATCGCCCCAGTCCCGCTGCATCAAGATAATAGATCTTATTGTCTCTCTGCACGTGATGGGCTTTGTTGTCATGATACTGGCTGGTGGTGATGTAGAACCCGGCATAGTAGGTGTCTCCATCATGGAAAATGCACTGCAGCTCGTTTCCGGCGCCTTTGCCGTACGCGAACTTAAGCTGCCCTACGAGTTTGCCTGACATCGTGTGGATGGTGACCATGCTGTACTTGTGCCTGCCTTTGAAGCTCCTGACATCGTAGATGTAGTCGCCTGTGCTCTCGATCCCCTGCGCCAGCAGGTAGGTCTTCTTGCCGGACAGCTTCACGTACTTGATCGGATTGAGCTCACCATCGAATATAATCGCGTTATTGCCGTCCCGCAGTCTCCCCACGTAGCAGTCGCGATCCTCATTATACGCTATGGCGGTAAAGCCCTGGTTTCGCTTGCGTATTTTAGACGGCAGTCCTTTGACTTTGCTGGTAAGTTTGATGTCTTTGTGCGAAACGACCGTCAGCGTTTCCGGGTCGACGAAAACGACTCTGTTTTTCTTTACCTTGCAGCAAGTGGCCGCGATGAGATTCTTCTTCGTGTTAAAGCTTAGGTTATTCGCGTGATAGACCTTGAGCGGTCCGGACACCTTGACAACTTCCAGCGTGTTCATGTTGACCTTGACGATTTTGCATTTCTCCACTGTCCGGTTGTAAAGTGAGAAATACCCAAAGCCGTCGTTGGCGCACGCGCCCTGCAGCGTGTCATACTTATATAGCTTCTCCCCGGCTTCCGTTCTGTAATCAAAGAACGCTTCGCCCTTTGTGATCAGGGTCTGAACTGCCTTCTTTTGCTTCAGGACCGTGGCGCTTACTGCCTTTGATTTCGGATAAACCGTATCGCCCGCCTGGGCGCCGATTTTATAAAAGTACTTCTTGCCCGCAGTGAGTTTTACGTCAGCATAATAATTGTCCGTCGTGGTAGCCACGACCTTGTATTTTCCGCTTTTGGACGTCGCCCGGTAGATGCTGTAGACGACCTCGGAGGCAGCCTCCGGCTCCGCTTCCGCTCCATCCTCTGATTCCGGTTCCGCTGTATCCTCCGTTCCTGGTACATTCTCCGATCCTGATCCCACACCGGCTCCCGGCTCTTCAACGGTTACTGCACCCAGCTCTGCCTCGGTGCCCGGTTCATTCTCTGTTCTGGTGCCCGGCTCTGCCTCGGTGCTAAGCTCCACCGCGTCCCAGCTGAGTTCTATCGTCCTGTACTCCGTGCTTGATGCCGACGCACCCTGAATTCGCTCTCCGCTTTCCGAAGCAAAGGCCGCGCTCGTGCCCGGAATCAGCGATATGGCTAATGCCAGCGAAATAGATAATGTGATAAAAGTTGTGTATATCTTGTTTTTCATAATGTCTAGATTTTATCACTCATACAGATGATTTTCAAGGAGGCGCTGCTTGGGGAAGCCTGTCGGTTTGGGCAAACGCATATCTTTTATCCGATATCCCAACAACTGTTGGTCAATTTGAAATGTTTTATCCTTTTGACCAAATAACACAAGGGTTGGAGCCTCGTTCATCTATATTATTTGGTCAATTAGCGAAAACATTTCGATCTGACCAAATATTTTATCTGTCGTTTGGGCAAATGAAGATTTTATTCATTCTGACCAAGGGTCTTTGGTCAAATTAAAATAATTGTGCCGGCCTACCAAAAGCGCGGCGGTGCCGACTGACCAAAAGCGCCGCGGGTAAACGCTGGATCGGCGCCGCGGGGAAGGCCGGCGGTGCGGGGAAACGCTGTGGATCAGCGGCGCGGGGAAAAGCTAAGAAAAGACCCCGCGCACGCGCGGGGTCTTCCCGATATTAGATGAATATTACACCGATATTCGGGATTTCGATATTCTGTGTTTCACCTAAACACTGTAATTAGATTCTGTTCTTTATTACAGCTTGTAAGCTTCCTTAACTTCTGCCAGAGCTTCGTCCAGTGCAGCCAGAACCTTATCAATAGTCTCGTCAGCCTGTACGAGAGGTGGCTCGATTCTTACTGTCTGAGCGTTAACCAGAGTACCAGCAGTCATTACCTTTCTAGCAAACAGAGCCTTAGTTACTTCGTGGCCGATTTCGTCTGTAGGGAATTCCATGCAGATCAGCATACCGGAACCTCTGAATGTAGTCAGGACTGTTGGATACTTGTCATGCAGCTTCTGCAGTCCAGCCAGGTACTTGTCGCCCTTTGCCTTTGACTGAGCTGGCAGGTCGTTCTCCAGCATATATCTGATAGTTGAGATGAATGCTGCGCAAGCCAGAGGGTTACCACCGAATGTAGGTGATCCGAGGATCCATGGGTTCTCGAACATCTTGCCTTCAGTTCCAGTGCCGCAACCTGACTTTTCATAAGTCCAAGGTCTAGCAATGATACCAGTGATAGGAACGAGACCACCGGATGATGCCTTACCATAAGTCATGATATCAGGGCAAACTCCTTCATGGTCGCATCTCCACAGAGTACCAGTACGTCCAAGACCAGTCTGGATTTCGTCGAAGATAAGAGCTACGCCGTGTTCGTCGCAGATCTCTCTCAGAGCCTTGAGGTATCCATCAGGTGGAATCATAACGCCTGCTTCACCCTGGATAGGTTCTACGATCACTCCAGCAACCTTTTCGCCTACTGCTTCGAGGTTTTCGATAGCAACTCTTGCTGCATCAGCGTCGCCATACTTAACGTGCTGTACCTGCTGAACCATAGGGATGTAGTCTTCTCTGTAAGCGCCCTTGCCGCCCATTGAGATAGCACCCATTGATTTGCCGTGGAATGCACCAACAGTTGAGATGTACCATCTGCCGCCTGTTGCCAGTCTAGCCAGCTTCAGAGCCATTTCTACAGCCTCAGCTCCACCGTTTGTGAAGAAGCAGTACTGCAGATCGCCAGGAGTAATGAGTCCCAGCAGGTGAGCCAGATAACCTCTCAGTGGGTCAACCAGTTCCTGTGAATGCAGTGAATATCTGTCTAACTGAGCCATTACTGTCTTCTTGATTTCAGGGTTACCGTGTCCGCAAGCGAAGATACCAAATCCGCCCAGACAGTCGATAAATTCAACACCGTTCAGATCTCTAAATACATCGCCTTCGTCTTCCCACTCGATGAATGCAGCATCCGTTGATACGGACTTTCTGTATTCGAGCCATCCAGGGTTAACGTTTTCGTTAAAGTTAGCGATGGACTCTTTCATGATTGCCTGTTTCTGATCTTCTGTCAGTGAATCAGCTTCGATCAGACCAACGACTCTCTTAGCTTCTTCTAAAGCTTTTGCCATGTTTCTTTCAGTCATTTTATGACCTCCCTTAATTTGTTGAATAGTTTGCCGTCCCTAGTGACGGCATCGGTATAACTTCTTGCATAAATGTCATTCAATATCTATGCCAACATATATATTATAGCCCATCATCAACTGTCATAAAAGCACAAATATGCTGAAAATTCACTAATTTCAATGGTTATCTTGCCAACTTTATTTTTTAAAAATTAAACAAAAAAAACGAGAAGGCTCTTCAAATAATAAGATTTTCTCGTTTTTAGTGTTTCATATGTGAAACCCGTTCTCATTTGTGCTACACGATGCTACCGCAATCTCATGGAGTTGATCGCGATCCCAATAGAGCTCAGGCACATGAAAATCGAGCAAAGAATCGGGTTCGGCGCCCACCCCGTAAGCATGTAGAGACTGCCCGCTGCCACCAGAATGCCCGCCACGTTATACACGGTAACTCCGATCAGATTTTCCTTTATTTTGGAGGTGACTTTCTTACTTAATTCTATGGTCCCGCCGATCGCATTCAGATCATCAGACATGATGCCGATATCCGCCGACTCCGGCAAAGCCCCGTCATCCACGCCTATGGCAAAGCCAACATCCGCCTGCCTTATGGCCGGAGCATCACTGATTCCGTCGCCTACCATGGCTACCACTTTCTGCGTATCGGCCTGCAGATTGGCGATGACCTTATCTTTGTCCTGAGGCAGGATCTGAGAGATCGCCCTGTCTATACCTACTTCCTTTTTTATGGCCTCCGCCGTTTCCCTGTTATCTCCCGTCAGCATGATGACAT
Source organism: Bacillota bacterium (assembly GCA_030530285.1). Taxonomy (GTDB): domain Bacteria; phylum Bacillota; class Clostridia; order Peptostreptococcales; family Anaerovoracaceae; genus Lentihominibacter. Next base: position 15,450 of record JAUMVD010000005.1, on the reverse strand, counting down.
CGATGCCCATATTCTCAATTCTGGACACGGCTCTCAGGCTGGTCGGTTTCGGACCGTCGCGCAGCGCTATGATGCCGATGATTTCCTCGTCTCTGGCAAAATATACGACAGTTTTTCCACGTCTGGACAGCTCTTCGCCTTCTTCGGAGTCAACCTCGATGCCTTTGCTCTCCAGGAATGTGGCATTGCCCGCAATGTACTCTTTCCCCCTCAACCGGGCCACGGCGCCTCTGCCGGGAATCTCTTCATAGGTTTCGGGCTCTGCGATTTCCCCGGATCTTTCCAGCGCCGCGGACACGATCGCTTCCGCCAGGGGATGTACCGAATGCTTCTCTATGCCAGCTGCCAGCCGCAGATCAAAATCATCTGACATCGCGATGATATCGGTTATCTGCGGGTTGCCGACGGTGATCGTTCCCGTCTTATCCAGCACCACCATATCGATGCTGTGGGCGTCTTCGAGAACCGCGGCAGATTTGATGAGGACACCCTTCTCCGCGCTTTTTTCTAAGCCGATTTTCAGGGTGATCGGCGCGGCGTAGTTGAACGCGCATGGACTTGCGATAAACAGTACCGCCATGCAGGCGTCCGCCGCCCGCACCAGATCGTGGCTTCCAAAGAACCACAGAAAGTATGTTATCACCGCAACCGCTATGGATATCGGCACCAGCATCAAAGCCGCTTTCTCAGCGGACTTCGTTATCGGATCTCTGGACGTATAGGTCTCTCCGATAATGCGGTTTTCTATGCACTCGCTTATGGAAACGATCGCCAAAACAGCCGCGGCCATAGCGAATTTCAGATTCAATATCCCGATCAGCACTCCCAGAGAAACGAGGGTATCCCGGGTGGCTTTTTTATTTTTGAACGCAACAAAACCACCGGCGAAGCGCGACCTGTTGATGATCAGGACGAACAGCAAAAACACACCCTCGACTCCGAAAGTGATGACTCTGCTGAGGTCCGAAAACGCGCCCTTTGAAAGAATAAAGATGAACGCAGCCGGCACTAAGGTCAGTATCATACGTTTGCGCAATTGCTGCTGGCTCAAATAAATCCTCCTGTCTTCATTGTTTTCTCAAGCTACTTCCTCAATTTATCCATTTAAAGTGTCTCGTCAAGACTATTATAACACAAAAGCCGCACGGGAAACCTATCCCGCGCAGCTTGTCTTCATCAATTGAACGTTTGCAATAGATGTGTGCAGTAAATGTTTGCAGTATCAGTGTCTCTTGCCGCCTTCGGCAACGTTGGTTCGCGTCTCCGCCTTGGCCAGGATGAGTCTGGCGTTTTGCATCTCCTCGGACTTCTCGTCCGCTTCCTGATGTGCCGCGATCCAGTCTTCGGCCTTGGCCTTTTCGCTGAGAACACGTTCCATATCAATGTCTTCGGACCATTCCACCGCGTCTGTGTAAATAACGACGCTGTCCTTTGCGTCTATGAATCCGCCTGCGACAGCGGCGACACGCCATTCGTCTTTGGCTGAATCCTTCTCTTTGATCCAAAGCTCGCCGACCGCGAGAAGCTTACAGCCCCATATGTGTCCCGCCATATATCCTTCATCGCCGTCGAGGGTGGTTACGATCACCAGCTCGACGTCACCGCGATAAAAGAGTTTCGATGGAGTCATGACCTCTAATCTGAAACTATTCGCCATCTTCACTGACCTCTTCCTGCTTTGTTTCCTGACTTATATGCACGCTTGCCTCAGCTTTGCTGGCTTCGTACTTCTCAACGACCTCGTCGATTCCGCCGGCGAACAGGAACATGTGCTCAGGAATGGCATCGTGCATGCCTTCCAGGATTTCCTTGAAGCCCCTAACTGTTTCCTTAAGCGGCAGGTACTTACCTTCCATGCCGGTGAACTGTTCCGCTACGCTGAACGGCTGTGACAGGAATCTCTGGATCTTTCTGGCTCGGTTAACGATCATCTTATCGTCATCGCCCAGTTCATCCATACCGAGGATCGCGATGATGTCCTGCAGTTCCTTATATCTCTGAAGTACTTCCTGTACTCCTCTGGCTGTGTTGTAGTGTTCTTCGCCCAGGATCAGCGGATCCATGATTCTGGATGTGGATTCCAGAGGGTCAACCGCCGGATAGATACCCAGCTCAGTAATCGCTCTGGAGAGTACCGTCGTCGCGTCCAGGTGAGCGAATGTGGTTGCCGGCGCCGGGTCGGTCAGGTCGTCCGCAGGTACATATACCGCCTGTACGGATGTGATGGAACCCTTCTTCGTGGAAGTGATTCTCTCCTGCAAAGCGCCCATCTCCGTAGCCAGTGTCGGCTGATATCCTACCGCCGATGGTACACGGCCCAGCAGCGCGGATACTTCTGAACCTGCCTGCGTAAATCTGAATATATTGTCGATAAACAGCAGTACGTCCTGCTTCTCCTGATCTCTGAAGTACTCGGCCATCGTAAGTCCTGTCAGCGCAACTCTCATTCTCGCTCCAGGCGGCTCGTTCATCTGTCCGAATACCATGGCCGTCTTCTCGATAACGCCTGACTCGATCATTTCATAGTACAGGTCGTTACCTTCTCTGGTTCTCTCGCCTACGCCGGCGAATACCGAAATACCACCGTGCTCTCTGGCGATGTTACTGATGAGCTCCTGAATCAGTACTGTCTTACCTACTCCGGCTCCTCCGAACAGGCCTACCTTACCACCTCTGGTGTAAGGAGCGATCAGGTCGATGACCTTGATGCCTGTTTCGAATATCTGCGCCGATGTGTCCTGCTCCTCGAAGTTAGGAGCCGCTCTGTGGATCGATGCCTTGAGCTCCGTTTCGATCGGCGGCTTATCGTCGATAGGTTCTCCCAGTACGTTGAACATTCTGCCCAGTACTTCTTTACCTACCGATATCGTAATAGGGGCACCGGTATCGACGGCTTCCATGCCTCTCTTAAGACCATCTGTCGATGACAGCGCGACGCATCTGGCGATATCGTCTCCCATGTGCTGCGCGACCTCTGTTACGATGGTTTTGTCGCCAAACTGTATATTGACAGCGTTGAGAAGTTCAGGCATCTCATCTTCTTTGAACTTAATGTCGATTACAGGCCCTATAACTTGGTGTATACTTCCCTTGTTCATTTTCGCCTCCTAGTGTTGTGCCTCTGATCCGGCAACGATCTCGATTATTTCATCTGTTATAGCGGATTGTCTTGCTCTGTTGTAGTTCAGGTTCAGCGTATCCAGCATCTCGCGGGCGTTATCGGTGGCGTTTTCCATCGCCATTCTTCTCGCCGCGTGCTCACAGGTTGCTGACTCAACTACAGCCGAATAGATCTTCATCTCTACATATTTCGGAATCAGGTAATTGAATACCGCTTCAACCGATGGCTCATATTCGATGAACTTGGTGTCTGTGATCAGTTCCGGGTCGTTCTCGATCTTGAACGGCAGCAGGGTCTCATTCTTGACTTCCTGCTCCAGCGTACTGATAAACGACGTGTAGATCAGCACCACTTCATCGATTTCCTTCTTGTCATACATCTCCAGGATCGGTTTGACTAGTTCCTTCGCTTCCAGGAAGGAGATACTTTCAGGAGGCGCCAGATATGAACTGTGAACGTTATATCCGTGCTTTTCGAAGTATTCCTTGCCTTTGCTTCCGATGGCGATGATCACCGGCGGCTCCCAGTCGGCGTCGATATCCTTCTGGGCTTCCTTGATGATGTTGGTGTTAAATCCGCCGCAAAGGCCACGGCCGCTGGTCACCACGATATACGCGGTGGTTTTGATCTCTCTGGATCCTTCCAGATAATCCTGCGGAACGTCCCTGCCTGTATTGAACAATTCGCCGATCGTATTGGTAATGTAGTGTGAATTCTCGTTTGTCTTTTCGAATATGGCCTTGGCCTTCCTGAGCTTTCCCGCTGATACCAGCTTCATCGAGTTCGTGATTCTCTCAGTACTGGATACTGACTTGATTCTTCGCTTGATATCCTGTATGGATTCAGTAGCCATATCGCACCTCCTACAGTTCTTCCGCTTCTGTCAGTTCAATTTCCGGCTGGATCGTGGCCACGCCGATCTTCCTGAGATAGGAATCCTTAAATTTACCAATAGCCTCTTTGAGCTTTTCTTCTGTGGCTTCCGTCAGCTTGCCTTCCTTCTTGATGTCCTCGCCGACTTCAGGATACATTCCCGTCATGTATTCCAGGAAGTTCTTTTCGAAGTCTTTGACGTTGTTAACACCTATCGTCGCCAGGTGATGGTTGATGGCAGCGTAAATGATCATTACCTGCTGCTCTACAGGAAGCGGCTGGTACTGAGGCTGCTTCAGGATCTCCATGAGAATCTGGCCGTGTTCCAGTCTGGCTTTGGTCTCAGCGTCGATATCAGAACCGAACTGTGAGAAGCTGGCCAGCTCTCTGTACTGCGCCAGTTCCAGCTTGATCTTGCTGGCAACCTGTTTCATGGCCTTGATCTGAGCGTTACCACCTACTCGGGATACTGAGATACCGGCGTTTACAGCTGGTCTCTGTCCTGAGAAGAAGAGTTCACTCTCCAGATATATCTGTCCATCCGTGATGGATATTACATTCGTCGGAATATATGCCGATACGTCTCCTGCCTGCGTCTCGATAATCGGCAGCGCGGTCAGTGATCCGCCGCCCTCGGCGTCGCTGAGCTTGGCAGCTCTTTCCAGAAGTCTGGAGTGCAGATAGAATACGTCACCCGGATAAGCTTCACGTCCAGGTGGTCTTCTGAGCAGCAGGGACATGGCTCTGTAAGCTACCGCGTGCTTCGAAAGGTCATCGTAGATGATCAGCACGTGCTTGCCCTGATCTCTGAAATGCTCGCCCATAGCGCATCCGGCATACGGCGCGATGTACTGCAGCGGCGCGGCGTCTGAAGCCGTAGCGCTGACGATGATGCTGTACTCCATCGCCCCTTTGTCTTCCAGAGTCTGGGTCAGCTGAGCGACAGTTGACGCCTTCTGGCCGATGGCTACGTAAATACAGATAACATCCTCGCCCTTCTGGTTCAGGATCGTATCGATCGCGATGGCCGTCTTACCGGTCTGTCTGTCGCCGATGATCAGCTCACGCTGTCCTCTGCCGATCGGGATCATCGAGTCGATAGCCTTGATACCGGTCTGCAAAGGCTCATGTACCGATCTCCTCTGCAGTACTCCCGGAGCTGGACTTTCGATAGGTCTTCTCTCTTTGGTCCTGATGGCGCCTTTGCCATCCAGCGGCTGTCCCAGAGCGTTAACGACTCTGCCGATAAGCTCTTCGCCGACAGGTACCTCTACGACGGCTCCCGTAGGCTTAACGATATCTCCTTCTTTGATTGCTCTGTCTGATCCCAGAATTACAGCGCCGACGTTGTCTTCTTCCAGGTTCTGCGCCATTCCGTATGTGTCTTCACCAAACTGCAAAAGCTCTCCCGCCATGCAGTTGTCCAGACCGTAGATTCTGGCGATTCCGTCTCCTACCTGGATGACAGTTCCGAAATCAGAAACGTCTAACTTCCCCTTGTAGTTCTTGATTTGTTCCTTTATGACCGAACTGATCTCTTCTGGTCTTAGATTCATTTCTTACCCTCCCTAGGATATTTTTAACTGACTTGCCATTTTATCGAAGCGCTTCCTGTAGGAGGCGTCTATGATCTTGCCCTCTACCAGGATCTTCACTCCGGCAATCAGCTTGGGATCTATTTCATTCTCTAATTTAACTTTCATCTGAAGCAGTCTGGATGTCTGCTCCTCAAGCTCCGCGAGTCTGTCCTCGCTGAGCTTTTCTACGGAATATACCACTCCGTAGGATACTCCCTCTTCTCTTTCGAGCAGGTCTTTATATACCTTTATTATTCTCTCGAAGCGTCCGGCTCTCCTCTTGTCGATGAGCACAAACATGAAGTTCATCAGCTCCTGGCAGATCTTGCCTTCAAAAATCTCGCTGAGAACCTGTTTCTTTTCATCTGCCGAAATGGCGGGAAAGTCGATAAACGCTTTAAGGTCGGGCTCAGCATTCAGGATCTCTACGATCTGCTGTCCCTCATCCAGTATCTCCTGCTGTTTCCCTACTTCATCCGCAGCTTCCATGAGCGCGGTTCCGTAGGTCAGATCTACTGCTAATTCTGCCATTGCGTACTCCTCGCGTTATTGATAACTTCGTCGACTATGGCTTCCTGCCCTGTCTTCTCTACTTCCTTTTCAACTATCTGTTCAGCTACCATAAGTCCTATGCTGGCGATTTCCTGACGCATATCGTCCATTGCCTTTGCGCGCTCCAGTTCAATGGTGCGCTCGGCTTTCTCGATAATCTCAGCCGCCTGCGCTCTCGCGTCGGCGATGATCTGCTGCGCCTGCAAGTCAGCCTGCGCTCTCGCGTCCTTGATGATGATTCGGCCTTCTTCTTCAATATTGGCGATGCGCTTGCTGTAGTTTGCCATCTTGGCATCGGCACGCTTATTCATAGCCTCCGCGCCGTCGATAGCGTCCTTGATAGCGTTTGATCTGTCATCCATGAATGCCTTGATCTTTTCCCAGAAGTATTTTTTGAGTATGATGTATAAGATGAAAATATTGATGAGAATCATAAGAGACGTTAAATTGATCTCTATAAGCCCTGTATGAAGCTCCATACTTCATCCTCCTTTCTTATGTCATACATGAGTAATATCTTCCGGGTCTTAAATAAGTGGATTTGCAAACAACAGCATAATTGCGATGATCAGCGCGAAAATACCTGCCGTTTCTGTAAGCGCTACACCGATGAGCATCAGCTTCAGCAGCGTGCCCTGCGCTTCCGGCTGTCTGGCTGTACTTTCTACTGTTTTACCTGCGTTATAGCCTATGCCTATTCCTACGCCTGTCATGGCTATCATAGCTAATCCTGCGCCAAGTGCTGAAAAAGCAGCAATCAATTCTGTCCCTGTGAATCCTGTCATTTAATTTTCCTCCTTAAATCATCTGTTGATAAAACGCGTGTCTGTTATCAGTCACTTTCGACTGGGTGTCTCCCGTTATCTATAAATACCATGGTCAGCATGGTAAATATATACGCCTGCAGCACCGGCTCGAACATGTCGAACCAGAAATTCAGTGGCAGCGGTATGGCGATCTGCAGGAACGGAACCGGTATCGCCATCAGCGATAAGGTCTTCAGTCCTCCGTATACCAAAGTCATAATGATGACTCCCGCCAATATGTTGCCGAAGATTCGGCACGCCAGCGTCACCGGGAACATGCAGTCACTGATAATATTCAGTGGAAGCATGAATGCGTACGGTGAAGACAGTTCCTTGATGTATCCAGGCGCTGTCTGTACTTTGATGGCGTTGTAGTGGATCATGATAAATGTAACCAGCGCCAGCGGGGCTGTGCAGTTCAGGTCTGCCGTAATCGGTCTCAGATCCAAAAGTCCCAGCATGCTTCCCACAGCCAGGAACCAGATCAGTGTCCCCATGTACGGCGCGAACCTCTCGCTCACGTCACCCATAACGTCTTTGACCATCTTGTAGATAAACTCTACCAGGAATTCGGCTACATTCTGAGCTCCATGCGGGATCTTCTGCATATTTCGCGTCGCCACGAAAGCGAAGATCAGGATGAGAATGCTCAGGATCCATGCGAAACAAACTGTTTCCGTGAAATTAACAGACCCGATTGAGAATATGACTCGCGGTCCTAATTCCATCCTGTCACCTCCTTACCAGTCATCGTCCTCATCATCATATACACTAAGATCATTCCACTCCTTGGTGCCGACCCAATCATTGAGCGGATTTTTCTTTTTCTTGATGAATCTGTAAACGATACCGTACAGGAATAAGATTCCGAAGTGTACGGTGATAAATCCGCATCCGCACCCGCATCCGCATCGGAGGCTGAGTTTGATGCAGAAAAGAAAAGATAAGCCATACAGAAACAACCTGAATACGTAGCCGAGGATTACCGGCTTCCTTTTCTTATCGTCCATCAGCAGCTGTCCTGTCCTTACCAGTATGATAAAGCCGAGGATCGTTACCGCCGTACCTATTACCAGACCTATCGCGAAGAGCAGATCCGGGCCGATCACAAAGAGTGAGATTATTTCGGCAACGGCGGCCATAATGCATGCATAAACGATGATTTCATTTCTGAACTTTGCCATATCTTTTCTCGAAAAATTTGTTATTATTTTGAGATAAATTATACACCTTTTTGCTTTTTTTGCAACCGCTTTCAGAATAATTAACAAATTAACAAACTGGCTGATTTCAAGGATTTCTTAAGTTTTTTGGGATTGTACAGAATTTGTTTTTGCTTGTTCTTTGCACCTCCATTTTATACTAGTTTGCTGTTACTCTTGTCGATTTTGTCATTACAGATCCAGCTCGAATTCCAGCGGATCTCTGTCAGGATACTTCCTGTCTATGATCGAAAGCACCTCCTCTATGATTCTCAGCGCTGCCCAGCCCGTCGCATCATTCACGTCCAGCGGCGGCGCCATCTCGACGATGTCCATGCTCTTGACCGGCAGGTTCTTGATGATATATCTGACGAATTCGATCAGCTCTCTGGACGTGAGTCCTCCCGAAACCGGTGTGCCTACCGCCGGCGCAAAGGCCGGGTCCAGCACCGCCATATCGAGCGTAAAGTAGAGACTGTCGTAATCCTTAAATTTGTCATATATGGTCTTGGCACATTCGGCAAAGCCTTTGTGGAACATATCCGTCGCTGAGATGACCGTGATTTCTCTGTTCCTCCTGATGAGTTCCAGTTCTTCGGCTTCCGCCGCGCGAACTCCCAGGAACAGCAGATCCTCCGGCGCGATGACATCATCCAGCGCGCGCTTTGCCGTATTGGCGTGAGACCAGATCTTGCCATCATAGCAATCGCACAGTTCGAAATGCGCGTCGAAATGGATGATTCCGATTTTCTTGCCGGTATTGGCTCTGCCAAAAGCCCTTTGCAGCGGGATCGTTACAGAGTGGTCTCCTCCGAGGAACAGATTGAAATTGTCATAGCCCATGATCTTAAGAGCCTGTTCCTCTACTCTCTCGAAGCTTTCGCCCCAGGTCCCTCTCATGTCGACATCGCCGAAATCATATACGAGGGGCTGGAACTCCAGCAGATGCCAGTCATCCGTCGACGCCGGCATGAACTCCTCCGCAAATTCTCTTATCTTGGCCGGGCCTTTGGCCGCTCCCGGCTCCTGGCTCTGTCCCCCGTCAAAGGGGATTCCCAGAATCGAGACTTTCGCCTCCTCAGGCATGGCTGCAGTAATGTCTAGCCATCTATACATACTCCATCCTCCTTATCAGTAAATTGGTCTTATTTCGTATTGATGATACGAACCTTACGTTTCTCAGGTCCCTTATCCCATTCAACAACATCCGTGTATATGACTACCTCGTTTTTTATGTCTATGAATCCGCCGGCAGCGGACGCGATCCTCCACTCGTCCTCTGCTGAATTTTTTTCTTTGATCCACAGTTCACCCGCGTCCAAAAGCTTGCACGTCCACATATGATGAGCCATGAAGCCTTCTTTCCCTACAGGTGTGTTGACTATGATCTGCTCCACATCTCCGCTGTAAAACAGATTAGAGGGCGTAGCCACTTTTAATTTGAAACTGTCTGCCATTGTGCCCCCCTAGCGTTGTTAATAACTTCATCGATGATAGCGTCCTGTCCGGACTTGTCAACTTCCTTCTCAACGATCTGTTCCGCCGCAAGCAAAGCCAGCGCAGCGATTTCCTGACGCATATCCTCCAGAGCCTTCATTTTCTCCATCTCGATATTGCGTTCAGCTCTGGCCATGATCTCTCCCGCCTGTTTATTGGCGTCATCGATGATCTGCTGAGCCTGTTCTTCAGCCTTTCTCTTAGCTTCTTTCATAATTGAACGGCTTTCTTCTTCCACGTGAACTATGCGCCTTTCATACTTGGCCAGTTTGGCATCAGCTCTCCTGCTGACAGCCTCCGCCGCGTCAAAAGTCTCTTTTATCTTCTTCTTTCTGTTATCCAGCGCTTCCAGGAAAGGCTTGTATATGAATTTACTCAGCACAAAAACCAGAATGAGAAAATTCACTATGACGAAAATTATCTCTTTCAAGTCTAAACCTAAGGCTTCAAGCATGATACTGTTCTCCTTTTACTAATCAGCGTCCGCTTACATTTTAGCCAGCAGCATGAATGCCAGTACCAGGCCGTAAATAGTCAGTGATTCCATGAACGCAAAGGCCAGAATCATGTTCGTACGTAACTGACCCATCATTTCAGGCTGGCGCGACATGCCTTCCAGAGCTTTACCGCCGGCATTACCCATACCGAGAGCCGGTCCGATAGTCGATACACTGATCGTGATTGCTACTGCTATTGCGATTAATCCTGTTGTCATTTGTTTTCTCCTTTCGACAAATGTCTTTTATGTATAATTATTATCAAACTGTTTAACTGTGAGCTTCCAGCTCATGATCCTCGCAGGCTTCTCCTATGTATATGGCTGTCAGAAGCGAGAACACCAGCGCCTGTATCAGCGCCAGCAACACAACGAGCATCTGCATAATCGCCGGGATTATAGCCGGGCAAAGGCCAAAGAGCACTTCCACTACCTTCTCGTCACCAAAGGTATTGCCGTAAAGTCGGAAGGTCAGCGAGATAGGCTTCGCGAGTTCATCCATGAGCATCAGCGGAAGCATGAAGACGAAGGGACTTATCATCCTCTTGTAGACTTTCTTTACTCCCAGCTCCCTGAAGCCGATGATCTGCACCAGAATTATTACCAGAATAGCCATGCCCGCCGGGAAATTGATGTCACTGGTAGGCGCCTGGAATCCGTCAGCGTGTCCGGCAAAAGGCAAAAGCCCTGAATAGTTACAGATCAGGATATATATGAACAAAGTTCCGACCAGCGGGAAGTATTTCCTGCAGAGGTCCTCACCCATAACTCCGCTGAAGAAATTATGGAGTTTCTCGATCCCCATTTCGATCATGTTCTGCACACCGCCCGGCATCATCTGCAGATTTCTGCTGACCAGAACGGATATAACGCATATCACTATGGTGATTACGCTGCTGGTGATCATGGTATTGGTCATTCCTATAGAATGCAACGCGCTTATCATTTTTCTGTCTCCTTAACACAATTGAGAATCCTATTCATTGGCGCCAGCTTGCCCGTCAGGCTCATAGCCACAGCCGTAGCTATCAGCGTAAGCGCAAAGTCCAGCGGCATGATATTTCTTATTAAAAACACAAAAAGAAGCGCAGCCACGTTCAGGGCATAGCCTATGCCCAAACGCACGTAAAGCGCTCCTCTATTCATCTCTTCATTGGTTTTCAGGGTTTTTCTCCAGAGCAGGACATACTTTAGCAAACCAATCAATGCTCCATATGCGAGTCCTGCTATAACGCTTTCGACGTAGAAAAGCACAAAGCCCATCCTCTCTCTTCTGAGCGGGTACGATTAACAACTAGATAATACAATATTGCTTTTATCTATGCAACGCAATGTCGAATTAACGGCACATTAATGCGGTTTTTTCAGCAAATTAGTTGTACATGGTACTAGTTTCACAACAAGAACCTTATATTTTCGGAATTTTCTTTCTTTTTTACCGCAAATTAGTTACTTTTGGTTTGGCCGTCCTGATCGTCCCCCAGCCCGCCGATTACATTGTTCAGCCACTTGCGGCTAAAGAACCTTCTCGTCAGGAAAATGCACTTCACCGCTTCCTCCAGCTTAACGGCCAAAACCGCCAGGAAAATCGGCCACTTAAGGATAAGAGAGGTGATGAAAGCCAGCGGTACCCCGATCAGCCACACCGTGCCCACTTCCGTGAGCATGGCGAATCGGGTGTCTCCTCCGCATCTCAGCACACCCGTAACGATGGTTCCGTTATAGACGGCCAGAAACAGTGTCGCCGCATAAACGATCAGAATCTTCCAGGCATCCGCCGCTCCGGCTGCCGAGAAGTCAAACAGTCCCAGAATCGGTTTACCAAAGGCGATGGTGAGTCCGCCAAGCAAAAGCCCCACCGCTATGCCCAGTATCAGCATCTTCCAGGCCATCTCGTAAGCCTGGTTCTTTTTCCCTTCGCCCAGTTTTTGTCCTACCAGTATCAGCACGGCATCTCCTACACTGAATGCCGCCATGGAGAACATGTTGTTGATGGTATTGCACGCCTGTACGGCAGCTCCCGCAGTGATGCTGATTCTGGCGAAGGCCGCGATATACAGAGAAGTCCCAAGTCCCCACATAGTCTCATTGATCGTCGTCGGCAGCGCGTTTCTGAACACGCGCGCGGCAAGCTCTCTGCCGAAGCTGAAGAATTCCCGCAGAGGGCCTTTGATCACATTATTCCTGCCAAAGATAAAGAACAGCAGAATCGACAGCTCTACGACACGCGCGATGACCGTCGCCAGAGCGGCGCCCTGAATGCCAAGCCGCGGCATGCCGAAATGTCCGTAGATGAGGCAGTAGTTCATGAATGTATTCGTACAAAGCCCCGCCACACTGGCAATCAGAGGCAGATGGGTCTGCTGGGTGGCTCTGAGGGCCACGGTGAAAGCCTGGGTGATGGGTACCAGCAGGAAGGTCAGCGCGCCGGTTCTGATATACGGCACGCCGGCCGCGATGACTTCCGGATACTTGGTGAAGATACGGAGTACGTATTGGGGAAATAAAATCGCCGTCAGAAAAAACAGCACGCCCATAGCAAAGGCCACGCACAGCGCGAACCCTGTGGTCCTGCGTATATTCACGAAATCCCGTACACCGTAAAACTGTGCCATGAACGTCGCCGTGCCGCTGGCGAACCCAAACACGAACATCCAGTATATAAAAAAGAGCTGCACCGATACGCCTACCGCATTCAGCGCCAGCTCCCCTAACGCGCCAATCATAAGATTATCCACCAGATTAAGGCTGGATGCGATGAGACTTTGAAGCGCTATCGGCCCGGCAACTACGAGCACGCTCTTCAGCAGCGCTCTGTTGTCCACAGTGTTTAACGTTTCCTCTCGAAGACTCATCTGTATTTTTTATCCTCTTCTGACAGGTCCTCTTTTTTTAGCCTCATTCCTCTGAGGCTGACCTTGTTGTGACCCGTATCTGTCATGATGACACCGACGATGATGACCGCGATGCCCAGAAGTCCGATGCATTCAACGTACAAACTTCTGCTGTAGAGTATCGCCATGATTCCCATGATCCCGCTGACACAGTACATGAGAAGGACGGCTCTCCTCTGCCCGAATCCTGCCTTAAGGATCCTGTGATGCAGATGTTCTTTATCTGCCGTGCCAATCGACTGGTGTCTGGCCGTGCGCCTGATGATGGCCATCAGCGTATCGAAGATCGGCAGTCCCAGCACCAGCGCCGGAATCAGCACCACCACCAGTGTGGCGCTCTTTACCGCGCCCATGATGGATACCGCGGCGATGGCAAATCCCAAAAGCTGCGAACCGCCGTCTCCCATGAATATCCTGGCCGGATTGAAATTAAACGGCAGGAATCCGACGGCAGATCCCGCCAGCACCATCAGCGCGATCGTCGAAGTGTACTGACCGTGGATATACGCAACGTATGCCAGACACAGCGCCGAGATCGCCGCTATGCCTGCAGCCAGTCCGTCCAGCCCATCGATCAGATTTACCGCATTCGTAATGGCAACGAGCCAGATCACAGTGATGATGAAGCAAGCCACATCCCCGAAAATCATGTTGCCGCTGCCAAACCAGTTGGTTATGAACTGGATCCTGAGGCCCAGAGCAAAGGCTACGATGGCAGCCAAAAGCTGTCCCGAGAATTTGACCAGGGGTCTCAGGTTTTTCAGATCATCGACAGCGCCCAGAATATATATGATGGCGCTTCCCACCATAACGCCATGCATGGCGGGGTTTTTGACCGCAAATATCGCCCAGGCGATGATCATTCCTGCAAATATTGCTATGCCGCCAAATCTCGGCATAGGTTTGTTGTGCACTCTCCTGTTGTCCTTCGGGATATCCATGGCACCGATCTTAGGCGCGATGAGTATGGCCAGCGGAGTGACAGCAGCCGCAATCAGCGCCGCCACCAGGAATGGTGCCCATAATTCAATGCTTGTCGCTGTCAAATTATTCTCCTAACATGACTATCTTGATGCCGGCCTCTTCGAGGATCTCTACCGCCAGCTCGTCAGGATAGCCTTCTTTCACAATAATCTTCTCTATCCCCGCGTTGATCAGCATCTTGGCGCATATGACGCACGGCTGATTCGTAACATATATAGTGGCCCCCTCTACGCTCTGACCCAGCGTCGCCGCCTGTATGATCGCGTTCTGTTCGGCGTGGAGCGCTCTGCACAATTCGTGTTTCTCGCCCGAAGGGATGCCCAGCTTTTCTCTGAGGCATCCGTCCGGTCTCTCGCCGCAGTGCTCGATACCTCTGGGCGCGCCGTTATACCCCGTCGCGATGATGTGCTTGTCCTGTACAATGACTGCCCCCACATGTCGCCTGAGGCATGTGGATCTCTTCGCCGTCACTTCGGCCATTTCCATAAAATATTCGTCCCAGCTAGGTCTTTTATCCATTTCGTTTTCTCCCGATACTGTTTCGATAACTATCAATAATATACTTCCGCCAGATACAGTCCGTACGGTGGCGCGGTGAACCCTGCTGCCTGTCTGTCTGCTGCAGCGATGATCTTCTCCATCTCCTGCGGGCTGCGCTTGCCCTGCCCGATCTCGATCAGGGTTCCGGTGATGATCCTGACCATGTTGTACAGGAATCCGTCTCCGCTTATGTGAAGCTCCATCTCCCCGTCTTTTCCTGTGATATCCGCGTCAAAAATCGTGCGGACCGTGGTGGTCCTGGGGTTTCCTCCGGATGCTTCAAAGGACTTAAAATCATGGGTGCCTTTGAGCAAAGCCGCCGCTGTCTTCATGGCTTCAGTGTCCAGTCGTTCTCTGACATGATACACGTAGTTGCGGTCAAACACCATGGACAGCTCATCCGATTCGTCCTTGATCTTGTAGATATACTTCTTGCCTTTGCAGCTGAATCTGGCGTGAAAATCCTCCGGCATCTCTCTGGCATCCAGAATCCTGACCGGAGCCTTTGCGAAAGACCCCTTCTCTCCGCCGCACAGTGCGTTATTGATCACCCTGGCGAGTCTGTCTGTGGGGATGTTTACGTCTGATACAAATGACGCTTTCTGATCTAGCGCGTGGACACCCGCATCGGTTCTGCTAGTGCCGTTCAGGAGTATCTCTCTCTTAAAAAGTCCGGTCATAACGCGCTCCAGATGCCCCTGAACCGTGAACTCATCCGGCTGCTTCTGCCAGCCGTGAAAGGCCGATCCGTCATATGCAATTGTCAGAAGTATATTTTTACCCATATTCCATTTGATTATACATGATAATAAAAAAAGTGGCAATGCTATGTGCATTGCCTTTTGTGTCATTCAGTCTTAATTGTCAAGACATATGTTACACTCTGAGAAATACTCCGACACTACCTG
>JAUMVD010000063.1 GCA_030530285.1 Bacillota bacterium | reverse complement strand
GGTGCGGCCTGCTGCGGTTGCTGCATTACCGGCTGAGGCTGTGGCATTACCTGCTGCACCGGAGCTGCTGCCATGAATCCGCCAAGTCCGGCCGGAGCAATCTCCGGCAGCACATCCTCCAGATCATCTAACAAATCATTGATATCTATTTCTTCCGGCGCCGTCTGTTCGATCTCTTCTATGGGAGCCTCAGGTGCCCCGCCGGCAGCTCCGCCCCGGCTCTGACTTTCAGCCTGAAGAGCCTTTGCTTCTGCCTCCCGTCTGGCATTTTCCTCTACCTGCTGCAGGTGCTGCGAAATATTCTGTTCCGTCTGCTGGACCTGTCTGACGGACCTGGTCACCAGTTCGGAAATGTTCCCCAGATCCTTCTCCACACCTGCCATGCGCTTGTTGAATCCCTGGGTCTCTCTCTGTGCCCTGAGAATCGAAATAACGCACAAAACACCAAAAGCTATGATCACGACACCGGCAACTATGATAATAATCATTGTTTCCGTCATTTGATGTCTCCCCTATATGGATTTAAACGAACCCATAATAATGTACATTATACAATAAAAATATTCCTATTTCTACCTTTTGGACGATTTTTTCCCATGTATGGCCGCAACAAAAAACGGTGACTGGAGTGTTCCACCCACCGTTATCGGTTGTCTTGAAATAAACCGCGCTTTTAGAGCACGCCCTTGATCGCCTCGAGAAGGTCATCGTATTCCTCAAAGGCAGGATACTGAGGGAAGTCTTTTTTGATCTGCTCTGTGCTTCTGAACAGGAATCCGGCCTTGCTCGCCTGTATCATTCCCAGATCATTAAAGCTGTCCCCGCTGGCAATCGTTTCATATCCGATGGACTGAAGCGCTTTGACCGTCGAAAGCTTGGATTTCTCCACTCTCATCTTATGCTTCAGGATCGTGCCGTCCTCACCGACTTCCAGTGTATTGCACATGATGGTCGGCCACCCGAGTTTCCTCATGAGCGGCGTCGCGAACTGCTCGAATGTATCGCTCAGAATAATGACCTGCGTGATCTCTCTGAGTTGATCCAGAAATTCTTTGGCCCCCGGGAGCGGATCGATCTTATCGATCGTTTCCTGTATCTCTTTCAGTCCCAGACCATGTTCCTTTAGGATATTGATTCTGTACTCCATGAGTTTGTCATAATCCGGCTCATCTCTGGTGGTTTTTTTGAGTTCAGGAATCCCCGTAACTTCCGCAAAAGCAATCCATATTTCCGGAACCAGAACACCTTCCATATCCAAGCAAACAATATTCATCATTCGTCCTCCATTTCATTGATCATTCTCATTATTCTGTTTCTGACTTTGATATATCTGATCACGCCTATGGCCAGTATCACAGGCGAGGCGGCCATCATGACGATGCCTATCGTGACGATGGTCCTGTCATTGATAAATTCAAACATGCCTATTCCTGCGGCGAACATGGCGATGGCCGTTCTGGAGTATGCCAGCAGTGTCTGCGAGTTGGCAAGCATCGTTCTCTCCACAGCCAGCCCGGTCCTCTCGACAGATAGTCCTGTTCTTTTCTCAGCCAGTTCAGTTTCTCTGCTCTTCTCCATTTTATCCTCCAAAGGCGTTTCCGTCAGTTACAGCTTGTATTATACCACAGTTGATTTGAGCGTGAAGCATTTTTATATGATATAATGTACTGGCAGGTATTGGGGATTATTGGAATGGAGATCATATTATGAGAATCAAAACCATTGCAGTCATATGCATTCTGCTTACTTTTACCGGGTCGCTGATCCTTACGGGATGCGGTGAATCTTACAACGCTCCGGCGGGCATCATCGGCCAGTGGGATTGCCGGGACTATGCTTCGAACGAGGAGACCGAAACGGGGTTCTACGCCCTGACCGTGGAGGAGGACGGGAGCTTCAGTCTCTATGATCAGGTTGCCGGAAATCCGGGAATCTCAGGTAAAATGTACTGCGATGATACCGGGAATCTGGGGATCATCAACATCGAATGCGACGAGGAGGATTTCGACCCGCCGGCATGCTGGAACATCAGCAAAGAAGCGCGCCTGAGGTACAAGGTCTTGGATAAAGACACCATTAAGCTCGGATACGTAGGGATATGGCTCATCTTCGACAGGGCGAAATAATATGCAAAAAAACATCAAAAAAAGACAAAACTTTTTGTCTTTTTTATTGACTCCCGAATTTTACTGTGCTATCCTTGTAGCGTGCTAAAGCGACAACAACTCATAAATATATATTCCCTCTAAAATTAACCATCTAACGCAAAAGACCGCCTTACTTATGAAGGCGGTCTTTTGCGTATGTTTGATTGCTTTTGCGACTATATGAATTCTTTTTCTACGTACTCGCTGGTGGCAAGGCGGAGAACTGCGCCGTATTCCAGCGTGAACTTAACGGTGTCGCCGACTTTGTATTCCTTGTCGGACTTGGTGACATCCAGAATCAGGTGGTCGGAGCTGGCTCCCAGTACATCGACTTTCTCATCCAGCGGTGTCATGCCGTCTCTGTCTGTATCCTGCTGTCCGATGGCCAGGATCGCTCTCTTGATGTCGCCTCTGTCTTCGTAGAACGGCTTCTGTCCGAAAGCGTCAACGCCGACTTCGCCGATCGGAAGTGATGGCTTCGTCTTCAGCTCTACGATCTGCGCCTCGCAAAGCAGGCCGTCTCCCACTGTTCCCGGCAGATCCGCGCCGTATGCGGTATCGTTTCCAAGCAGGAAGCTCTCACCAAGACGCAGGTTGCTGATCTTCTCAGGCAGCTGACCTTCGCCGATCAGGTAAATGGAACTTGAGTTGCCGCCGGAGATCATTTCCAGCTTGATGCCCAGTTTGTCCTCAACTTTAGTTGCGATGTCGCAGAGAACTGAGAGGTTGTCGTATTTCGGAATGATCGCTCCATAGCATGTGAGGTTCGTTCCCATGCCGTACAGCTCTACGTTCTTCATGGCGTGGATCTTCGCAGCGGTCTCCAGAATCTCCTCTTCGTTTCTGAAGAAGATGCCTTCACGAAGGTCTCCCAGGTCTACCATCAGTACGACCTTGTGGACTTTGCCCTGTTTCGCGGCTTCCTTATCCAGCGCCTCAATCGTAGCCATCTCGGAGTTGAAGCTGACATCAACGTACTTGACGACATCCTCGATCTCGGACATCATCGGCAGTCTGAGCAGTACGCTCTGCTTGCCGTTCTTCTCTACCAGATCCTGATATTTCTTTATGTTTGCCACACGTGAATCAGCCAGATAGTCTACCTGCGGATGTTCCGTGATCATTTCAGCAACTTTCCTGTTGGCGCAAAGGCATTTCGTTACAATCATCATGCTGCAGTGGCCGTCTTCCTTGGTGATCTTAGCAACTGCATCGATATTGCTTCTGAGTTTCTTCATATCGATCAATAATTTTGGATACATTTCGTTCCCCTCCTCGTTTTGTCTTATAGGGTATTATACCATTTTATGCTACAATATATCCATGAATATTAGAATTACTTTACTGACATGTCTGATTCTGACTTCAGCCGCCCTCATGACATCCTGCAGCGCTGACAAGATCGCGGACATCTCTGACATAACCAATACCCCCGCAGACCCGGACAGCGTGTATTCCTATGTCTGGCACGCGGATGTTCCCGCCGGCGGCGTGTCCTACAGCGGATATGATGCGTCCAGGGCAAATATCATCATAGAGGAACTCGAAAAGTACGCCGAAAAGCCCGACCCATCCGAAGTTCCGGATATCGACCCGCAGACTGCGGTGCCTTTGCTGGTGGACAGCCTTCTGGAGGAAACCGACAAGCTCTACACGCAGCTGCAGCTCCTGTACATCGACTACTACCGGGATGCCAATGATGAGGAAATATCCGAGCTAACTACCGATATCGAAGAGAAAAACATCGATGTTTCAGACCGCGCCCTACAGGTTCTTCGCGATGTGATGAAGGGACCTTATGGAAGCATCGTCAAGAAGGATCTGACCAAGGACCAACGGGAGTATCTGAGAGATTACGAGGACATGACCAAGGAAGAGCAAAAGCTCTATAAAGAAGAATCCGATCTCGTCCAGAAATACGATAAGCTGTCTCTGAACAGCGCTGATTACCAGGATGACAACAAGAAATTCGTCAATATCTTCAAGGCGCTGGTCAGCAACCGCAGCAGGCAGGCGGAATTATACGATTATGACAGTTTCGCCGATTACGCATATGAAAACCTATACGCCCGGGACTATACCGCGGACGACGCGGCTGCGCTTTATGATGATGTCAAGAAATACATCGTTCCGCTCTACGTCCAGAGCGTTGAGGACCTGTATGAGGCGGATGTCATGCGGATACTGCTGTATAACGATTCCGGCGACGATATTCTGAAGGCCATCGACCCGTATATCGAGCAGATCGACCCGCAGCTCAACAGCGCCTTCAATTATCTGCGAAGGCATCATATGTATGACCTGGATGCTTCCCCGACGAAGATGGACGTGGGATATACTGTGGACCTGCCGCAATACGGCGCCCAGTATATATTCAACGCGCCTTATGAGGAAGCTGCGGATTACTCCGTTGCGATACACGAATTCGGCCATTTCAATGCCGGCTTCCATCAGTCGCAGCACAGCCTGTTCAGCGCGGAAGCTTCCCTGGATATCGCGGAGATACAGTCCCAGGGTCTGGAGCTTTTGTTTCTTGATTACTACGATGAACTGTTCGGTCAGGACGCGGATCTGATCCGGGCGGAAACGCTCTCCAATATGCTGTCCGGCGTGGTGACGGGATGCATGTATGACGAGTTCCAGCAGGTCGTTTTTGCCGATCCCGACATGTCACGAAAGGAGATCAACCGGCTGGCTGCCAGGTTGTCTAAGGAATACGGGTTAACGGAATCCGGCGTCATTTCCCAGGCGGACGCGCGGTTTGACTGGGTCAGCGTTCCTCACACCTTCGAAAGCCCGATGTACTATATTTCCTATGCCACCTCCGCGCTTTCGGCCCTTGATATATGGACGGAATCGCTGGATGACAGGGACGCCGCCATCGATAAATACATGGATGTTTCCGCTTTGTCTCTGGACACGCCATACCTGGAGGGGCTTGAGAAATGCGGTCTGAGAAATATATTTGAAGAAGGCACCGTGAAAGATATCGCGAATCAAATCGAAAAAAGGAGCATGCAGTAAATCTGCATTGCTCCTTTTTGAGTCCATAAAGTCTGAGACTAACGCTTTGAGAACTGGCTTGCTCTTCTTGCCTTCTTGAGTCCGTACTTCTTTCTTTCTTTCATACGGGAATCTCTGGTCAGGAATCCAGCAGCCTTAAGCGGTGCTCTGTAAGCATCTCTGTCAGCTTCGCAAAGAGCTCTGGAGATACCGTGTCTGAGCGCTCCGGCCTGTCCGGTGTATCCGCCGCCCTTAACGGTAGCGATTACGTCGAACTTGCCTTCACATCCGGCGATCTCGAAAGGTCTCTTTACTTCTCTCTTAACGATATCCAGTGCGAGGTAATCGTCGAGAGGCTTATTGTTGACTGTGATATTACCAGTGCCAGGGACGAGTCTTACTCTAGCAACTGATGATTTTCTTCTACCTGTTCCGTAGTACTGTGTCTTTGCCATCGTTCAATTCCTCCCTTCCACTAAATATCCAGAACTTCCGGTTTCTGAGCTGCGTGTTCGTGCTCAGGACCTGCATAGACCTTTAACTTCTTGAACATCTGTCTGCCAAGCTTGCCGTTTGGCATCATGCCCTTTACAGCGTGTCTTACGACTTCTGTCGGGTGCTTCTCGAGCATCTGTTCCATAGTCATTTCTCTCAGGCCACCCGGATAACCAGTGTGATGCTTGTAAATCTTTTCCTGTCTCTTCTTGCCTGTTACTGCTACTTTCTCAGCATTGATGACGATGACATAGTCTCCGCAGTCAACGTGAGGAGTGTAGATAGGCTTGTTTTTGCCTCTGAGAATTGCAGCTATCTGTGAAGCCATTCTTCCCAGGTTCTTGCCGTCTGCATCGATAACGTACCACTTACGTTCAACTTCTGCAGGCTTTGCGATGAATGAACTCATGTCTCTTCCTTTCTACCTACTGGGTTGGGGATTCCAACTGGTTCGGCCCTGCCTACTGGCATCGCCTGAGGCGATACGTTTCGGCGAACAAAATATAACTTCTGCCGTGCTCGCTTCCGGGCTTTGCTGCAAATCGGAATCCGCAGCCCCTGCTCACACGAAAAACCGTGCCACGAACGCGTGACACGGAGTTATTCTATACTTACAAAACGCTGCTGTCAAGTACTTGCCTGCATGAACCTTACTTCAGCGCGGGGGAAACTTACTTCAGGGCGACGATGACTTTCTTTTTCTTGCCCTTCTCCACCAGCATCTTGCCATCGGTGAAGGAAGCCTCTGTGATGATCAGCTTTTTGTCTGTGATCTTCTCGCCGTCGATCTTCAGTCCGCCCTGTTCGATGGTCATGAAGCCCTCGCGGTTGCTCGGTACGAGTCCCAGTTCCTTGATGAAAGCTACAACGCCCAGTCCGCCCAGTTCGTTGCCGTCTTTATCAGTGCTCTGCAGGCTCGATGCCGAAAGCTCGATCACCGGCAGATTGTCCATGGCCGCTCCGCCGCCGCCGAATGCGGCGCGGGCAGCTTCCTGAGCCTTTACCGCTTCTTCTTCGCCGTGAACCAGCTTGGTTACTTCGAATGCCAGAACCTCCTTGGCCTTGTTGATCTCCTGATCCTTTAAGGATGAGAGTCTTTCGACTTCTTCCATCGGCAGGAATGTCAGCATTCTCAGGCACTTGTTCACGTCGGCGTCGCCCACGTTTCTCCAGTACTGATAGAATTCGTACGGCGAAGTCTTCTCAGGGCTCAGCCACAGGGCGCCCTTCTGGGTCTTGCCCATCTTCTTGCCTTCGCTGTTGGTGAGAAGTGAGAATGTCATGCCGTAAACTTCCTTGCCGACTTTCTTTCTCGTCAGATCAACGCCGCCGATGATGTTCGACCACTGGTCGTTGCCGCCGAACTGGATCTTGACGTCAAAGTCTCTGGCCATGACCATGAAGTCATAACTCTGCATCAGCATGTAGTTGAGCTCGAACATCGTCAGTCCGCCTTCGCGGTCCATTCTCTGCTTGAAGCACTCCGCTCTCAGCATCGTGTTGATGTTGAACAGTGATCCTATCTCACGAAGGAAATCGATGTAGTTAAGGGGTCTTAACCAGCGGGCGTTGTTGACCGCGATGGCTTTGCCCGGTTCCGGCGTCTTGTTCTCGTGACCCGGTGAATAAACGCCTTCATTGCCCTCGTATTTCCATTCCTCATCAAACTCCAGGAACTGGTCGAACAGCTTCTTGAACTGCTCGCAGTTGTGTTCGATGGTCTCGATGTCCATGACTTTTCTCATGTCAGTCCTGCCCGACGGGTCCCCCACCATGCCGGTGCCGCCTCCGATGAGTACGACCGGGGTGTGGCCGAATTTCTGCATGTACATCATAATAATTACCTGCATGAAATGTCCCACGTGCAGGCAGTCCGCAGTCGGGTCGAATCCGATATAGAATTTCACCTTTTCGTTCTGCAAAAGCTCTCTGACTTTATCTTCGTCAGTGGACTGCTCGATGAATCCGCGTTCTTTGAGAACGTCGTACACGTTAGTGTGTTTGCTTACATTATCAGGTATAAGATCACAGTTCATTTTTTCCTCCAATAGAGACTCAAATCACACCTGCAGCGTTGCCGCAGGTGTGGCGAGCTTCAGTCTTCTTTAATAGCGTTATTATTTAGTTCCGAATATCCTGTCGCCGGCGTCTCCGAGTCCCGGAACGATATAAGCGTTTTCGTTCAGGCATCTGTCTGTAGCCGCGATGTAGATATCAACGTCAGGGTGTGCTTCCTGAAGTACCTTGATTCCTTCAGGCGCTGCGATCAGGCACATGAATACGATATCCTTGCCGCCTCTGGCCTTTACGAAATCAATTGCCGCAACTGCGCTGCCGCCTGTTGCCAGCATTGGGTCTGTTACCAGAATCTTTCTCTTATCGATGTCTTCCGGCATCTTGCAGTAATATTCTACAGGCTCGTGTGTCTCAGGATCCCTGTAGAGACCTACGTGTCCGACCTTGGCGTTTGGAATGATTTCCAGTACGCCGTCTACCATACCCAGTCCTGCTCTGAGAATCGGAACGATGGCAACGTCCTCGCCTCCCAGCATCTTAACTGTTGTCTCGCAGATCGGTGTTTCGATAGTTACATCCTTAAGCTTCAGATCACGAGTGGATTCGTAAGTCATCAGCATGGCGATTTCTTTTACCAGCTGTCTGAAATCCTTCGTGTTCGTGTTCTTGTCTCTGATCTGAGCTACTTTGTGCTGAATCAACGGATGGTCGAAAACATAGATTTTACCCATTTTGTCCTGCCTTTCTTCTATATAAATCACAATTACTTAACTAAGTTAAATCATTTCGTCCAGCATGTCGGTCCTGCGTTTGTGACGGCCGCCTTCGAACTCGGTGTCGAGCCAGGTCTTTGTTATTTCCAGAGCAAGCTCCGGATCTGTGGTCCTGCCGCCCAGCGCCAGAACGTTGGCATTGTTGTGTTTGCGTGTGAGCTCCGCCATCTCGACGCTCGTGCAAAGGCCGCAGCGAACGCCTTTGACCTTATTTGCGGCGATCGAAATACCGATTCCCGTGCCGCAGATCACAATGCCGCGATCTGCTTTACCGCTGGCGACAGCCTCGCCGCAGGCTTTGCCGTAGATCGGATAGTCTACCGACTCTTCTGAGTTCGTCCCCAGATCAACGATTTTGATGTCCTCTCTGGTTCTGAGGTATTCTTTGACTTTTTCTTTGAGCGCGAATCCGCCGTGGTCGCTTGCAATCGCGATGATCATCTTGTTTCCTCCTTGACTGAGCGTGTTTTGCCTGAGCGTGCTATCATACGCGGGCGATATTATATCCCGCCGATTTCAACATGCGATTCATGACCGCGAATCCCACGCCGTCAACGTCGCTGAGTGCTCCTGCCAGTATCATGTCGACGCCTTCGTTGTCCAGGTCACGGAGCTTCGCGAAGAAGTCGTGAGCGGCCTCGATAAACGCCTGCTCCTCGAAGAGGATCACGCCGACTTTGTTCCCCAGCCTTTCGTTCAGGCCTTTGAGCCGCTCGATCTCAGCGATGACTCTGTCTCGCTGCCCTTCGACGACCAGCATGTCCGCCTTAGGCGCATAGTGTTTATACTTCATGCCCGGCGATTTCGGTTTAAAGTCGCTTTCGCTGACGCCTTCGGAAGGGTCCAGTTCAATGTGCTTGGACGCTTCCGTGAGTGAGCTGTCGTACTCCACCTTCTTGCCGAGGGCGGCTTCGATATTCTCCGCCGTAATGATTCCCGGTCTCAGTATGGTCGGGACTTTGGATGTCATGTCCACAACTGTGGATTCGATTCCCACGCGGCAGTCTTCGCCCTGGATGATGGCGTCTACCCTGCCGTCCAGATCCGCGATGACATCCTTGGCTCTGGTCGGGCTCGGGCTGCCGCTGAGGTTGGCGCTCGGCGCCGCAATCGGGCACCCCGCCATATTGATCAGTTCCAGCGCCGCATCGCTCTGCGGTATCCTGACGGCTACCGTATCGAGACCTCCGGTCGTTCTGTCCGGCACTTCCGGTCTCTTTTTCACCACCATGGTGAGCGGTCCCGGCCAGAAATTCTCGATGAGCGCCACGATGTCGGGGTTTAGGTATCTGGTCAGCTGACCGATGTCACTGGCGCGGGCAATGTGCACGATCATCGGGTTGTCGCTGGGTCTGCCCTTTGCTTCATATACTCTCGCTACCGCGTCCGCGTCAAAGGCATTGGCGCCCAGCCCATACACTGTCTCCGTAGGAAACGCCACCAATCCGCCTTTCTTGATGATTCTGGCAGCGGTTTCGATATCTTCTTTACTTGTCGTCAGTATCTTTGTCTTCATTTATGTTCAATCCTTCTAAAATGCCTTCATTTTTTCTGCCTGGTCGTTTGTGATGAGGCCGTCGATGATCTCATCGATATCGCCGTCCAGGAATGTGTCCAGTTTATATATGGTCATGCCGATTCTGTGGTCGGACACTCTGCCCTGCGGGAAGTTGTAGGTTCTGATTCTCTCGCTTCTGTCGCCGGAACCCACCTGGCTCTTTCGCTGACCTGCGATTTCATCCTGCTGCTTTTGCATCTCCAGATCGTAGAGTCTGGCTTTCAAGACTTTGAATGCTTTTTCTTTGTTCTTGATCTGGGACTTCTCGTCCTGACACGTAACCACCAGTCCGGTTGGCTCGTGCGTCAGTCTGACTGCGGAGTCCGTGGTGTTTACGCACTGGCCGCCGTTGCCGGATGCCCTGTAAACATCGACTCTGACATCGTTCGGATCCAGATTCACTTCTACGTCGTCGACTTCCGGCAGCACCGCCACCGTCGCCGCTGATGTGTGGACTCTGCCGCTGGACTCGGTTTCCGGAACACGCTGTACTCTGTGAGCTCCGCTCTCGAACTTCAGTCTCGAATAGGCGCCCTTGCCTTTGATGAGCATGACCGCTTCCTTGACGCCGCCAAGGCCGGTGTCGTTGATGTCCATCAGCTCTGTCTTCCATCTGTTTCTCTCTGCGTATCGGGTATACATTCTGAGGAGATCCGCCCCGAACAGCGCGGCCTCTTCGCCGCCCGTCCCTGCTCTGATCTCCAGAATGACGTTCTTTTCATCGTTAGGGTCCTTCGGCAAAAGCAGGACTTTCAGTTCTTCTTCATTCTGCTGTATCTGCTCTTCCAGATCACCTATCTCCATCTTGGCCAGCTCGCGCATTTCCTCGTCGCCCTCTTCGAGCATTTCTTTGGCCTCGGCCAGATCGGATTTGGCTTTTTTGTATTCCGTGTACTTCTTGACGATCGGCTCCATCTCGCCCATTTCTTTGATGTGCTTTTGCCATACAGGCTGATTGTTTATCACTTCCGGGTCGGAAACGAGCTTCGAAAGTTCATCGTATTTCTCTGTTATAAAATCCAGTTTATCAAACATATTGTCTCCTTTACTCTAACTCGCTATTATATCAGAAGTCAGAGCTCTAAAAAAGTCGAAACGCAAAGTTTCGACTTGATTTTTATTTCTTTTTGAAGAAAGCCTCCGCTTCCTCTCTCCACTTGATTTCCTCCGCGTCCGCCGGTTCATCCAGCGCAATCCCGTGGGA
Source organism: Bacillota bacterium (assembly GCA_030530285.1). GTDB lineage: Bacteria > Bacillota > Clostridia > Peptostreptococcales > Anaerovoracaceae > Lentihominibacter. The sequence goes on along the minus strand of JAUMVD010000063.1, from coordinate 1,228 downwards.
AACGGGTTTGTTGGTCTTCGGATCAACGGAAACGAAAGTGGTGAAGCCCTCGGCCATAAGTTCTCCGGTCTTTTCGTTATACAAACCGACTCTTATGGTGAGACTGCTCCTGCCTGTCCTTACGATGAGTCCCTCGTAATAAACAATATCTCCCGGGTTCACCGATTTGTAGAAATCAAACTTGTGAGTATTCTTATAAAGAAGCCCCTGCGGATCGCCATATTCACAATTTACTACGATGAATGAAGTTTCCACCATCCACTCGATGGCCTGCCCCGCGTACAGGTTGCCATGGTGATTCAGGTGCTCCATTCTGATCATTCTGGATGCTTTGTATCTTTTCATGCTTATTTAATAAAACGCCTTTCTCTCTTGTTAAAGAAGTAGTCCAGTTCTTCCTCCGCGACTTCACCGTCGCCGTCAATGTCAAAGTAGCCGATGATCTTACTGAGCTGATCTAAGACTTCACTGTTTCCACCGTCACCGCCTGTCCTGAGTCCCGCGATGTTGTCTTCCAGGATCTGCCTGTTGTCTTCGAGTCGGATCTTTTGTCTCTTCTCGGTTTCCTCAAACTTGATGTTCATGATCTCTCTGAGTGTGGCGATTTCCTTCGTGAGATCCTCGATGCTGGTCTTGACTTCCTCAACTTCTGCCGCTGCGGCTGGAGGTTCTGCCGGGGTTTCGGCAGGAGTTTCGGCCGGTGCCTTTGCCGGTTCTGCCGGTGCTTCAGTTGCAGGTTCTGCCGGTGCTTTTGCCGGAGCCTCGACTGGCGCCTCGGCCGGTGTCTCAACGACTCTGACGGTTTCAACACTTCTTCCTGCCCTGAATTCCTTGATGGCTCTGCCAAGTCCCAGAGAAATCACGCCGAATGCCAGATACGGAACGAACTGCCCCAGCACGTACTGGACGGAATTCGACCACATGTCAGCAAACGTGGCGTCGTAAGACTCCAGATAAACCTTCGTATAGTTGATTCCGGTGACCAGCATGAACAGCGATACAAGCAGGAACAAGATCCCCAGTATGTAAAGCACGATCGTAATCATCGGCGTGCCCTGACCTGCCGGCTTGGCAGTTTTGGCTTCCTTTTCAATCTGCTTGGCAGCAAGTCGCGCCGCGGCTGCTTCTGCAGCCTTGGTGTCCTTGGCGTCGGAAATCACGTCTGATTCCAGCTGCTCTTCTTCGGTCTCGGCCGGCTGTTCAGTTTCTTCCTCGGCTGGCTGCTCTG
>JAUMVD010000062.1 GCA_030530285.1 Bacillota bacterium | reverse complement strand
CTGCAACCATTGTAACACTTTAAATACATAAAAAGAACAAGAGGATTTATTCAAAACTATTGAAATTTTCTGACAATGGTGCTATCATACAATCACAGAGAGGGAATTCCTCTTTTAAGAGATAGATTCGCAAGGTAAGATGTAAAGAAAGCGCAGCCGGAATCAGAGCCTGGTGGATAAACAGGGAATTGGACCCTGGTGGAAGAACAGGACACAGAGAGTAAGGATAAGCGGCGGGCGGAGACGACAACTGAATAGCGAAAGAGTCCAGAGAGGATCCGGACAGGTTCGTAAAGAAGCTGAGGGATCGGTCAGAAGGCCGGTAAGGCCGGAAAGGAAGCAGATAAGTTATGAGGGTTCTAATGGTTGACAAATAATGGGCTGCGATGTTTTCAGAGAAAAGGTCGCAGCCCATTTGATTTATGCTATAATCAGTTAGCAATACCGGAAGGAAGGTTGGATCCAATATGTCAGATACATCCATATATATGGATATGCACGCACACATCATTCCAGGCGTAGATGATGGATCGCAGTCAATTGAGGAATCTATCGAGATGATGCGTCAGGCTTATCAGGAGAATATCAGGGTAATCATCGCTACGCCTCATTTTGGTTTACGTAATCCTGACTATGACAGAGAAAAAGCGGAGAGGATTTTGGATGACCTGCGAAGGATCGCTTCAGAAATGTTTCCGGACTTGCATCTGTTTATGGGCAATGAGCTTTACTATTCGTATGGTATCCTTGAGAGCCTTCTGGAAGGAAAAGCAAAAACATTAGCAGGAACGAAATATGTTCTTGTGGAATTCAGCCCTGACACCGATTACAGTGAAATCCGTAAGGCTGTAAATGAATTCACCTGGAACGGATACTGGCCGATCATAGCTCACGCGGAGAGATGCAGCAGCCTCACAGATCATTTGGAAGCCGTGAGAACGCTCGTCGATAAGGGAGCATATATACAGGTGAACTGCAGAAGCTTCCTGGATGGAGGTTCTGGCGCGAAGAGGAAACGATTCGGCAGGAATAACGGTTTCTATTTGGAACAGAGACAGGACTGGAGCATGAAACTGCTTAATGCCGGACTGGTTCATTTCATCGCCAGTGACTGTCACAGCAGCGGAATGCGAAAACCAATCTATCAGACTGCGGTGGATACGATCATAATGCAGGGCGGTGAAAAAGAACTCCTTAAGATCACGAAAACGAACATACTTGGACTGATAAGAAACGAACGCATATGATCATCCCGCTGAACGGTAAAACGGGATCATCGTGTGTCCGAATTTGATAAATAATTATCAAATTTGAGAATATTTACCCCAGACGTTGACATGAAAACTATATAAAACTAAAATAAATTGTCTGAAAAATGAAATTATATTCTTTTATTGGTTTGTATTTTCAGAAAAACTAATCATATTCTGAGAATATGTGAGAAGGAGGAAAATTATGTCGGATGAGAAAAATCTAGTTCAGACTCCGGAAGAAGGCTCACAAGACCTAAAGCGTGGTATTGCTGAATGGCAGGTAGCGTTTATCGGACTTGGCGGAGTAATCGGATCCTGTTACTTCCTGGGTGTAGGCTGGACGATCGAGGTTATGGGACCGGCAGTATTCTGGGCATTCCTGCTGGTAGGTGTCATCGTATTCGGACTGATGATATCCTATGCGGAACTGCTCGTTAACCTGCCTCGTTCAGGATCGTTCATAGCGTATACTAATGAATTCCTTGGACCAACGGTTTCCACCGGTTTCGGTTGGGCGTTCTGGTTCAACTGGGTATGTTATGTACCATCCGAAGCAATCGCCGTATCCGCGGCATTGCAGGCCATTACGGGCATTACCAGTACGGTAGCGTATCTGGCCTTTGCGATAGGAACGATGATCGCACTGACCATCATCAACTGCTTCGCGGTAGACCTGTTTGCAAAGATCGAATCCGGTCTGGCCATCACAAAAGTTATCATCATATTTGTATTTATCCTTATGGGACTTGGAATCTGGGTAGGATTCTGGGGAAGCCCACAGGGCGAACTTACAGCCTACAATATCACTGAAGGCTTCAAGGGCGCCGGCATCAACTTCCCTGAAGAAATGAGCCTGTTCCACAATTGGTTCCCTCACGGTATACTGATCATCACAGTAATGATGGTAGTAGTACTGGTAACAATGCAGGGTACTGAAATCGTTGGTCTGGCAGCAGCAGAATCAAAGAATCCAGATGTAGCGGTACCAAAGGCATGCAGAAGCGTAACGTATCGTATCGTAGGTCTGTACCTGGCACCTATCCTGCTGGTACTCCTGATTTACCCTACAGCGCTTGCTGATGACAGCACGCCGATATTCGCTGAAGTCGCCAGAGACTATGGCCTGCAGCCATTCTTCTATATCTTTGCTGCAGTCGTAATGGTCGCTGCGTTCAGCTGTGGTAACACCGGATTCTACGGAACTGTTCGTGCGATGTATGGACTTTCAACAGAAGGTCTGGCTCCTAAGTTCCTGAGCCATCTGAGTAAGAACCAGGCACCGAGAAATGCCGTAATCTTCACCATGGCATTCATGTGGGTCGTTCTGATCATGGGACTGATCTCAGAAGTAACCGGAGCACTGTCCGACCTGTATGGTTCGCTGCTCTGTATGTCAGGATTTACAGGAACACTCGCTTGGGTAGGTATCATCGCTTCCCAGAAGAGATTCCGTGTAAGACTTAAGAGAAACGGATATGATCCGGATAAGGTTCTGAAGGCCAGAGTAAAGCCGGCTCTTTCATGGGTTCCATGGTTCGCTCTGATCGCGCAGATCCTCTGCCTGATCATGCTGGCATTCGCAACACCTGTTGAAAAGGCTTACGTTGCCAAGATGGAAGCGCTCTACGGAGAATCTGACCTGGCAGTAGGCGACACCGGTGGCGGTATCGTAATCTTCTGTATCGCGACAGCTGCGATCGTAATCCCTATGATCGTATATCAGATCCAGAACAAGAGAGGAAAGGTTTCCCACATTTCAACTCTCCACGGAGATGAGAAGACATTCGAAGAAGCATTCCCTCCAATCAATGGAGCTGGCGAAGCTAAATAGTCCGGGATATAGCATTTAGTTACAAAAACCTATGTCGATAGTTACAAACCTATTGACATAGGTTTTTTTCGTGCTATCATTCAAAATGTAAAATATTTCCATTTCATAACCATGAAAGAAATCATAAGAAAGGGGTAACATTATGATGAATCGTCAATTATTCGACAGGGTTATACAGGAGAGGATACTGGATTTCATGCCGCCTATCTATCATGAGTACACGCCTACCATACAGCAGATCGAAAAGGTAAACGAGACAAAGGACGCCTTGACGCTGGAACCGCAGGACAGGAAGTCCAATGAACCGGTGCCGATGATCTATCTGGATGATATGTATGAAGTGTTCCGTGAGGATGAGGATCTGGATGAACTGCTGCGCTTTATCGCCAATATCTTTATGAACAATATTTACAGGACACCTCCGATGGCGGATCCGACTTTTGATTTCAGCAGAGTGAGAGATAAAGTCGTGCTGCAGCTCATAGACAGAAGGCGAAATGCCAGACTCTTGGAAACTCTGCCGCACACGAATATATGCGGCATGGCGGCGATCTACAGAATCATGATGCGCCTTAACGATGACGGGATGGATTCCGTCGTCATCAATGAAGGCATCATGAAAGATATGGGATTGGATGTGGATGAGCTGCACATGCTGGCGCTGGAAAACACGGCCTATGTGATGGAACCGGAAATCATCACGCTGGATAAAGGCGCGTATATGGTCACAAATAAGTACCGCATTTACGGCGCGGCAAATATGATGCTGGATGATATCATGAATGAACTTGCGGAGAAACTGGATGATGACAGGTTTTTTATCATACCGTGTTCGATGCACGAGTTTATCGCCGTGCCCCAGCGGACCTCCAGACTGGAGAATCTGAAACAGATGCTGGCGGAGGGCAATCGGGATTTCACCGAGGACAAAGACATCCTGTCAAATGAAATCTACGCGTATGACAGAAACACGGGAAAACTCCAGACAGCTTAAAGCCACTGGGCCGATTCGATCATATCGTCCATCTCCGAGGTGTCTTCCTCCAGACGTTTGCGGATATTCTGCATCCGCAGGTCCAGAGAGGAACTGATATTGGCGCACTCCAAAAGCTCGTCAGCCAATTCGGCGCTGAGTTCCTCGGGTATGTCGCGCTTGTACCTGAGATTGTGTTCGAGACTTGCCCAGAAGTCCATGGCGATGGTCCTGAACTGGACTTCGACTTTCATATCTCTCTTCGTGTGTTCCAGAAAGATCGGCACGGATATGATGAGATGCAGGCTTCTGTAGCCGCTTGGCTTCGGGTTTTGGATGTAGTCTTTTTTCTGGATCAGTGTCACATCGTCCTGTTCCAACAGACACTCGGCCAGCGTATATATATCCTCCGGGAATGAGCAGATGACTCTGACTCCCGCGATATCGTTGATATTTTCTTCGATGGACTTCAGGGTGAGAGGCACTCCGTAGCGTCCCACTTTCTCGATGACGCTGTCAAAGGTCTTCAGCCTGGTTTTGATGGATTCTATCGGGTTCCGGTCGTGTATCAGGGAGTATTCCTGATCGAGTACTTTGAACTTGGTTTCCACTTCCATGAGAGCGCATTCATAGTATGTGAAAAGCACTTCCATGGGTTTGCTGTATTTACGAATAAACTCATCAAGCCTGGAGGAGGAGAACTTTTGCATCAGTCTCTCATCACGCTTTTGTCTGAAGTATTCGCGAATATTCATTATCATCATCCCTTTGCATTAAATCTCTGACTACATTATACCACAAAAAAACAAACCTGATTGCAATCACCTTGTTAAAGTGGGATAATACTGACATGAGTAAGAAAAATAACAGAGACACAAAAGGTAAAATCATATCCGCAGCCTGGGAACTGTTTTATGAGCAGGGCTACGAAGAGACGACGGTGGACGAGATCGTGGAGATGTCCGGAACCAGTAAGGGCTCCTTCTATCATTACTTCAACAGCAAAGACGCTCTGCTGGGCACGCTTGCTTATATGTTTGACCGGAAGTATGAGGAAATCGAGCCGAATCTGGCAGACTACGAGTCCAATTTCGATAAGCTCATCTATCTGAACCGCGAGCTGTTCGCGATGATCGAAGATGGAATATCCCTGGAACTGCTGGCCAGACTGTTTTCCACGCAGCTGGTCACCAGGGGAGAGAAGCACCTGCTGGACAGGAACAGGCACTACTACAGGCTTTTGCGAAAGATCTGCTCCGATGGGCAGAAGTCCGGAGAATTCAGAACGGACATTTCTGTCAATGACCTGACGAAGCTGTATGCTATGGTGGAGCGGGCCATCATGTATGACTGGTGCATCTGCAACGGAGAATACTCTCTCCAAAGATACGCCGAGGAGAACATTGCGGGGCTGCTTTCTGGATTAAAAGCAGAAAATCAATAATATTTTTTGAAAGTTTATTTATAGTATTATATTTCAGTCTAATTTTCAGACTATTATCAAACCGTTGTAATCACAGCGGTTTGATTGTTAATGTAAGTTAAATTATACTTTTTAGTCTGAACTTTGTTCTGTATTGCAGTCTATAAAATGACGTGGTATACTTGCACCATATTTTGAAAACAATCAATGATTGATAAATGGAGGACGATACAATGGCATTTCAGATCGGTAGATACACGAAACCGGATTTCACGCAGGAAAAATTCAGGAACGCGCCGCAGGCACGCATGGCGAAGGCGCCTAAGGACAAAGCAGCCCCGGAAGGGTTCCATGCTATGTCCATTTTCCCTGAATACTTCAAAGTAGGCGATGAATGGATACTGCCAGAGGACTCCAGAATGGACTGCGTCGCCGTCTATGAAGACGGAAAAATCTTTGTAAGGGAATTCAGAAATCTCAAAGAAGGGGATATGGTTTTCCTGGGCAGGACAGAAGACTGCGAGGACGGCATATACGTACACGATAACGGATTCTATTTCCCGGGCATTGAGGAAGGTCATCAGAATTCCTTCGCCTTCAGACAGAGCAGAAGCAGAGAGACAGCCTTCTCCTATGACTACAGCAGCATATATGAGCTTTTGGAGTATGAGAGAGACCACGGATTTATTACCTGGGTGCTGGGACCTGCCTGCGCCTTTGATGCGGGCGCCAGAGAGGCGTTCTCGGATCTGGTCCGCCGCGGATATGTCAACGCGCTTCTGGCAGGCAACGCGCTGGCCACACATGATCTGGAGGCGGCGTACATGGGGTCTGCGCTGGGCGTCGATATCAATACGCAGCAGCCGTACTTCAACGGACACTATAACCATCTGATCACGATCAATAAGATCAACACGTATGGTTCGATCCCTGCCTTCATCGACGGAGAGGGTATCGATAACGGCATCATTTACAGCTGTGTAAAGAGCAATGTACCGTTTGTTCTCAACGGCTCCATCCGTGATGACGGACCGCTGCCGGAAGTATATGAACATACCTACGTAGGGCAGGACGCCATCAGACATCAGATCAGGAAATCGACCACAGTCATCGGCATGGCAACCGTACTGCACACCATAGCGGCGGGTAACATGACCCCGAGCTACAGAGTGACGGAAGACGGCACCGTCAGACCGATTTATTTCTACACGATCGACACTTCGGAATTCGCCGTCAACAAACTGGGCGACCGGGGAAGCCTGGCGGCAAAGGGCATCGTCACCAACGTCCAGGACTTCGTAAGAAACCTGTCAAAGAATCTGAAATAACAAACTATGTCAAAGTGTGTCAATGGGAACGGTTCTCATTGACACATTTTTTTCGCGCGTTTCCTTAATTAACCTTAAGACTACAATCATTGACAGTAATATACAAAAATTGGTAAAATATAGGCGAAGTGAGATAAGGGGATGTGTTATGAGAAAGCATACAATTATCACGGCGATGATCATGTCGCTGCTTATGGCTTTTGCCATGATACCATCTTTTTCATTTGCCGCAGGGCATGCCCTTGACAGCGCGGCGGTAAACGTCGCCGAATCGGGTGATGTCATGATCGAACCCGGTGACGAAGATGGTACGGAACTGATCCGTTTCATGTACGAGGAAGACGCGGCTGTGATGCTCAACGGCAAGGTCGGCAAGGCCTCGGTATCTTCCGGCGATACTTCGGCGCAGGCGGTTACGGTGATGCTTTTTGATGTGACGGCATCAGAAGATGGAACCGAAAGCGAGATTCTCGTGGACGAACGCAGCGTCAAGGGCGGAGATATTTTTGTGATGTGCTACGGACCGGCCAGCGGACTGAAAGCGCTGGAGGCAGGTCATGAATACGAGTTCAGAGCCCGCAGCAACAACACGTCATACTATTTCACGGAATACGACTTCAAGCAGGGGACCAGCGGATTTTCGGAAGAGATTTACATAGATGATGAAATCGAGTTCCAGGCAGGGATTTCCGGAGTTGCGGAAATCATCACAGATGAGTATAATACGGTACCGGCGGTCACGGACGTCAGATCCAGCGATACCGGCGTCATGAAAGTCACGCCGTCCGGGGACAGTTTTGAATATGAATGTCTCAAACGCGGCAAAACCACCATCACCATGAAGCTGGTGACGGGATCCACCGTAAGCGAGACAGTCAGTGTTGCCAACGGCGTCCCTACGCTTTACAGCAGCAGCGTGCGTATCAATCGCGGTAAGACGTTCCAGAACAAGATTCTGTATAACGACAACAAAGTCACTTGGAGCACCACCAATAAGAGAGTGGCGAAGGTCAGCAGGAAGGGCCTGATCACCGCTGTCGAACCGGGACACTGCACCATCAAAGCCAAGTGCGCGGGGCAGATCGTCACGTGTGAAGTCGAAGTGTACAGGCTGGATCCGGAGTATCAGGCGGCAATCGCTGAGTACAGCAACAGCGGCAAATGGATCAAAGTCAAGGTCACGAACAACGGCAGCAAGTCGCTGACCGTGTTCTCCGCAAAGGCTGCGTATACGGATAATGCCGGCAAATCGCACGCCAGATCCCTGAAGTTTGCCAAGGGCAAAAGCACTGCCATAGCTGCCGGAGCGACGAAGACGATCAAATTCAAGATCGTCAAAGGCACCTTCAAGTGGAATCCGCTCCAATCGGATGGAGCATCTGTCAAATTCAGATTCAAATACGACGGCAAGAAATATGATGGCAAGGCCGTCAATTAAAGAAAGAAATCATTAACAACGTATGAAAAAAACCATTATCACACTATTATTATCCCTGGCGCTGACGCTGACCATGATACCGACTGCTTCCTTCGCTGCCGGCGGCGGGGCAGACAAATATGAGACGGATGAAATCCGCGGCGGCGGCCAGGCCGTCAGGCTTGCGGCCGAAGGCGAAGATCAGGATCAGGAAGAAGATCCGGAAGAGAAGGACGACTTCTTCAGCAAATGGCAGGGTCATGAACTGGCCGGGCCGGGCGAAGAAAAGATCCTGACTACATTTACATACGATGGGACATCTGCAGTATACATTGAGGCATACTGCTATTATGGCGAAGAACTGGACAAAGCAGATACATACGCAGGAGAGAGGGATCTGACACTCACGGTGCTCGATGACACGACGGGAGAGCCGCTGGAAGCGTCAGAGCCTTTTGGTTTAAATCATTCACAGTGGTATTATTACGGACCGGATCAGGAACTGCCGGAACCGATACTGCCCAATCTGACAGACGGACATCAGTACAGCCTGGTGCTGCGCAGCAGTGAAGAATCCAAATTCGAATACGGCATCGATTTCTGGTGCAGGAAGTGTCCTGCAGGGTTTGCCGGTAAAGTCAAGACGACCAAGACGGTCAGCAGGCATGCAGGAGACAATAATTATCTCTATGTCAATGCGGCAGATACGACGACGCCGGATGACAGCCTATCCATCGTGACCGAAGCGGTTTCCAGCAACGAAAGCGTGCTGGAAGCAAAGGCGTTTGGTAGCCGCGCGTTAGTGTTCCCGAAAAAGCCGGGCAAGTCCGCCAAGGTTACCATCACGACGCTGAACGGACAGAAGTTTACGGTCACGGTCAATGTGACCAATGGGGTTCCGGTACTGACAGGATGCACCGACGGGTATTTCGAGGTCAACCGAGGCGTGAAGACAGACCTGGGCATCAAGTATAACAATAAGTCTGTGAAATGGAGCACGTCCAATAAGAAAGTCGCTAAGGTATCCAAGAAAGGCGTTGTCACGGCGGTTGACCCCGGTCAGTGCATGATCAAGGCCAAATGCGGCGGCTACACCTGCAGGTGCGTCGTGGAGGTCTACAGGCTGGATCCAAGCGTAGAAGCTGAGATCGCGGGATTTGACAACCTCAAAAAGACCATCGACATCAACGTCACGAATCACGGCACCAAAAAGCTCACGGTATATTCGGCCAATGCCGGTTACCATGACGGCTCCGGTGAGGAAAGCGAACGAAGCATGAAATTCAAAAAAGGAACCTATGTCACTGTCGCGGCAGGCGCCGCCAGGACCATAAAATACAAGATCGTGAAAGGTACATTCGACTGGGACCCGCTGCAGACAGAGGGCGCAGCCGTGAAGTTCCGCTATAAATATGACGGGATGAAGTACGACGGAAGTACGAATTGACGGATCACGATTCACTGATCACGATTCATCGCTCACACATGCCGGCCGCTCGCGCGGCCGGTTTTATCGTGGCGTCAGCCGCTATTGATTAAACACACGAAAAACTCTATAATCAATATAGTATGGTCAAAGGGAGAATATATCATGGAATCAACGAAAAAAGAGATAAGAAAAGCGATACTGGCAGAAAGACGCGCGCTGGACGAAGAGACGGTGGCGCTGGCATCACAGGTCATATGCAGAAAGGTTCTGGAAATCGACGCGTATGAGGAAGCGGACAACATCTGCCTGTATATGCCGATCAGAAATGAAGTGGACGCCATGCTGCTGGCGGATGCCGCCGCAGAAGACGGTAAGAAAGTCTGGCTGCCTAAGGTGATCACAAAGGGCGAGAAAGGCGAGGCCGGAGTGATGCGGTTCAACGCCTATGAAGGCGAGGAGCACATGATCACCGGCGCCTATGACATCAGAGAGTCGGATTCGGAGGTATTTCTCGAGCCGACAGACAAGACAGTCATCATCATGCCCGGCGCTGTGTTTACGCCGTGGAGAGACAGGATCGGCTACGGCGGCGGATATTATGACAGATTCCTGGAGGAGTATCCGCAGTGCAAGACCATTGCGCTGGCCTTTGATCTTCAGATCGTAGACGAGATCCCGGTTGAAGGCCACGATATGAAACCGGATTATGTGGTTAGCGAAACCAGCATTTACAGATAGGCAGGGCATCATGGATATACTGGACACAACCATCAACCTCAAACAGACCCTTGACGGCTATGAGCTGTGCAGGATGCAGGCAAACCAGATTGAGGGGCTTTTGCAAAAGCTGCGAAAAAAAGAAGTGACCATCGCCGTCATCGGCCAGTTCAAACGGGGTAAGACCACCATGGTGAACAGTATGCTGGGCAGCAAATTGCTGCCGGTGGGAATCGTTCCCATTACCGCGGCAGTCACCAGGATACGATACGGCGACGAGAGCTCAGTGGTATATTATCAAAACGGTCTGTCGGAGGAGGTGCCGGCGGATCAGCTTCACAGCTTCATCAGCGAACAGGAGAATCCGGATAACGCCCGGGGCGTGGCGGAGGTCGAGCTCCGAACGAAGTCAGACTTTCTCAAGGACGGGCTGGTCCTGGTGGATACGCCGGGAGTCGGTTCGGTCCACGAGAACAACTCCAGATCCGCCTACGAGTTTGCCAGAGAGAGCGACGGCGTGATTTTCATGCTCTCCGTTGACAGCCCGGTGAATCAGATCGAAATAGAATTCCTGAAGAGCGTGAGGAAATACGCGGGCAAATTCTACTTCGCGGTGAATAAGATCGACACCATAGACGATGAAGATCTGCAGGAGTATTTGCAATACTGCAATGCGCTGATTTGCGGCATCATGGACTGCGAGCCGGGAAGTGAGGAGGCGGAAGCCATCAGATTGATTCCCATCAGCGCCAAGAAAGACGTGGGGATCGAATGCCTTTGCGATATGATCAGAGACGACCTGATCCATAAGGCGGGAGAGATCATGGCGCAGTCGGTGAGCCTGAAGATCCTGGAAATTCTTAAAAACACGAAGACGCAGATCCGGTCCTACCGGGAGGTGCTGAAAATGGCTCCCAATGTGTTCAACAGCCGGTTCAGGGAGATCCATCTGTATCTGGACGGCAGGAGGGCCGAGCTTGGCGGCATCAGAACCGGCGGCGGGACGCTGCTCAGAGCCAGGCTCAACGAGGAAAAGGCGGTGCTGAGCGCGAAGGTAAGAGAATTGTTCGGGATAGAGTATTTCTATTATGTGGACCGGGATAACGCGGCGGAGGTTTTGACCGCGGACGATTATGCCGACGAGCTGGAGGCCACATACGAGGAACTGGCAAAGACGCTCGATGCGATTTTTATGTACAAGGAAGAAAACGCCTACACGGTGGCAAGGCGCATCGAGGATTTGAATATTTTGATGCACGAACTGGATAAATACAGGAGAGAATATGAACGAATCATACATTAAAGATGTACTGGAGAAGGTTAAAACCGGTCAGATCGACGAATCAGAAGCCTATACACTGCTGAGAGAGCTTCCGTATAAGGAAATGGGCTTTGCCAATGTGGACCACCACAGGACCATCCGCACGGGATTTCCTGAAGTGATTTACTGCGAAGGCAAGACAAGCCCGCAGATCAGAGACATATTCATAGAACTGGCTTCCCGGCAGCAGGAGACCCAATGCGGACTCATGGGCACCAGAGCGACCGAAAACGATTACGCCTGCGTCGCAGAAGCGCTGCCGGATGCAATCTACCACAAGCAGGCCCGCATCATCGAACTGCCGTTTACGGATCCGCAGAATCCCGAAGCAAAAGCCGGTCCGGCCAAAGGCCGGGTGTCGGTCGTAACCGCAGGGACGGCCGATATACCGGTGGCCGAAGAAGCTGCGGTCACAGCGGAAGTGCTGGGCAATCAGGTCAACCGAATTTACGATGTAGGCGTTGCCGGCATCCACCGTTTATTCGATAAGCTGGATCTCATCCGGGAAGGGGATGTGGTGATCGTCGTGGCCGGGATGGAAGGCGCCCTTGCCAGCGTCGTCGGCGGTCTCGTGGACTCCCCGGTGATCGCTGTGCCGACCAGCGTGGGATATGGAGCGAACTTCCAGGGTTTGTCGGCGCTTCTCAGCATGCTCAACAGCTGCGCCAACGGTGTTGCCGTGGTCAATATCGATAATGGATTCGGAGCTGCGTACATGGCCTCTGTCATCAACAGCAAACGATAAATGTAATGTGATAGGACATATGTTACAGAAATAGATAAAAAATGAGAGAT
>JAUMVD010000061.1 GCA_030530285.1 Bacillota bacterium | reverse complement strand
AGCAAAAGTAGCATAAAATGAGTTACTCTATTACAATTTTACTTGACCAGTACAGGTCAGCGCCAGCGCGACACTCAAAATCATGGACAAAAGTTTTTTCATTACAAAGGCCTCCAGGTAAATCTGTTCGTGATAATACGATATACGTCATTTTAACATATTTAAGACAGGTAAAAAAAGAAAAATATCGGTTTCCGGTCCCTCATGGTAAAATGAGATATGACGATGAATATAGATATGCAAACCCACAACAACGATCTGGCAGGCACGCTGCTTCGCTGGTATGACCAAAACGGACGGGATCTTCCCTGGCGGCGGGATCCTTCTCCTTATCATGTCTGGCTTTCGGAAATCATGCTGCAGCAGACCCGCGTCGAAGCGGTAAAAGATTATTACGCTCGGTTTCTGGACGCGCTGCCTACGATAGAATCCCTGGCGGATGCGGATGAAGATGTGTGCACGAAACTCTGGCAGGGACTCGGATATTACAGCCGGGTGCGAAACCTTCACCGGGCTGCCGCGCAGATCATGGAGGATCATGACGGCTCCATGCCCGAAACCAGCGAAGAACTTCAGAAGCTGGCGGGCATCGGTCCCTATACGGCTGCGGCCATCGCTTCCATCTGTTTCGATGAACGGATCCCCGCTATCGATGGCAACCTGCTGCGTGTTTTCTCACGCATGACAGGCTGCAGGCTGGACATAAAATCCGGGGCGGCAAAAACAGCCGCCCGCAGTTTCTATGAAGAAATCTTCCCGCAGACACGCTGCGGTGACTTTAATCAGGCTCTCATGGATCTGGGGGCATGCGTTTGCATTCCCAAAGGCGCTCCACTGTGTGATGCCTGTCCATGGCGCAGGTCCTGCTATGCGAAGGCGCATGATCTCTGCCTGCAGCTTCCGGTAACGACCGCAAAATCCAAACGCTCTATTGAGAACAAGACAGTATTCCTGATTTATTACCAGGGCAGGCTCGTCCTCCGCAGGCGTCCGGAACGAGGCCTTTTGGCAGGCCTGTATGAATATCCAAATACGGAGGGCACCCTGCCGGAATCAGAGATTCCGTCCCACCTGAAAGGCTATGGATTTTCTGCTGTCCGCATCCGGCCGCTGCCGGCAGCGAAGCACATATTCACCCATAAAGAATGGCATATGACCGGCTGGGAGATCCTGGCGGATGAGTGGGAGGAACATGCTCCGGGTGATCCGGGCGCGCATGAACTGTTCCTGGCATCCGCCTCACAACTGCGCGATGTCTACTCCATCCCGTCTGCTTTTGCGAAATACACTTCCCAGATCCGCGAGGACTATTTGACGTAGCCGTTTTCAGCGCCCTCTTGGCGCGCTGCTTAGAACAATCCGCTGATGACGCCGTCTTCGTCGATATCGATTTTCTCCGCCGAAGGGACCTTCGGCAGACCCGGCATGGTCATGATGTCACCCGCATAAGCCACAACAAATCCCGCTCCCGCGCAGACTTTTACGTCCGTCACCTGTACGGTAAAATCGCGCGGCGCTCCCAGAAGTTTCGGGTCATCAGAGAAGGAATACTGCGTCTTCGCCATGCAGATCGGGAGATCTCCGAAGCCCTGCTCTTCGATTTTCTTGGCCTTCTTTCTGGCGTTGGCCAGGATAAACATATGCTTGGCGTGATAAACTCTGTGACAAATGGCGCTGATTTTTTTCTCCAGCGGCAGATCCAGATCATAGGAATACTTAAATTTATTCGGTTCCTCCGCGAGACGGACCACTTCTTCAGCCAGCTCAATGCCGCCTTCTCCGCCCTTTGCCCAGACTTCCGAAAGCGCAACGTTGACGCCCAGCTCAGCGCACTTTTCTCTGACCAGATTCAGCTCCGCTTCCGTGTCGTTCGGGAATGCGTTCAAAGCAACAACGCAAGGAAGGCCAAAGACTTTCTTTACATTGGAAACATGCTGGAGCAGATTCGGAAGACCCGCTTCCAGTGCCTGCAGATTTTCTTCGTTCAGTTCTTTCTTGGATACTCCTCCGTGATACTTCAGCGCCCTTACCGTCGCCACGATAACGACTGCGGAAGGTTTGAGCCCCGTCATCCTGCACTTGATGTCGATGAACTTCTCGGCTCCCAGATCCGCAGCGAACCCGGCCTCTGTGACGGTGTAATCGGACAGCTTCAGAGCTGTTTTGGTCGCAACGACTGAGTTGCAGCCATGGGCGATATTCGCGAACGGCCCGCCGTGGATCAGGGCAGGGGTTCCCTCCAGTGTCTGCACCAGATTCGGTTTCAGCGCGTCCTTCAAAAGCGCCGCCATGGCCCCTTCTGCCTTGAGGTCGTGTGCCGTGACGGGTTTTCCGTCATAGGTGTTGCCGATGATGATCCTGGACAGTCTGTTCTTCAGATCCGTGATATCTGTTGCCAGACAGAGGATCGCCATGACTTCGGAAGCTACTGTGATTTCAAATCCGTCTTCCCTCGGTACGCCCTGCACTCTGCCTCCGAGACCGCCTACGATGTGTCTCAGCTGTCTGTCGTTCATATCGACGGCTCTCTTCCAGGTGATTTGTTTCGGATCGATCCTCAGCGCATTGCCCTGCTGGATGTGGTTATCGATCATGGCAGCCAGCAGATTGTTGGCGGCGCCTACCGCGTGGAAGTCTCCGGTAAAATGAAGGTTGATGTCTTCCATCGGAACCACCTGGGCATAGCCGCCTCCGGCCGCGCCTCCCTTGATGCCGAATACCGGTCCGAGAGAAGGCTCACGCAGCGCCACCATGGCGTTCTTACCGATCTTTCGCAGGCCATCTGCCAGCCCGACGGAAGTCGTCGTCTTACCTTCTCCTGCAGGAGTCGGTGTGATCGCTGTCACCAGGATCAGTTTCCCATTCGGTTTGTCAGCCTTATCCTTTAACAGTCTGTAATCGATTTTCGCCTTATAGTTTCCGTACTGTTCCACATACTCTTCGGCAATTCCTGCAGCGGACGCGATTTCTCCGATCTTCTTTTTCTGACACGCCTGTGCAATCTCAATGTCTGATTTGTAGTTTGTCATATTTCCCTCCATATTTATGTTTATATATTGGCTTTAGTCTGATAAACTAAAAAACCGATGACCATACTCTAACTATAGTCATCGGTAGTCATCGGTTTTTGTATCATCTTGCCTCTGGGGTGTTGTTTTACTAAATAAATATCAACCACACTCCTATCACTTGCCGGTTTTTACATTGTCATTTACATGACAGCGCAAATGAAGTTTATCATTATTCCGGCGTCACGGCAACACCTTATTTCCTGATCTTGAGCCACTTCACAGGGAAAGCATGAGATTCGTTACGATTCCAACGATACTGGTTTTGATGATTTCTTTTGTTCTATCCATAATTTCGCAACCATTACACCAAAAGCCAATGCTTACTGCGGATTTCGTCTATTCCAAAGCGCGCGGGCTCTGTCATACTCACGCGTCAGTTTTTCCGCCGATCGCCGCCATGAAGAGTCTGTAATAATCGTCTTCATTTTCCAGCATCGGGGAGTTTTCGCCGCCGCCATTGGTCGCTCTCCGCATTCCCGCGTAGGCTTCCTCCCCGGCCGAGATCATATCCATTTCATAGATTTCGAAGCCTTTGTCCCTGGCCAGTTTGCAAAAGGCCGATAGCGGCTCCTTGGCTGCTCTTGTCTCTAAGATCTGATGGCGCAGCGCCTCATCCTTCAGTGCGGCTTCCTGGAATTTTTCCAGTTCGTCTAATACTTTCATCTTCTTTTCTCCTATATTGATCCACAGGGCTATTGTAACACCTCAGCGGGAGAGAGTCATCTTCGGACTTCCCTTTTATATCAAAAAGGCTCCGTGGTTTCACGGAGCCTGTCACAATCTATTCCAGTCACTATATTCCCGGCACATAGGAAAGCGCCAGACCGATCAGAACGACCGGCAGCATATTCGCCACCCGGATTTCCTTGCCCCAGATCAGATTGATTCCAAGGCACAGAATCATGATGGATCCCGTTGTCGTCAGGGATGCCAGCGCGGCGTCGGTCAGAAAGGCTTTGGCCTGGCAGGCAAGCATCGTCAGACTGCCCTGGAGGAACAGACGCTGCTGGTACGGACCTTCAGTGCCTTTTGCAAGGGCTATTCCTTATTTGGCTGAAGGATCACCATGGGCCACTTCACGCAGGAAATGGATTTCCGCGCTTCTGATCTTATATAGTTTCATCGCTTCTGCGAGTTTTTTGTAATGGGATGTCTGTTGGTGATAGGTTTCGCACGCTTCAGACTCCCATTCTTCGATTAAAATCAACGTGTAAGGATCGTCAATATCCTGATACAGTTCGTAGCTGATATTCCCCGGTTCCCGGCGGGAATGAGGGGCCACGGTATCCCTATACAATTTAAAGATTTCTTCGAAATATGCGGGTTCGATTTTTCGTTTGCAGATGATTTTTATCATGTCTGTTTCCTCACGTTCCATGCTCCGGTTCGGGCATGCTGATGAGAGCGATGGCGATTGATGCGACGATCAGTCCGATGATCGCGGCGATAGATGGTATTTCATGAAAGAACAGTGCGCCGTAGAGCATTGCTGCGGCAGGCTCACTGGATGATAGGATGGCCGCTTTGCCTACATCTATGTGCTGGATACCGATGGTAAAAAGCAGATATGGGAGCACTGCGACACATATCGCGTGAGCCAGCAGGACGGCAATATGCACAGCGGTATTTCCGCCGGCAGCATAGCTGCCGATCGCGCTCCAGTCCGCGAAAGGTACTGAGGCCAGCGCCATGAACGCAATACTGTAGAATGTGATGGTCAAAGCCTGGTAGCCCCGGTCTACAGCGACTCTGGATGCGATGCTGTAGATGGAATAAAAAATCGGCGTGAGGATCCCCAGGAAAAGGCCTTTGCCTGAGAACGTCAGCGAGCTTAGTATTCCCGGCATCTCCGATACCATATAGCAGCCAAGGATAGCCAGAATGCTGCATGTGATCTTGAGCTTTGTGATGCGCTCCTTGAACAGCACCGCGGATAGAATGAAAACAAAAACCGGGAAGGTGCTGAGCAGAACTGCGGCGAAGGACATCGTGAGCTCCTGCATAGAGACGGTCAGACAGAGGTTCATGATGTTGATGCCGCAGATGCCGGCAAGGGCAAAGATCCACAGATCCCGCAGCTTGATTTTTAGCAGAGAACGGTCATAAAAAAACAGCACGATGGCTAAAAGAACGACAGCGAAGGAAGCCCTCTGCGCAACGATCGTGACAGTATTTAAATCAGCTTTCGCCAGGATCCTGATAAAGGATCCTGACGTGCCGAATAATATCCCTGCCAAAACAGGCAATATGTAATATAATCTGTTCATTCTCAGTTTAGAAGAAAACTGCTCCGCCGTTCGGGCTGACAAACTGTCCGCAGAAGAAGTTGCCGTCATCGGATGCCAGCAGGAGGGCAGCCGCTGCGATTTCTTCCACAGTACCAAGTCTTCTGAGCGGGATATCTTTTTCCTTTTCAACCCACTCCGGTTCCATGTCAGCAAGAATCATATCTGTTTCGATCGGGCCAGGTGCGATAATGTTGACGTTGATTTCAGGCGCCAGCTCCAGAGCCAGACACATGGTGAGTGAATTGATGCCTCCCTTGGATGCAGCATAGTGTCCATAGCGTTCTCTGCCTTTTTTGGACAGCTCTGAGGAGATGTTGATGATCTTGCCTACCGTGCCATCGGTTCTGGCTTTGATGAGAGGAATGAAGTATTTGCTGTTGAGGAACACACCCTTCAGGTCTGTGTTGACAACACGATCCCATTCTTCCTCTTCCATTTCTTCAATCAGTACTTCCAGACCGATGGTTCCGGCGTTGTTTACCAGAATGTCAACAAATCCGAATTCTTCCTTCACGATATCCGCCATTTTCCTGACGTCCTCTGAGTTGCCGGCGTTGGCCTGCACAGCGATGGCTTTGACGCCGTACTTTTCACATTCGGCTACTGTTTCGGCAGCAGCCTCAGCATTGTTGTTATAGGAAATGGCGATGTTTGCACCGTTCTTCGCGAATTCTATTGCGATGCCTTTGCCTATTCCACGGCTTCCGCCGGTGATAACAGCGACTCTGTTTTCAAGCTTTTTCATGATTATACCTCCTGATGTTAGATGTAATATGGTGTGGATCTGTACTCTCCGCCGCTGACGATAAGGTGACGTCCGTTTAACGCTTTGCGTCCGGCATCGCTGGCCATGTACAATGCGGCTTCAGCGATTTCCGATGGATGGGCTATCCTTCCCATGGCGATATCGCCGGCGTACATTTCACGCACTTCGTCCAGGGAGATATTCAGGTCATTGGCGTCTACATTCAGCTGCGGCGTATCGATAACGCCCGGGATGATCGTACAGACCTTGATGTTGTCGTCTTTATATTTACGGGCCAGATACTGCCCCAGCGCCACGAGACCCGACTTGGATGAGCCGTAGCCTGTCGCGTTGTTCCATCCGATGGTTCCGAAGAAGGAGCTGATCAGAATGATCGTTCCTCCGCCTGCAGCCTTCATGATAGGAATCGCAGCTTTGATGCAGGCCATATGTCCGGACAGATTGATCTTGATCTGTGACCACCATTCTTCCGGTTCGCTCTCGAGATACGGAGCCATGCTCATCCCCGCCGCGTTGCAGATGAGAACATCAAGTCCTCCGTTTAACTCACAGGCCTTTTTGACGACTTCTGCTGCAACCTTCGGATCCTGGATACTTCCCATGGATGCTTTCGCTCCCGTGCGGTCCAAAACCTTCTGGACCTTCTCATTGAGCACACGCCCGTTGATGACTACATCTGCGCCCTCGGCGGTGAATGTGTCCGCCATGGCTTCACCGATTCCCTGCGTGCCGCCGGTGATTAAAACTTTTCTGTTTTCCATTTCTACATATTTCATTTCTACACCTCCTACTGATCCATACCGGTAATCGATACGACCTGGGCTGATGTATAAGTATCTTTGTCAGCCAGGAAGAGAACAGTCTCTGCAACTTTCTCCAGATCGAACGGGGTGTTGACGAACAAAACATTTACAAGCACATTCTCGGGTGCCATCTCGACGCCGAAACTCTTGCCGAATCCGTGAAGCGTGTTCGCTGCAGTCGCGTCGATGACATGGTCACCGCCCTCTTTGCTGTAATCAGATGAGATCAGTATGATCTTTCCATCCTTGCGCGCAGCCATCTTAGGAGCAAAGGCTTTACAGAGGTTGCCGCTGCCGCCAAGTATGGTGTCCAACAGTTGGCTCCATTCTTCATCTGAAGTTTCTTCGAAGCCTTTTGCTATTTCATATCCCGCCGCGTTCAAAACGGCAGTTACAGGTGTCTGCTGATCTATCTCGTCCGCTGCCTTGGCAACGGCCTCCGCGTCGGTCACGTCCAGTGAAATAAACTGGTCTACCTTAGCGTCTGTGCTGTTTTTGATATCGGCTCCGATGACGTTCCAGCCGCTGCTTGCGAACAGTTCGCTGACAGCTCTGCCGGTCTTGCCATCACAACCTGCGATAAAAATCGTTTTACTCATTGCCATTTACCTCCTTTGCTGCTGCTTCGCGCTTTTCTCTTGGTCTGTAGTAGAGCAGGTAGTAAAGCATAGCTGCTGCTACGATGATGCCTACGATCATCAGATCCTGCGGAGTCTGCGATCCTATCGCTACGCACAGGAAGCAGATGACCAGAATCGGCGGAAGTGGGAACAGAGGCATCTTGATCGGTCTTGTGATGTCCTTCTCGACAATGCGGTGACGGATCGATCCGATAGCGATGAGCATGTATACAAGTGCCGCGCTCATGCCGCCGAATGTGATCATCGTAACGATGTCAGATGCGAATACGAGGATGCAGTCAACAACAGCGATAATGATGAGTGCTACATACGGTACCTGGGATTTGCCGGATACCTTCATCAGCGCGTTGTTGATCTTATCAGGCCACAGTCTGTCACGGCCGCCGGTCCAGAGTACTCTGCCCATGTAGCTGATCAGTACACAGTTGCAGCCGAAGGATGCGATGATGATACCGATATTCATCATGGTCGTTCCAATCGGACCCATGTAGGAATTGATGACGTACAGCAGTGGAGAATCTGCCTGCAGGAAGCTGAGGAGATCCGGTGCTGCTACCATGGAGATGATATCTGTCAGTCCTACGAAGAACAGTGTCAGGAATGCTGTTGCGAATACGGCCTTGCCGACGTTGCGGCATGATCCCTTCGTTTCTTCTGAGAATCCCAGTGAAGCGCCGTATCCGTCTATTGCCGCGCACATGATTCCCAGTCCCATGAGAACGGATGCGAAGTTTGCCGGCTCCAGAGCGGTGCCTTCTGCATTCAGCATCTGCGGGTGGAACAGCACTTCTGTCAGTGCTCTCTGCGGATTGGCAAAGCAGATGTACAGGAATACGAATACGATGATCATCTGTACGATCAGGAAAACTACCGTAACACGGCTGTTGGTAACGATTGAGTTCAGGCCAATCAAAAGCGCTGCGATCAGCGACAGTGCCGAAATCACGCTGCATGCCATAGGACCCTGTGGAAGCTGCGGGAACAGAATCTGGAGATACTGTCCGACACCAAGGGCAATGGCCGGGATATAGATGAAGGCCTGAATCATAAAGTTAAATACACCAAGGAAAACTAATGGTTTCGGCAGAACGTAACTTGTGATCGAATACAGTCCGCCGGATACCGGGTAGATGGATCCGAGCTCCGCCAGAATCATGCCGATACAAAATACGTTGATACACTGGAGAAGGGTTCCGCCTGCCGTGGCGGTTCCAACAACTGCAAACGCAGCCAGCGCATATGTGAATGCGGCCATAACAGGCGATACGTTCGCCAAACCCATGACGACATTCATCGGAGTCGAAAGACCCCTTTGGAGTTCCTGCTTATAGCCCAGCTGCTTCAGCCGCTCTTCTGCGCCATTTACAGGATTGTCCACAAATTTGTTTGCTTCCATTACCTTGACCTCCTACAACTATTTGAATCTTCTTTCGATTACTTTCATATATTCTTCCACAACCTCATCAACGATCATCTTTCCCTTTTCGGCTGTGCTGGTCCGTGCAGTTGTCAGAAGTCCTGTCTTAGGCACATTGATAAGTGAAGCCGGATAAATCCTGTACGGCAGTTCCTCCTCAACGCCATCTTCCACGAATTTCTCCATATGGACCAGATCAGGTCTGAAGTACATCGTCATGGATGTTTCCAGAACACCTGCATGTTCCAGTTCGATTCCCGGATACTCGAATTCGTCGAAGACCCTGGCGATCAGTTCATCACTCATCACATCCCACCAGCTGCTTTCTACGAATATGACATCCGGATATTTTCTGGAGAGAAGATCTACGGCTTCGATGATGAATGCTTCATTTTCATAATGCCCGTTGTGGATGAAGAATTTCTTCACTCCGTCTCTGATGAACTCCTCTAAAACATCGCTTATGACGTTCTGCAGCGTATAACCGTTCAGATCGATGGTGCCCGGAAACAATGGGCCGCCGCCTGACAGCGGAGCGGATTTATAACCGTAGCAGACTGTCGGCGCGACGATGCCGTCGACTCTTTCTGCAAGTTCCTTGCAGACTCCCGATGAGAGGATGCAGTCAACAGACAGAGGGAGCATAGGACCATGCTGCTCTGTCGATCCTATGACCGTTCCTTCTGTCGGCTTGTCCAGAGCCGCGATTATGTTCAGCAGGGTGGTCTTGCCGCTGCCGGATTCTCCCATGATAGCGACATATTCGCCCTTTTCAACTGTGAAATTGACGTTCTTCAGCGCTTCAACGGATGCTCCGCCGAAACGAGTCCTGTATGTTTTCTTTATTCCTCTTGCTTCAAGTAAACTCATTACTGTAACCTCCTTGTTGCCTGATTACAGTCTGATGATAATAATATAAGCAGAGCCGTTCCATCGGATCTGCTTACGTATTTCTTACATATATGTCACATTTATGATCAATCTTCTGTCACGAGTCTTGTGGTTCTGAAATCAAGTATTATCGTCGTGCCCCTGCCCGGCTGCGACTCAGCGCTTATCGTATGCCCGAGATTGTCCGTTATCCTTTTGCAGAGATAAAGCCCGATCCCGCTTGCCCGTTTATCCTCGCGACCGTTGAAGCCAGTGTAGCCGTTTTCAAATATGCGAGGAAGGTCTTCAGCACTTATACCTATACCGGTATCACTGATATGGAGAATTCCCGGCTCATCCATATAGATATGCACGCCGCCTTCTGAAGTGTACTTGACCGCATTTGAAATAATCTGCTCTATAACGAATGTCAGCCATTTTCCATCGGTGAGCACAGTATAATTCACTGGCTGATAATCCAGCGTCAGTCTCTTCAGAATGAATTCCCTTGAAAACTTCCGGACAGCCGTGCGGATGATACTGTCAAGATCATATTCCTTTATAAGGTAGTCCGTGCTGTCCGAATCCAGTCGCAGGAACGTCAGCACCATTTCGACATATTCTTCGATCCGGTTCAGATCTGAAGTGAGTTTTCTTGCCGTCTCTGTATCCTCTGACTGGAGGCTGAGCCGCATGGCTGCAATCGGAGTTTTGATCTGATGTGCCCAGACAGTATAGTAGTCGATCATATCGTTATACTCTTCTGCCGCGTGAACTGCTGACTGCTTCGCCTCGTCCTGAAGTTTAGTGATGATCTGCTGATAGTCCTCCTCCAGCCGATCGGCCGGAGCAGGCATTTCTTCGTGGGTAAGCATTATGTGCCGCCTTCGATAAGCAATATAGTCGATCGCTAATGCGGCTACGCCGATCATAATACTCAGGATCAGCGGGTATGTAACTACTATGATAGGCATATCGAACAGCAGATATGCAGCCGCGAATGCTCCTGCTATTAGTATGTATACTACTATCGCTTTCGCGCGCGATCTGAGATAGCTCTTAAGCAGCCCCATTATTCGGCCTCCAGGATATACCCTATCGTAACGAGATAATCCGAATCAGCTGCAAGCAGGCATCTCGTAATCGCCAGCATCGCCTCAGTAGACAGATCGTTTTTCTCTTTTATCATCATGAGATGATCCGATGCCCTGCTTCCAAGCATGAATGCGATATCCATTACCAGTTCCTGTACTTCCGTCGGTTCCCTGTCTTCATATTCCGGATCGCCGCCATCATTCTGATCATCAGGAGGCAGCGTATCCTTATCCTCACATCTAGTGATCATCCCACCAATCAGTCTTTCGAATGCCTCTGCCAGCTCATCCGGCACTTCTACAGCGATCACCTTTCCTTCCATAACGACTTCCGGCTCTTCCTTCTTGTCCAGTCCCCCTGCAATAACTTTCATACTTTCTTTTGTCGTTGCCATAATGTTTCCTTTCTCCATAATAGGTGTTCTGAAATAACAAAAGCTCTGCGAAAATGCAGAGCAATGTATTCAGACGCCTGGATGAAAGGATCACTAATCAACAAATCTCATAAGAAGCTCGTCGACAGGGTCTGTGTATCTTCCTTCCGCGATCAGCTGGTTCTTCAGTTCCACCAGAGCGATTACGATAACTCTGACTTCATCATATGATAATTTGTATTTCGTATTTGACATGGTCTGCACCTCCATTTCCGCTCCCTTTTTTCTATAGTATAAAAGCCAGAGGCGCGGCCCACAATTATGCGAACCGCGCCTGTTCGAGTATGCAAGGGGGTCAGCATACCCGAACGATAAAGCGTAATTCCTCACTCTCATATCCGTATTCGATGGGATCCACCATATTGACAAGCTGACTGCAGATATATCCTGTACTGCAGTGATCGATATATGCGATGTGTCCATACTGTTTTCTTGTTTCCGGGTCCATTTCGGCAGCAACCTCCGGAGTTTTCACCCAGATGTCCCATAACGCGTCCTGGCTGTAATGTGCCGCAGAGACCATATTCAGGTCATCCAGCGTAACATACCCCTGGACGAGCCCATCATCCGCAAGTGCTGCGATATCTTTGTATGAGATATAGTATGAAATTGACTGGCGCTCGTCGCTGATCCAACCCGTGTCAGTAAAGAACTCGATCTGATCCTCTGCCATCTTTTCTATTGGAAGGTCCCAGTATCCGAATTCATCCCATTGGATGAACGAACGGCTGCGGCTCAATATCGGTGTTAGGCGATATTCCCCATTTTTGCGGATATACGGCCCGATTGCCTTGACCTTCCCGTCTTTCTCTACAGCTGCATAGAATTCATAATATGTGCTCATACCTTTCCCCTCCTTCATCTTCAGTGATAATGTAGTAGCATAATACGTCATGAGTACAAAAGTCTGTACTCAGCGCCCGGAAACGCAAAAAGCGCCGGAACCATTGAAATTTCAATGTTCCAGCGCTTGATAAAAACGCTGTATTTTTAGAACCATTTTAGAACCACGCCGCTTTGCCCGATTGGCCAAACCCAGTCATACCAAGGGTTTCAGCGATGTGGTAAACCACTCGCAACTATTCCCACTCGATCGTTGAGATCGGTTTATCACTTATATCCCACAGGACTCTGTT
>JAUMVD010000004.1 GCA_030530285.1 Bacillota bacterium | reverse complement strand
CGTTTGAGGGGCGTGTGGGAGACCGTGCCGGTTCAAGTCCGGCAGGCCGCACCATCAAGTAAGGAGCTGTTGTATGTTTGCGTATGACAGCTTTTTGATTTGCTGGACGAAATTACGCTGGAATAAGTTGCGTACGAATGGGTAAGCTCGTATAATTGACTCATGACGAAATCCAACCGAAATAAGACAATAGATACACAGTTGCAGGATGGTAAGATGTATCTGGATCGATGCATGAAACAGTCCGATCTGGACAATCTGGATGCGGTGCCGTTAAACAGGACAATTTGCGGCGACAATATCAGCGTCATAGGCAAACTGCCCGAAAAATGCGCAGATCTATGCATCGCAGATCCGCCGTATAATCTGGGCAAGGATTACAACGGCCATTACTTCGGGAAGATGGATGTCACAAGTTATGAGGCATACACCAGGAAATGGCTGGAGGCCGTCAGGCCTTTGCTTAAGGACGACGCCTCGATCTACGTCTGCTGCGACTGGGAGAGCAGCCTCGTGATCGGACGCGTACTTTCCGATTATTTCAAAGTCAGGAACAGGATCACCTGGCAGAGAGAAAAGGGCAGAGGGGCCAGGTCCAACTGGAAAAACGGCATGGAAGACATCTGGTTCGCCACAGTCTCAAACAGCTATACATTCAATCTGGACGATGTGAAACTGAGACGCAGAGTCATCGCTCCATACCGGGAAGACGGGACGCCAAAGGACTGGATAGAGACGACAGAAGGCAGATTCCGGGATACTTGTCCTTCAAATTTCTGGGACGATATCACGGTTCCGTTCTGGTCCATGAGCGAGAATACGCTTCATCCCGCGCAAAAGCCCGAGAAGCTGATCGCCAGACTGATCCTGGCGAGTTCAGACGAAGGAGATCTGGTTTTGGATCCGTTTCTGGGATCCGGGACAACCAGCGTCACAGCCAAAAAATTAAACAGAAACTACTTAGGAATAGAGAAAGAAGCCAGGTATTGCGTTTGGGCAGAGCAAAGGCTCGAAATGGCGGACAATGACAAGAGCATTCAGGGGTATGAAGAACGTGTATTCTGGGAAAGAAACACAAAGGGAAAGAAATAATACATGATATCTAAATTCAGTGTCAAAAAACCATTTACGATATTTGTAGCCGCGGTGATCGTCGCGGTTTTTGGCGGTGTGTCCGTTTACAAGATGGTGCCGGACCTCTTTCCGAAAATCGACACGCCGTATGCCATGGTCATGACTACATATCCGGGGGCCACCGCAGAGGAGGCGGAGCAGCAGCTGACAGAGCCTCTGGAGGCGCAACTGGCCACTCTGAATAACATCAAGAACGTCACATCTGTATCATCGGATAACTATTCTATGGTCTGGCTTGAATTCACTGACGATGTCAATATGGACTCCGCGTCAGTCGATATCCGGGATAAGATCGATCAGATCGAAGGCAATTTCCCGGAAAACGCCGGAACCCCGCTGGTCATGAAGATCGATATGAATATGATGCCTGTTGTGGTTGCGGCTGTCTCCATGGAAGACAAGACTTCCGCAGAGGTGTCAAATTTCACGCGTGAAAATCTCGAAAGCCCGCTGAAGGGCATCACAGGCGTAGCGTCTCTGACCACGATGGGAATGATCGATGAGGGACTGCAGATCGTGCTGTCACAAGATAAGATCGATCAGATCAACGCGGAAGTTTCCGACGCGATAAAACGAGAATTCAATAAGGGCGAAAGCCAGATCAGGAGCGGCATCAATAAAGCCAAGAGCGGGAACAAGAAACTCAACAAAGGCAAAGACCAGGTATCGGATCTTGGCGCCGCATATGAAAAGATGCGCCGTTCCAAGGAAGAACTCATCCAAAAGAAAAACGAAGGGGCTGCGCTGAAGGAACTGCTGAATGATTACAATACAGCATTGGAAACCGGAGACGCCAGTCAGATCTCCTTCTATGAACAGAAGATGGCAGATCAGGGATTAACGCCTGAAACGCTGCAGGCTGCCGTACAGGGTCTGGATGTTCTGGACCAGCAGATCAAAGCGCTGGAAGAAGCCATGAAAACCATGGAAGAAAACGGCGCGGATTCCTTCACCATGGGTACGAATTACGCGGACATGGCCGCATCCCAGAGCGCGATTCAGTCGGTCGTAAGTCAGCTGCAGCAATCGCTGTCAGAAGTTGAAGACGCGAAACAGGCCGCGCTGGACAGCGCGGACATGACGGGCGTCATCACCATGGATAATATTTCGGCTATCCTGAACGCGCAGAATTTCGCGATGCCGGCAGG
The DNA here is from genome assembly GCA_030530285.1 of Bacillota bacterium. GTDB lineage: Bacteria > Bacillota > Clostridia > Peptostreptococcales > Anaerovoracaceae > Lentihominibacter. Next base: position 58,512 of record JAUMVD010000004.1, on the reverse strand, counting down.
ATACGTGGATGATGGCAAGGCCAAGCTTCTCGTCAGCGTTGGAGATAAGATCAAAGACGAAAAGGAACTGAGAAATCTGGTTCTCTTTGATATGGGAATAGATGGCGTCGATCCGATCAGGGTCTACGATGTGGCTACGGTCACTTATCTCGCCGATGATTCAGATACATACGCTAAGATCAACGGCAACAACGGCGTTTTGCTCAGCTTCACCAAACAGTCGACATACGCCACGGCAGAAGTTTCCACAAATATCAATGACAAGTTCGAAGAACTGGAAGCGGCCAACAAAGGCCTCCACTTTACAACTCTTACCGACAGCGGCGAATCCATACGCATGGTCATCAGCTCTGTGCTTAAGAACCTGCTTTTGGGCGGCATTCTGGCGATTCTTGTGTTGTTGTTCTTCCTGAGAGATATCAGACCGACCATCATCACCGCCATCAGTATACCGCTCAGTGTCTTGTTCGCACTGGCGCTCATGTATTTCTCGGGAGTCACGCTGAACATGATCTCACTGTCAGGTCTGGCCATAGGCATCGGCATGCTGGTGGACAATTCCATTGTCGTCATCGAAAACACGTACCGGCTGCGGTCGCTGGGCTATTCGGCGGTTCAGGCAGCTGTTTCCGGGGCGTCACAGGTGGCAGGCGCTATCACGTCTTCCACGCTGACGACAATATGCGTTTTCGTTCCGATCATTTTCGTTGACGGCATGACGAAGGACATCTTTACCGATCTGGCATTGACCGTAACGTATTCACTGGTTGCCAGCCTGATCATCGCGTTAACACTGGCTCCTGCCATGGCCAAGGGCATGCTCAGAAGGGACGTTTCCAAGACTGTTCTGAGTCAAAACGGCAGGATCATCAACAGATACAAGGAATACGCCATGTGGAGCCTGGATCACAGCAAGGTGCTGGTAATCGGCGCGCTGGTGCTTTTGCTCGGTATGGGAGGACTGCTGCTTACCCGCGGTTTCGAATTCATGCCGGCCATGAGCAATCCGCAGGTTTCGGCGAATATCCAGATGCCTGAGGACAGCACCCTCAAGGACACAGCAAAGACCAACGACGAAATCATGGAGGACATCCGAAAGATCGATGGAGTTACCACCGTCGGCGCCATGCTGTCATCGGACACGCTGGGCATCCTGGGCACATCGGCGGTAGAGGATGACACCACCCAGACCATAATGTATATCGTTCTGGATGAGGACTCCATTGACAAAGGAAAACTCATCAAGAAAAAGATGAATCAGTATGCGAAGAAGTATAACGCGGAGATCACGACCTCCGCGGATATGGATATGTCCGATATGACCGGACAAGCGGATGTCAGTATCGATCTGTACTGTGATGATCTGGACGTGCTGAGAGATACCGGCGCGGAGATCGAAGAAGAAATCTCAGGCCTTGACTCCCTGACGGACGTTTCGGATATCAACGAAGCCAGCACCGAGGAACTGCACATCACCGTAAACAAAAATAAGGCGATGGAGAACGGACTCACCGTGGCGCAGGTCTATCAGCAGGTGGCGGCCAAACTCGAAAAGGACAAGGCGGCTACAACCATTACGAAATCCGGCAAAAGCGTTGACGTAAGCATCGCCAATACCACGAAAGAGAAGTTTACCAGACAGGATCTGGAGAAAATGAAGCTGCGTGTGGAGAAAGAGGATGGTTCCACCGAGAAAGTGGCGCTTGCTAAGATATCCACCATCAAAAAGGACTATTCCCTTAAGGAAATCAACCATGACGGTCAGAAGCGGTCATATACTGTGACAGCTTCCGTCAATGACGGATATAACGTTACCAAGGTCACATCTCAGGTCCGGGATCTGATCAGAGATAAGAACCTGGTTCCAGCCGAAGTCACCGTAGAGTACGGCGGCCAGAACGAGGAAATCATGCATTCCATGAAACAGATGCTTCTGATGATGGCGGTTGGGTTCCTGCTGGTTTACCTGATCATGGTAGCGCAGTTCCAGTCGTTGAGATCGCCGTTCATCATTCTGTTTACCATACCTCTGGCGTTTACCGGCGGTATGGCGGCGCTTTTGATCTGCGGTCATGTTCTCAGTGTAGTATCCATGATGGGATTTGTCATGCTCATGGGTATCGTCGTCAACAACGGTATTGTTCTGGTGGATACCATCAACCGGTTCAGGCTGGAGGGCATGGACAAGCGGGAGGCCATTATTCAGGCCGGAGCTGTCAGAATGAGACCGGTCATCATGACTGCGGCAACCACCATACTTGGACTCCTGCCGCTGGCTCTGGGCCTCGGCAACGGCGCCGAAATGGTACAGCCGGTTGCTATCGTCTGCATCGGAGGATTCCTGTATGCCACCATCATGACATTGTTCGTGGTACCGGTCATGTATAACAAATTTTCAAGAAAGCATATGGAGAAAATTGCAGACGAAGAACTTGAAATAGTAACGGGGTGATGGTATAATTTCTTCGTTACGCCGGCTTGATGGAATTGGCAGACGTGCGGGACTCAAAATCCCGTGGTGGCAACACCGTGTGGGTTCGACCCCCACAGCCGGCACCATGATATTTTGATTGAAACGATTGATAACTGCTAAGGAGGATTTTAAGTATGGGCGGAAGTTCAATGATGTCGATAGGTATTTTGCTGTTATTGCTGGTCGTTATGTATTTCCTGATGATCAGACCGCAGAAAAAGAGAGAAAAAGAAACAAATGCAATGAGAGCCGGTATTCAGGTTGGAGATGAAATCGTGACCATCGGCGGCATTTGCGCGAAGGTCGTAAAGACCAAGGAAGAAACGATCGTTGTTCAGGTTGGCCCAGACAAGGTTAAATTCGAAATGATGAGATGGTCTGTATCCAAGGTCGTCAAGGAAGGTCCTGGACGCCGTGAGAGAGATACTGATGATTTCGATGAAGTGGCAGACGCCGAAGAAAACGAAGTCAGGAAATCAAGACCTAAGAGAATGAAGAAGGCCGCTCCTGTAGTAGAAGAGATCGAAGAAGAAATCGAAGAGCCTGTAGAAGCAGCAGAAGAAGTGGCCAGCGCCCCTGTTGAAGAGGCTGCCGAGGTCGTTGAAGAAGCGAAGGAAGAAGAATAATTCAAAGAGGTCAACGCAGTAACGGATATAAACTGTTGTGTCGATATCGATGCAACAGTTTTTTAGTGTGATTATGCTTGTTATAAGCGGCAAAACGTAGTAAAATAAACATTATGATTTAATGGGTATTTCTGTACAATCGGAGGGTATAATGAGTTACAGATTAAGACAAGTTTTAGCAGTAATCATCGTTCTGATCATTGCCTTTGGATGGCTTATTACCGTGAAAGGCATAGGTCCCATCGACCCTATCAAGGACAGGATGAGCCTGGGCCTGGATATTAAGGGCGGTGTGTATGTTGTCATGGAGGCCGACAAGAACGATATCAAAAAACTCAATGACGATGAATTGCGTGACGCCATGGAGCAGACCCAGACAGTCATTGAAAATCGTATCAATGCCAATGGTCTGGGTGAACCGACGATAACGATAGAAGGCGAAAATAGAATCAGGGTAGAGATTCCGGAAGTCGACGACCCTGAAGAAGCGATAGAACTCATCGGCGCGACTGCCAAGCTGCAGTTCATGCTGGCAGACGGCACGGTGGTTCTGGAAGGTGACAATGTTAAGGACGCGGAAGCCGGTCGTGATGACCAGTCAACGGGCTATGCCGTTAATCTGAAGTTTGACAACAAGGGCGCGGATCTGTTTGGTGAGGCGACAACCAAGGCCTTTAACGGACAAGTCACATCGACGATGGAAGGCGTTGGAAATGGCGCCATCGCCATCGTTCTTGACGGAAATATTATTTCCGCGCCGAATGTAAACGAACCGATTCTGGGCGGCAGATGTTCCATCACGGGAGACTTCACACAGGAGGAAGCGCAGCTTCTGGCAGCACAGATCAACGGTGGTGCGCTGCCGATCACACTCCACGAAGTCACTTCGTCCGTACAGTCTGCAACCATAGGATATAATGCGCTGGAAATGAGTATTTACGCCGGTCTGATCGGCCTGGCACTGATCCTCATCCTGATGATATACGTTTACAGAGGACTGGGTGTATGCGCTGACCTGGCGCTGCTGCTTTATGTAGTACTCATACTCAATATCTTCTCATCCATGGGAAGCGTGCTGACGCTGCCTGGTATTGCCGGTATTATCATCGGTATAGGTATGGCGGTAGACGCCAACGTCATCATATTCTCGCGTATCCGGGAGGAAATCATGCTCGGCAGGACAGTGCGTGTGGCCTCGGAAACCGGTACGAAGAGAGCCATGACGACCATCGTCGACTCACAGATCACAACACTGATCGCTGCAGTCATACTTTATGAGATCGGTACCAGCGCGGTTAAGGGCTTTGCATATACCTTCATGATCAGTATCATCATCAGTATTCTTACCGCTGTATTGATCACACAGTTCTTCGTCAGACTCCTGGCGCAGACCGAGAGCATGCAGAAGAAAACTTACTTCGGCGTCAGAAACGACAATACCGCAGTCTTTGCTCTGAAGCGCGTACTGCCGCTCATGAGCAAGAGAAAGATCTTCTATTGCATATCAGCAGGCATCCTGATCATCGGCCTAGCCTTTGGTCTGGTGCGCGGACTGAATTATGGTATTGACTTCACCGGCGGCACCATGATCCAGATGGATATGGGCAAGCAGGTAAAGATCTCTGAAGTCGAGAAGGCGATTAAGCCGTTCAATCTGGATCCAAAGATCATCTACTCAGGAGCAGATAACTCGCAGATCGTTATACGTACCATTGAATCCCTCGAAAAAGCAGAACGTGCAGAAGTGATAAATGCGATAAATGAAGAATTCGGAACTACAGATGAAGATGTTTTGTCCCAGGAATTCTTTGGTCCGTCAGTCGGTAAAGAACTGCGGAACAACGCGATCCTGGCAATCATTATCGCCGCGATATGTATGATGATATACATCCGTATCCGGTTCAGACAATGGAAATTCGGCGGCGCGTCCATGCTGGGCGTATTGCATGACGTTTTGATCGTCATCGCGTTTTACGCCATATTCGGCATTACCGTGGACAACCCGTTCATTGCCGGTATCCTGACGGTTGTCGGTTACTCCATCAACGATACCATCGTAATCTTCGACAGAATACGTGAAAACATGAGATACATGAAACGGGGAACTCTGCTGGAGACCATTGATCAGAGTATCTCCCAGACCCTGGGACGTTCCCTCATGACGTCCATCACCACCATCATCGTTATGGTACCGATGGTCATCATGGCAGGCGAGGCCATCAGAGAATTCGTTCTGCCGCTGATGGTAGGCGTTATCGCGGGTACATATTCATCCATCTGCGTATGCTCACCGATTTACTACGAACTGGGCAGAAGCAGCAGGACATCGGAGTACCAGAAGCAGATCCGCGAGGCTGAGAAAAAAGCCAAGAAAAAGGCGAAGAGAGACAGCGAGAGCAATAATCCGTACGCGAAAGCAAAAGCATTAAAGGCAAACGCTCCGGAAACCAAGGCTCCGGAACCTAAGGCACCGGATACAGCTCCGGCTGAGGCGGAAGCCAAGGAAGTAAAGAGTGAAGCCAAGAAAGAACCTAAACGCGAAAACAATGTAAATAAGAAACGCTCAAAGCGATATGTAAAGGGCAATTCCAAGCCAAAGACTGAACCAGTCGCAGAAGAAGAACCTGTGAAAGCTTCGGAGGAAGCACCTGTAGAAGCTCCGGCTGAAACAGACGAAGTCGTTGAAGTTGTAATCGAATTACCAGAGCAGGAGTAATTACAGGGTAAGGGCACATGAAGAAAAAATCAGAATTTCTGGCGGCAATTTCAGAAAAAAACCCAAACTACGATATGGATCTCATCGGCAGAGCGTATGACACTGCCGAGGAGATGCATCGCGGGCAGCTTCGTAAATCGGGAGAGCCGTATCTCATCCATCCCATGGCGGTAGCTGAGATACTGGCTGATCTCGGCATGGATGCCGAGACGATCGTTGCAGGGCTGCTCCATGACGTGGTGGAAGATACTCCGTACACAGAAGAAGAGATGAAAGAAGCCTTTGGTGACGAAGTCGCTCTTCTGGTGGACGGCGTCACCAAGCTGGGATCCCTTAAGTTCGCCAGCAGTGAGGAACGTCAGGTGGAGAACCTCCGTAAGATGTTCCTCGCCATGTCTAAGGACATCAGAGTTCTGATCATCAAACTCTCTGACCGGCTCCATAATCTCAGAACGATCAACTACATGACGCACGAAAAAATCGTAGAGAAATGTCAGGAGACGCTGGATATCTATGCGCCTCTTGCCGCGCGTCTTGGTATCTACACCATGAAGATGGAGCTGGAGGATATCGCCCTCAAATTCCTGGAGCCGGAAGCTTACTACAATCTGGCCGAACAGGTCAGTGAGCGCAAGGAAGAGCGTGAAGAAGTCATCAATCACGTGGTGGAAAAAATCAAATCATCACTGGATGAAATCGGCATCACACACGAAATCTACGGCAGATCGAAACACTTCTACAGTATTTACAAAAAGATGAAATACCAGAAGAAGAATATCGATGAGATATTCGATCTGATGGCCGTAAGAATCATCGTTGAAACGGTCAGAGACTGCTATGCGGTGCTTGGTCTGGTGCATACCATGTGGAAACCGATACCGGGCAGATTCAAGGACTATATCGCGATGCCGAAGCCTAACATGTACCAGTCGCTGCATACGACTGTCATCGGAGAGAACGGCAAGCCATTCGAGATCCAGATCAGAACATATGAGATGCACAGGATCGCTGAATACGGTATCGCCGCCCACTGGAAATACAAAGAAGGCATCGCCCACGATAACGAGGAAGTCAAGTTATCATGGCTCAGACAGGCCCTTGAATGGCAGAAGGACGTGAAGGATCCGAAGGAGTTCATGGAGTCCCTGAAGATGGATCTGTTCTCCAATCAGGTATTCGTGTTCACACCTCAGGGAGATGTGATCGAGCTGCCTGCCGGCGCCACACCGCTGGATTTCGCCTTCAAGATCCACTCGGATGTTGGATGTAAATGTGTCGGCGCCAAGGTAAACGGCAAGATGGTCACCATAGACCACGAGCTGGAAAACGGCAATATCATCGAGATCGTCACATCCTCCAATGCCGCCGGTCCGAGTATCGACTGGCTGAAGATCGCCAAGAGCAGCTCCGCCAGAAACAAGATCAGGCAGTGGCTCAAAAAAGAAAACCGAAACGATTCTGTTGATAAGGGCAAGGACCTCTTCAATCAGTATCTGAGGCGCAAAGGCTTCGATCCGAGGCTTTTGCTTAAGAACTCATACGTGAACAAGGCTGTCAAAGAGCTGGAATTCAAGAGTTCTGACGAGATGTACACCCAGCTGAGTTACGGCGGAAACTTCCAGACGAAAGTCGCGTCTCTGCTGAAGAGATACTACGATGAAGAGCATGAGGTGGCGGCCGATAAGGAAGAAAAGTCTCTGATTGACGATCTGAACGAGATCAGTGAGAAGACCACGAAGAGGGCCGAACACGAGAAACAGTTTAAGAAGGATAAGGATCCGGCCGGCGTCATGGTGGACGGCGTGGATAACCTGATGATCAGGATGGCCAACTGCTGCAGTCCGGTTCCCGGAGACGATATCATCGGATATATTACGAAGGGCAGGGGCATCACTGTCCACAGGAGAGACTGCGATAACATCAAAGCGCTCCCTGATGATGAGAAGATGCGTCTCATCGATGTCATATGGGATCCGGACAAGATCAAGTCCGGATTTGCGGGTGATATCAGTATCATCACCACAGAACAAAAGGGAATGATATCAGACATATCCAAGGTGTGCGAGGATATGGATGTCACAATATCAGGACTCCACGCTCAGGAGTATAAGGACGAGACTTACAGAATCGATCTGAAACTTATGGTCAAAAATAAGGAGCAGCTCGACAAGATATGCAGATCCTTCAAGAACATCCCGGGCATACTGGAGGCGTACAGGAGCAGAGCATGAGAGCGGTCGTACAGAGAGTGACAAAAAGCTCCGTCACCGTAGACGGAAAGGTTACAGGCGAAATCGGCAAAGGCCTGATGGTCCTGATCGGCGTCAAAAAAGGCGATACGCGCGACGACGGAGATTATATCGCGAGGAAGATTGCCGCGCTTAGAATATTTGACGATGAAGACGGGGTCATGAACCGCAATATCAAAGACGCAGGCGGAGACGTCCTGGCCGTTTCGCAGTTCACTTTGCTGGGGGACGCGCGAAAGGGCAACAGACCCAGCTGGTTCGAAGCCGCTGCGCCCGAGGAAGCCAATGAACTGTATCAATATGTGATCTCGCGGCTGCGGGAAGACGGCCTGCGGGTCGAAGAAGGCGTATTTCAGGCCGAAATGAAGGTGGATATCACCAATGACGGACCCGTGACGATACTCCTGGACAGCAGAAAGGATTTTTGATGAGCATGCAAGTACTCTCACTGACTACCGGACCGATAGGGACGAATACCTATTTCGGATATGATGAAGATACCCGCAAGGGTTTCATTCTGGATCCGGGCGGATACCACCAGACTCTGGTAAAAAAGATCAAAGAGCTGGATCTGGATCCACAGTACATTATTTTAACCCATGGTCACGCGGACCATATCATGGGCGTGAAATACTTCCAGAAGGATTTTCCGGACATCAAGGTGGTAGCGTCCAAATATGAAGCTGAGATGCTGGGCGATGTCAATTTCAATATGAGCGCTCAGTTTGGAGATCCCACGACAATTACAGCGGATATCAGCGTGGACGACGGGGACACATTGCAGGTCGGAGGACTTGAGCTGAAGTTTCTGACGACTCCCGGACATTCACCGGGAGGCATGTGCGTATATGTGGAGAGCGAAAACGTGCTCTTTAGCGGGGACACGCTGTTCTACGCGTCTATCGGCAGAACGGATTTCCCGGGCAGCTCCTTTAAGGATCTGGCTGACTCAGTCCATGAGAAGCTGTGGCCGCTTCCGGACGAAACCAGCGTTTTCCCGGGTCACATGGGACCGACAACCATAGGATTTGAGAAAGAGAATAATCCATTTGTATAGATTCAGATTTAATGGTACAGATAAAATAAATCAATACGAAGAACTGATCAAGGTGTTCATGCAGCCTTCGGAATACGAAGTGATCCGTGACCATGAGGCGGAAGCGGATTACGAGTATGATTTCGATGGCGATAAGGATGAAATCAAGCGCAGCCTCTATAGAGATCTGCAGGCTTTGACAGGCAAAAGCCCCAAATGGGGGATTCTGACCGGCATCAGGCCGGTCAAGCTGGCGGCGGAGCTGGACAAAGCCTACGACAAAAATCCATCGGATGTGCTGCAGAGCCGATACTTTCTTCATGAAAGCAAAGCTTCGCTGACAGAGGAGATCCTGAGGTTTCAGCAGGAACATACGGGAACGCCTGCCATTGACAGTTTGTCCGTGTATATCGGCATACCGTTTTGTCCCACCAGATGTCTTTACTGTTCATTCACGTCCAATCAGGTGGGTGATGAAGAGATACGCAGATATCTGGAAGCGCTGAAAGAAGAAATCAGGGCCTGCGGTGAACTGATCAGAACCAAAGGCTACCGTATCGAGTCCCTGTATTTTGGCGGCGGCACTCCTACAACCTTAACTTCCGATCAGCTGAATGACCTGCTGGATCTTACGGGAGACAGCTTCGATCTGGGAGAGCTGAAGGAGTTTACCGTAGAGGCCGGCAGACCGGATACCATAGACGACGAAAAAATCGAAGTTCTGCTGGCCCACGGTGTGGACAGAATCAGCATCAATCCGCAGTCCATGAAAGCGTCGACCCTGGAGCTGATCGGTAGGCGACATACGGTAGAGGATGTGTACAGAGCTTTTGAGACGGCGTTGAAATACGGCGTGCCTTCCATCAACGCGGATCTGATTGCCGGACTTCCGGAGGAGACGCATGAGGATTTCATGAACAGTGTGCATGAGGTCATCAAGCTGGGAGCGGATAACGTCACGCTCCATACGCTGGCGGTGAAACGGGCATCCAGACTCAAGGAAATGGATGAACACTTCAACTATAAGGATGAGCTGCTCAGAGAGAAAATGCTGAAGGACGCGCATGCGGCGTTAAGAACCGCCGGATTCAGACCGTATTATCTGTACAGACAGAAACATACTTCAGGGAATACGGAAAATACCGGATTCTGCAAGACGAATCCATCTGTGTATAACATCCGGATCATGGAGGAAGAACAGACCATACTGGCTCTGGGAGCAGGGGGCATCAGCAAGGTTTATTACCCGCCGGAGAACAGACTGGAACGCATAGCGAATGTGTCGAATTATCAAATTTACATAGAACGCATCAGCGAAATGATACAAAGAAAAAGAACAGGAGGAATCTTAAATGTTAACGAACGCACCTAAAGGAACAAAGGATGTCATGCCTGATCAGGCGTATAAATGGCACTACATTGAAGAAAAATTCGCCGAGATCTGCAGAAGATACGGGTTCACAGAGATCAGAACCCCGATCTTTGAGCATACGGAATTGTTTCAGAGAGGTGTTGGAGATACAACCGACATCGTGCAGAAGGAGATGTACACCTTCAAGGACTTTGGAAACAGAAGCATCACGCTGAGACCGGAAGGCACATCACCTGTCTGCAGAGCGCTTTGCGAACACAAGACATACGCAGACCCTCAGCCGACGAAAGTTTACTACAACATTCCATGCTGCAGATACGAGAAGCCGCAGTCAGGCAGACTGAGAGAATTCCACCAGTTTGGCGTGGAAACATTCGGCACCATGAACATGATGGCGGACGCAGAGATCATCGCCATCGGATATGATTTCATCAATGAGATGGGAATCACGGACGTAGAACTGCAGATCAACAGCGTAGGCTGCCCTGAATGCAGAGGCAAACACAGAGACGCGCTGAGGAAGTTCCTGGAGCCTAAGTATGATCAGCTCTGTCCGACTTGTCAGGAAAGATTCCACACAAATCCGATGAGAATCCTGGACTGCAAGTCCCCGATCGACCAGGAACTGGTCAAGGACGCTCCGATGATGCTGGATTATCTGTGTGATGATTGCAAGCAGGCATTCGAAGAGCTCAAGGCAAATCTTGACGCCTTCGGAATCAAGTATGTTGTCAATCCTAAGATCGTAAGAGGTCTGGATTATTATACGAAGACTGCCTTTGAATTCGTCACCACCAAGATCGGTGCCCAGGGTACGGTATGCGGCGGCGGCCGATACGACGGACTCATCGAGGAAATCGGCGGACCATCCACTCCTGGAGTAGGCTGGGGCATGGGCAAGGAGAGAATCCTCATGACCATGGAAGCCTGCGGTGTGGAAATACCGAAACCGGATGGAACGGATGTATTCATCGCCTTTATGGGAGACGGTCCGAAGGCCTTTGCGCTGAAGCTCATGCACGATCTGAGACTGGCCGGCGTAGCGGTACAGATGGATGTAATGGGCAGAAACTTCAAAAACCAGTTCAAGTTTGCCAACAGGCTCAACGCTGCGAAGACGGTCATCATCGGCGAGAACGAACTCAATGAAGGCAAACTGCAGATCAAAGATATGGAGTCAGGTGAGCAGACCGAAGTTCCTATCGACAGCATTATGGATGAACTGACTAAATAAAAAGGAGACTGAACAGAAATGATATATAAGCGTACGCACATGTGCGGAGAGCTGAGAAGCGATAACATTGGTGAAAAGGTTGTACTCAACGGCTGGATACAAAAACGAAGAGACCTGGGAAGCCTGATATTCTGCGACGTCAGAGACAAGACCGGCATCACGCAGGTGATCTTCAACGATCAGATCCCTGAGGATCTCTTCGCCAAAGCCGATACCCTCAGAAGCGAATTCGTGGTGGGAGTAAAGGGAACGGTTGTAGAGAGAGAGTCTAAGAATCCGGATATGCCGACAGGAGACATCGAAGTGATCGCGGACGATCTCATCATTTATTCCAAATCAGAGACACCGCCGATCTACATCAAGGATGACGACAATGTAGACGACAACCTGAGACTGAAGTACCGTTATCTTGACTTAAGAAAAAAGAAAATGCAGGACAATCTCACCTTCAGAGCGAAGCTCACCACGCTGGCGCGCAACTATTACGCCAGCTGCGGCTTCACGGAAGTCGAGACTCCGATGCTCATCAAATCCACTCCGGAAGGCGCCAGGGATTATCTGGTGCCGAGCAGGGTCAACCAGGGGTGCTTCTACGCGCTGCCGCAGTCACCGCAGACGTTCAAGCAGCTGCTTATGGTAGGCGGCACGGACAGATACTTCCAGATCGTCAAGTGCTTCAGAGATGAAGACCTCAGAGCTGACAGACAGCCGGAATTCACGCAAATCGACCTGGAAATGTCATTTGTTGATGTGGATGATGTGATCGAGATACAGGAAGGTTTCCTGAAACGTGTCATGAAGGAAATGAAGGGCATCGATATCCAGACGCCTTTCCCGAGAATGACATGGGAAGAAGCCATGACCAGATATGGCAGCGACAAACCGGACACAAGGTTCGGATTTGAGCTGCAGGACATCACCGATAAGGTGAGAGACTGTGAGTTCAAAGTCTTCACAGACGCCATAGATGCGGGCGGCAGCGTACGGGGAATATGCGTTACGGGCGCAGCCGAAAGCTACACGAGAAAGAAAATCGACAAACTGACGGAAGCGGTTAAGAGCTACGGCGCCAGAGGCATGGTATGGATGAAGGTCAGCGAAGACGGCGTATCTTCATCGGTAAACAAGTTCTTTACGCCGGAGCAGCTGGCGGATATCGCAGATGGTATGGGCGCAAAGGCCGGAGATCTGATCCTCATTATATCAGACAAGAACAAGGTCGTATTTGACAGCCTGGGCTTTTTGCGAAGACATATTGCGGGAGAAATGGGTCTTCTGGACGACAACCAGTTCAACTTCCTCTGGGTCGTTGACTTCCCGTTGTTCGAGTATGACGAGAAAGAAGACAGATGGTCCGCCATGCATCATCCGTTCACATCACCAAAGGCCGAACACGCGCAGCTTCTGAAGACAGATCCTCACGCATGTCTGGCAAACGCGTATGATATTGTCCTCAACGGAGTCGAACTTGGCGGAGGCAGCATCAGAATACACGATCAGGAAATGCAGGAAGACATGTTCAGAGCTTTGAATATGGGCGAAGAAGAAATCAATGAGAAATTCGGATTTCTGGTAGAAGCATTCAAATACGGAGCGCCTCCTCACGGCGGTCTGGCCTACGGTCTTGACAGACTGGTCATGCTGCTGACAGGAGAGAAATCCATCCGAGAAGTTATCGCATTCCCTAAGAACCAGAACGCTCAGTGCATGGTCAGCGAAGCTCCGGGCGTCGTTGACGATGAGCAGCTGGAGGAACTCGGCATTGCGCTGAGAAAGTAAATGAAAAAAATCGGGATCATGGGAGGGACGTTTGATCCTGTGCATCTGGGTCATATCACTTTGGCGGAGGCCGCTTACACAGAAGCCGGTCTGGATGAAGTGATCATGATCCCGGCCAGGATACAGCCCTTCAAACAGGACAGAAAAACAGCATCAGGCGAAGACCGGTTCAGGATGCTGGCGCTGCTTGCCGGCATGGATGACAAAATCACAGTGTCGCGATACGAGCTGGACAATGACGGCGTCTCCTATACTTACCTGACCCTGAGAGAAATGCAGCGCCGCAACCAAGAGGCGAAGCTGTTCTTTATCTGTGGCGCAGACAGTTTTCTGAAGATCGACACCTGGATGAACGCCGATGAGCTTTTGCATGATTATTCATATATCATCGGCTCCAGACCCGGTTATCTGGACACGGAGCTGGCAGACCATATGAAGATGATTCACAGCCGATACGGGACGGAATCCATACTCATCAACAACGAGAAGCTGGACATATCTTCAACGGAAATCAGGCGCCGCCTGGCCGGCGGGATGCCTGTAAACGAACTGATACCGCCACCGGTAGAAAGGTACATAAGAGAGCATGAACTCTACAGATAAACACATCCTGACAGCTGACGAGTGCCTGAATCTGGTGTCAAAAGCCTTGAAGCCCTCACGGTTTCAGCACACCAAAAACGTTGCAAAAGAAGCTGTGAGGCTGGCTCTGAAGTACGGAGCCGATCCTGAAAAGGCGGAACTGGCCGCGATCCTCCACGATATTGCCAGGAATCTGCCGCAGGAAGAAATGAACCAATATGTTGAAAAAATAGGACTGGATAGACGCCGATATCTCGACAATAAGAATCTGGCGCATAGCAAAGTCGGCGCCTATATCATCAAAAATGAACTGGGGATAGATGACAGCGAGATACTTGATGCGGTATCCTATCATACGACGGGCCGCAGCGGGATGAGCTTGCTGGAACAGATTATATTCCTGGCTGACGCAATGGAGCCGGGGCGGTCATACCCCGGTGTGCAGCGACTGAGAGAACTGACGGATATCGATCTGGACGAAGCCTGTGAATACTCTCTGCGCAGCACCATCGATCATGTAAAATCAGCAAACGTGTATCTGGATCCGGATACTGCGGAAGCTCTTGAATATTTTGAAAGGAAGAACAAAAAACATGAATGAACAAAGAGAAAAAGCGGAACTGATCGCAAAGACTTTGTACGATAAGAAGGGCATAGATGTGGCGATCATTGACATTTCGCCAAAGGCCAGTTTTGCAGACTACTTCGTTATCGCTTCAGGCGGCAGTGACAGACAGGTTGCCGCTCTGGTTGAAAATGTAGAAGACCTCATGGAGCCGCAAGGGGTATTCCCAAAGAGCGTTGAGGGCAGGAAATCATCCGGATGGATCCTGATGGATTACGGCGATGTCGTCGTGAATATCATGTCTGTAGAAATGCGTGAAAGATACAATCTCGAAAAAGTCTGGGGAGATTGTGAAATAACAGAAATTGATCAGTAATTGGAGGATAATCAAACATGCAGGAAAAATACAATTTTAGTGAGATCGAAAGTAAGTGGCAAAAGATCTGGGAAGAGACCAACGCGTTCAAGGTAGTCGAGGATCCCGAAAAAGAAAAGTATTACGTGCTGGAGATGTTCCCGTATCCTTCCGGCAAACTCCACATGGGACACGTTAGAAACTACTCCATCGGGGATGTCATCGCCAGGTTCAGAAAAATGAATGGATATAACGTACTCCATCCAATGGGGTATGACGCCTTCGGACTTCCTGCAGAGAACGCGGCGATCAAGCACAATGTTGAACCGGCAGAGTGGACCTGGGGCAACATCGAAGAAATGAACAGACAGCTCAGAGGTCTGGGCCTGTCATACGACTGGGACAGAGAAGTGGCGACAGCTCATCCGAATTACTATAAATGGATGCAGTGGATATTCGTACAGTTCTTCAAGAAGGGTCTGGCGTATAAGAAAGAAAGTTCCGTTAACTGGTGCCCGAGCTGTCAGACAGTACTTGCCAATGAACAGGTCGTCGATGGCTGCTGCGAGAGATGCGGCTCACCGGTCGGTAAGAAGAACCTCTCCCAGTGGTACTTCAAGATCACGGACTACGCGGAACGTCTTCTGGACAATCTGGACAAGCTGGAAGGATGGCCGAATAAGGTCAAAATCATGCAGCGAAACTGGATCGGTAAATCCCACGGCGCCGAGGTCGACTTCAAGATCAAAGACTACGACGAAACGCTGACCGTTTTTACCACTAGAATCGACACTATTTACGGTACGACCTTCATGGTACTCGCACCGGAATATCCGACAGTACTGAAGATGGTAGAGGGCACAGAGTATGAAGCGCCTGTTAAGGAGTACATCGACAGATGCGCTCATATGAACGAGATCGAGAGAACTTCCACCACCAATGAGAAGACCGGTGTGTTTATCGGCAAATACGCCATCAATCCGTTCTCCGGAGCGGAGATGCCGATCTACATCGCGGATTATGTACTCATGGGCTATGGTACCGGCGCAGTAATGGGCGTACCGGCTCACGACCAGCGTGACTTTGACTTCGCCAAAAAATTCGGAATCGATATCATTCCGGTTATCGATGTTCACGATCCGGATATCGATCTGAACAACCTGCAGGAAGCCTGCGCAGCTGAGGGAACCCTCATCAATTCTGCGGAATTCGACGGAATGGATAATCAGGACGCAATCGAAAAGATCGCCCAGGTGGCTGACGAAAGAGGCATCGGCAGGAAGACCATCAACTACAGACTGCGTGACTGGCTGATTTCGAGACAGAGATACTGGGGAACCCCGATCCCGATGATCCATTGCGATCACTGCGGCTGGGTACCTGAGAAGGAAGAAAATCTGCCTGTACTCCTGCCGACAGATGTGGAATTCACCGGCAAGGGCGAATCTCCGATCGTCACCAGCAAAACCTTCGTAGACACCGTCTGCCCTGTATGCGGAAGACCAGCCAAGAGAGAAGTGGACACCATGGATACATTCCTGGATTCATCGTGGTACTTCCTCAGATATTGCGACGCCAGAAATGACGAAGCTATTTTTGATAAAGATAAAGTAGACTACTGGATGAACGTCGATCAGTATATCGGCGGTGTTGAACACGCCATCATGCATCTGATGTACGCCAGGTTCTTCCAGATGGCTCTGTATGATCTGGGTCTTGTTAAGGACGAGGAACCGTTCAAAAACCTGCTGACTCAGGGTATGGTCATCAAAGGCTATAACGATGAAAAGGGCAATTATATCAAGGCGAAAATGAGTAAGTCCCTCGGAAACGTTGTCGGTCCGGCTGAAATCATCGATAAATACGGCGCCGACACGGCCAGACTGTTCATTCTCTTCGCCGCGCCGCCGGAAAGAGAACTGGATTGGTCCGATGAAGGTGTAGAGGGCTGCTTCAGATTCCTCAACAGGATCTGGAGGCTGGCCGTGGAATTCAGCGAGAAATATCAGAACATCCCGGGAACATATGAAATCAGGAATGACGCTGATAAGAAAGTCGCTTACACGCTCAACTACGCCATCAAGAAAGTTACAGACGATGTAGGTGACAGATTCAATTTCAACACAGCCATCAGCGCGGTCATGGAACTGGTCAACGAGCTTTACAAGTACAAAGAAGGGGATGTGAACGAAGCGCTCTTCAGTACTGCCATCAAGATGATCATACTCCTGCTGGCGCCGTTCGTGCCTCATATCACAGAAGAACTCTGGCATGAGCTGGGATATGAAGGATCCGTGCATCAGCAGAGCTGGCCGACATATGATGAAAGCGCTTTGGTAAAAGACGAGATTGAAATCGTAATACAGATAAACGGAAAGAATAAAGAAAAAATCAGCATTCCTGGCGAACTGACAAGAGACGAAATGCTTCAGATCGCCGGCGAACATGAAGTGATAAAGGAGCTTACAGAAGGTCTCAATGTTGTGAAGATGATCGCCGTTCCCGGCAGATTGATCAACATTGTGGTAAAGCCATAGGGCAGCCTTTGTACTCCGGAAAGGAGAAGAATGAGTAAAACTTCAAACAGAAAGCAGCAGTCACCGGCCAAGAAGCCGGAAAAGAAGGCAAAGACACAGACCAGAAAAATGCCGTCTGAATTAAAAGTCATCCCGCTGGGCGGGCTTGGAGAAATCGGAAAGAACATGACGGCGCTGGAATACAATAACGAGATCCTTCTGATTGACTGCGGACTTTCATTTCCGGATGATGACATGTTCGGTATCGACAAGGTGATACCTGACTTCGATTATCTGGAAAACACTGATAAAAAAATAAAAGGACTAATCATCACACATGGTCATGAAGACCATATCGGAGCAATACCGTATTTGCTCAAAGAATTTAATATACCGGTATATGGATTGCAGTTCCCTCTGGGACTCATATCCAACAAGCTCAAGGAACATGGGCTGAAGGGAGATCTGAGGATCATAGAACCCGGCAAGACATTCAGGGTAGGCAGATCCTTTAATATCGAGCCTTTGCGCATCACCCATTCGGTTCCCGACGCTGTATGCTACAACATCAAAACCCCTGTGGGACGCGTATTCCATACCGGTGACTTCAAAATCGACTACACACCTGTCGACGGCAACACGATCGATTTCGCCAGATTGGCGGAGATCGGATCAGAGGGAGTTTCCCTCATGCTGGCTGACAGCACCAACGTTGTCAGAAACGGCTATACCAAGTCGGAGAAGGTTGTGGGCAAGACTCTGGAGAGCATATTCAGAAGTTCCAATAAGAGGATCATTATCGCTACGTTCTCATCCAACGTGCAGAGAATCCAGAAAATCATCGATATCGCTCTGCTGTGCAAACGAAAAGTAGCCATATCTGGAAGGAGCATGGTCAATGTAGTGGAACTGGCCAGAGAACTGGGATACATCAAGATTCCTGACAGGAAACTGATCGACCTGAATAAAGCGGGAAACATTCCGGACAAAGAGCTGGTGGTCATCACGACAGGCAGTCAGGGCGAACCGATGTCGGCGCTGGCCAGAATGGCTTCGTCGGATCACAAGGCGATAAACATCAAGAAAAACGACATGGTCATCCTGTCTTCCACTCCCGTTCCGGGAAACGAGCTGACGGTGGCGAATGTCGTCAATCAGCTGGTGGAGAAGGGCGCAGAGGTCATTTATTCGGATATTGCCGAGACCCACGTTTCGGGGCACGCGTGCAAGGAAGAGCTGAAGCTCATGCACTCCCTGATCCGTCCGAAGTATTTTATGCCGGCTCACGGTGAGTTCAGACATCTGCAGACCCACGCCGATCTGGCGGCGGAGCTGGGGATGCCTCGCGAAAACATCTTCATTCTCAAGAATGGAGACTGCCTGGAGCTGACGCAAAAAGGCGCGAAAAAAATAGAAAACGTAGCGCAGGCAGAAGGCATATTCGTCGACGGACTGGGTGTCGGAGACGTTGGAAATATCGTATTAAGAGACAGAAGACTTTTGTCTGAATCCGGTCTGATCATCGTGGTAACCGCCATCGATAAACAGGCCAGACAAATCGTTTCCGGCCCGGATATCATCACGAGAGGTTTCGTGTATGTAAGGGAAAACGAGGATCTCATCGATGCCGCGTGCATGAAGGCGGAGGAGATCATAGAGCTTTGTCTCCACAAGAATGTGAAAGACTGGAACGGCATCAAAACAGCTGTCAGAGAAGGTCTGAAGAAATACATCTACAGTAAAACGGGCAGAAGTCCGATTATATTACCTGTTTTTATGGAGGTTTGACATGAACGTATATGATCAGGCTCATCAGTTGGCAAAAGCCATAAGAGAATCAGAAGAATTCAAGCATTATGACAACAGCAAAAAAGCGTTGGAAGCTAACCCGCAGCTGGACAAAGCCATGAGAGATTTCATGCAGAAACAGTTTGAATTGCAGGCGCAGCAGATGATGGGGCAGGAATTGGATCAGGAATCCATGGCACAGATTCAGCAGCTGTCCGCTATTCTCATGCAGGATCCTCTCGCTTCGGAGTTTCTGCAGAATCAGATGAGATTCAGCATGATGATGGGCGATGTCTATAAGATCGTCGGTGAAGTGGCCGATTTTGGTTTCGATCAGATGGGCGGCATGCAGGGATAGAGGACTTGGCAATTATTACATTATTTGGTATAATAGACGCTGTAAAATCCGTTAAATAAACAAGAATAATATAAATAATAAGAAAGGCGACATACTCATGATTTATGCAGGCGATTTTAGAAAAGGTATTACATTTGAGATCGATGGACAGCCGCACGTTGTTCTGGATTTCCAGCACGTTAAGCCGGGTAAGGGCGCTGCCTTTGTAAGAACGAAACATAAGAACATTCTTACCGGAGCCATCAAGGAAGAATCATTCAACCCTGATGCCAAGTACCCGAAGGCTCACATTGAGACGAAGACGATGCAGTATCTCTACAGTGACGGTGAACTTTATTACTTCATGGACCCTGAGACGTATGATCAGATTCCGATCACTGCGGATCTGGTTGAAGAAGCGATGAAGTATCTCAGAGAAAATGATGAAGCTACGATCAAATTCTATAAGGACAATCCGTTCCTGGTTGAGGCTCCTAACTTCGTCGACCTCCTGGTAACTGACACTGAGCCGGGCGTCAAGGGCGACACCGCAACGAATGTTACAAAGGCTGCGACAGTTGAAACCGGAGCTGTGATACAGGTTCCTATCTTTATCGAGGAAGGCGAAAGGATCCAGATCGATACGAGATCAGGAGAATATCTGGGTAGATCCAAATAAGTTGTATGAACACAAAGGAGGACGCTTGCAGTGTCCTCTTTTTAGGAGGATTACATGTCTAAACAAGGAAGTATATCGTTAAAGGGTATTATCGTCCTGCTGCTGGTGCTTGTTGTTGCGTTTACCGGAGGAATATTCTTTTATCTGCAGGGACTGGGAGCGGTAGATCCATCAGATGATGAAGACATTATCGTTACGGTACCTAACGGCAGCGGCGCGTCATCCATCGTATATATGCTCGATGATGCCGGGCTGGTCAAGAACATGACCTGCGCCAAGATCAACGCGCGCATCGGCGGTTATGATTCTCTTCAGGCCAATACTTACATCTTCAATAAGTCCATGACCCTTACGGAGATGATGAAAGCCATCAATACAGGAGACTTCGAATACCTGTCCAAAACGTCATTCCAGCTGAAGGAGGGCTACAGGCTGACTCAATGCGCCGAGGCTTTGGCTGAAGTGACGGATTTCTCTAAAAAGGAAATCATGGCCAGATGGGATGATAAAGCATACGTTCAGGAATTGATCGACAAGTACTGGTTCCTCACGGATGATGTTCTCAGTGAAGATGTCATGCATCCTCTGGAAGGGTATCTGTTCCCGGATACTTACTTCATCACAGAGGCAGATCCTACCATCGAGAGCATAACGGAAATGGCGCTGCAGCAGATGGATGCCGCCCTCACAGAGCGCAAATCCCAAATTGAAGCCAAAGGGTATTCCATACACGAATTCCTGACATTGTCTTCGATCGTTACGAAAGAAGGATGCGCCAATGAGGAAGACGCCGCTCATATCTCCGGCGTATTCATCAACAGACTGAATAACGACATGTCCCTGGGAAGTGATGTAACCGTATGCTATATCTTTGACGAGGACAGGGTAGACCTCAAAGTATCACAGCTGGATTCCGATTCCAAGTACAATTCCAGGAAAGTGAAAGGGATGATACCGGGACCAATCAGTACGGTGCCTGTAATCGCCATGGACGGGGTACTGAACGCCATGGAAACCGACGATCTGTTCTTCTATGCCGGACCGGATGGAACGATCTATTACGCCAAGACGAATGAAGAACATCAAAAGAACGTCAGCGATCATCCTTGGACGGAAGAGGATCTGGCTAACCAGTAAAACGATGCCGACAAAAAATATTACGAACGAGATTATCACCTCGTTCTTAGACCAGTTATATTATATCGAAAATGAACAGCTTAAGGACCTTAGAGATTTCGCGGAGAAGAACCATGTTCCCGTGATTCTGAAGGACACGGAGGGCCTGCTGGCTGCAGTCATGAAACTCAAAAAACCGGCAAATGTCCTGGAAATCGGGACAGCTGTCGGTTATTCTGCCTGTTTTTTTGCTGACTGCTGCGGCTGCCGGGTAACCACGATAGAATCCGATGAAGAATCCTATATCTCGGCGGTCAATAATATTCGCGAACTGGGGTTCAGCGATAAGATCACCGTGATCAAAGGCGACGCTGCCGAAGTGCTGAAAGATCTGAACGGAAGCTTTGACATGGTGTTCATCGACGCCGCCAAAAGTCATTATAAAGAGTTTTGGGATCTGGCGCTTCCGATGTGTACCGATGAGGCCCTCATTATCTGTGATAATGTGCTGATGAAGGGCATGACCGCTTCAGACTCCTTCGACACCAAAGGCAGGTATAAGACCAGCATCCGCAGGATGAGAGAGTTCATAGCATATATCAAAAGTCTTGACTATGCCGACACAGTGGTGCTGCCGGTTGGAGACGGCGTTTCCATAAGCATAATATATAAGGAAGATCGACCTGATGAATAAACTTGAACTGCTGGCACCCGCCGGTGATCTGGAAAAACTGAAAATAGCCGTAGATTATGGCGCGGACGCCGTGTATTTCGGAGGGGAGATGTTCTCCCTGAGAGCGGGAGCCGGAAATCTTACCATCGACGAAATCAGAGAAGGCGTAAGCTACGCCCATGAACGGGGCGTCAGGTGTCATATGACCCTGAATGTCATCGCTCATAATGAGGACCTGGAGCCTTTGCGGGATTACGTCAAAAAAATCAGGGATATTCCTGCGGACGCCTTTATCGTATCGGATCCTTCCGTCATCATGATGATTCGCGAGGTGATCCCCGATGCGGTGATCCACCTGTCCACTCAGGCAAATACCACCAATTACCTCACAGCGGGCATGTGGCACGCATTCGGCGTCAAGAGAATCGTGCTCGCCAGAGAACTGACCATGGACGAGATCCGCGAGATCAGAGAGAAAACCGACGAGGATCTGGAGCTGGAAGCCTTTGTCCATGGGGCGATGTGCATCTCCTATTCCGGCAGATGTCTGCTGAGCAACTTCATGACCGGCCGGGACGCAAACAGAGGCGCATGCGCCCATCCCTGCAGATATAAATACAGGCTGGAGGAAGAAAAACGTCCCGGAGAGTATTGGCCCGTGGACGAAGATGACAGAGGGACCTATATATTCAACAGCAAAGATCTTTGCATGATCGAGCACATTCCGGAGCTGGCCGCTTCCGGAGTATGTTCGCTTAAAATAGAGGGGCGCATGAAGAGCATCTTCTATATCGCCCATGTGGTCAAAGCGTACAGACAGGCGATCGACGCCTACTACGCTGACCCGGCAGGATATGCGTTTCAGGACGAATGGTTCCATGAAATGTGCAAGGCCAGCCACAGAGAATTTACCACGGGCTTTTATTTCAACAAGCCCACAAGCGAGGACCAGAATTATCTGACCAGTGCGTATACCAGAGATTACAGCTTCACGGGGCTGGTAAAGGACTACGATCCCGGCACCGGCATTGCCACGGTGGAGCAGCGAAACAAGATGGATATCGGGGATACGATCGAAGTCTTTGGACCTGCCGGCGGGTTTTTCGCCCAAAAGCTGGAATACATGACGGATGAGGACGGCGAACCTCTGGACTCGGCGCCGCATCCACAGCAAATATTAAAAATCAGATTAGAACATCCCGCAGCTGCCGGCTGCATGTTGAGAAAGGAGAAAAAGTAACATGACTTCCGACCAATGGCCCTTATGGGGTATATTGATCTTTCTGCTGCTGACTGCAGTAAATGCTTTTTTCGTGGCTTCAGTCAGAGCCATGAGTTCCGTAAATAAAATATCTCTCCGGGAACTTGCCGATGAGGGAAATGATAACGCGAAAAAAGTCCTTCCGGTCATCGACAACCTGTCTGATCACGAGATCAGTCTCAGATCATTCAGTATATTGACGCATATGTTCGGCATCTTTATCATGCTGTACGCCTACATGCCGGCTTTGGAGGAACTGGTCGGATACAGGTGGATTGCCTTCGTGATCATATTCCTGATCAGCGGACTGCTGATGTTCGCTCTGGGAGAAGTGTATCCGAGACGGCTTGCGATTCTCCACGATGAGGGTATCGCGCTGAGCACGTCAGGCGTCGTCAAATTTCTGTCAGTGGTGATGAAACCCATGACCCTGTGCGTCAAAGGCATCGCGGTGGCTGCGCTGCTGATTACCCGTCAGCGCACGGATGTTGAGGACAACGAATACTCAGAAGAAGATATCGTGGAAATGCTGGAGGCCGGACAGGAAAGCGGAGAACTCAAAGAAGAAGGCAAAAAGATGATCACGGGAGTCTTTGCTTTTGACGATATACTGGCCTATGAGATCATGACTCCGAGAACGGATGTCTTTGCCATTGACATCAATGATCCTCCTGAGGAGTACATGGATGAACTCATGGAACTCAGATATTCGAGGATCCCTGTATACGAGGACGACAGTGATAATATCATAGGGATCCTTTATATCAAGGATTACCTGATCAAGGCCAGAGAAGACGGATTTGATAATGTAGATATCCATCCGATCCTTCGAAAGCCATATTTTGTACCGGAAACCAAGAATATTGACTCGCTGTTCTTTGAACTCCAGAAGACGAAGCAGCATATCGCGATCCTGATCGACGAGTACGGCGGATTTTGCGGCATCGTCACCATGGAAGACATCATCGAGGAAGTCATGGGTGATATCGATGACGAGTACGATGAAGTGGAACAGGAAATCAGAAAAATCGGCGAAGACCTGTACCTGATCGACGGCAGCACGGACATCGATGACATCGATGAGGAACTGGATATCGATCTGGAATCAGAGAATTCCGAAACCATAGGCGGGCTGATCATCGATATGTTCGGTGAGATACCGGACGAAGACGATATCGGCAAAGAAATCTTTTATGAGAACTACGTCTTCACCATCAAGTCCGTAAAGGACAGACGTATCGAACAGGTCATGATGAAGATATTAAAGGACGAATCGAATGACGGATAAGAAAGGCAACGAAAAAGTTTCAGACGAATTGATCGCGGTCTGCGCCGTGAACGCCGCCAGGAGAACGGAGGGCGTTGCGGAAATGGCAGGCGGATTTTCTGATATGATCAACAGGGGACTGGGCAGAGAAATCGTGGCCAAAGGCGTTAAGGTAAGCCGCCCGGAAGAAGAGGAAATAGAAGTTGATGTATTTATCATAGCCAAGTATGGATGTCAGATACCTATTGTAGCCTGGGACATACAGGAAAATGTTAAAAAGGAGATCCAGTATATGACAGGCGAGGAAGTTCAGGCAGTGAACATACATGTGCAGGGAGTGAAAGCAGATGACGAGAATTGAAGCAAGAGAAACTCTGATGCAGATACTATATGAACTGGATACTGCCAAGGATATTTCCGGCGGGGATGCCGGTCATAGAGGCGGTGAGATCATCAGAGAAAGAATGTCGGGCAACCACATCGAAAGAAGCAACGCGCTGCTCAATCAGATTATCGATAACCTCACCGATATCGATGGAGAGATCAACAAACACAGCACGAAGTGGAAAACCACCAGAATGCCGAAGGTAGATCTGGCCATCATGCGTCTGGCCATCGGTGAGATGCGATACAGCGATGATGTTCCTGATGCGGTAGTCATCAACGAGGCGATCAATCTGGCAAAGAAGTACAGTACTGAGAACTCCGCCAAATTCATCCACGGAGTTCTGGGCGCTGTTTCCAAAGATAATCAATAAGATACGTAACATGGATACGGAAAAATACATACTCGGTATCGATACCAGCAATTACAAAACATCTCTGGCTCTCGTAGGGCAGGAGGACATCAGGCTTGACCTGAGGAAATTTCTGGAGGTGAAACCAGGAGAAAGAGGTCTGAGACAGTCAGAAGCTCTTTTTCAGCATGTCAGAAACCTTCCGGAGCTGTTTGAGGAAGTGAGGAGCGATCTGGATCTGAACGGAGGGGCGGAAATCTCCGCGGTGGCTTTTTCCTCAAGGCCGCGTCCTGTGGAGGGTTCCTACATGCCGTGTTTCATCGCGGGAGAAAGTTTCGGCAGATCTCTGGCGGCAATGCTGGATGTGCCGGCCATCAGTTTCTCACATCAGGAAGGGCACCTGGAGGCCATCAAAGCCTTTACCGAAATGTCGTATATCGATCATTTCATCGCGTGTCACTTTTCCGGAGGAACCTGTGAAATCCTGTACGTAAAACCATCGGAAGCCGTCATGCCGTATGTGGACGAATACGGCGGATATATCGCCGTCAACGGCGAAAATACCATTTATGATATCACTCTGGTGGGCGGGACCAAAGATATTTCCTTCGGGCAGGTGCTGGACAGAGCAGGCGTCGCCATGGGACTTCCGTTCCCATGCGGCAACAGACTGGACCAGATCGCCATGAAAACCAACAGAGCGACAAATTACCTGACACCGGTAAAAGTAAAAGACTGTCACTTCAATCTGTCGGGGATCGACACCCAGATCAAGAACCTCATCGGCAATGTGGATGATCATGACGGACTGGTGCGTGAGATATTCGAGAAGATCAGTGATTGTATCTGCCGCATGCTGATACAGGCTGCGGACAAGACGGGCCTTTGTGATGTGATCATGTCAGGCGGCGTATCTACCAGCGGATTTATACGGGACAGCATCAGCGACCGGCTGGAAAGGGAAGGAATCATCGTCTATTTCGATGATCTGGGATTGTCCTCTGATAACGCCGTGGGGACAGCGCTGCTGGGAGGTAAATACATATGGGAATAAAACCCGTCAAAGTTGCGCAGCTTAACAATTACATCAACAGAGTCCTAGGAACCGATCCGATACTGGGAAACGTTTCCGTGATAGGAGAAGTCTCCAATCTGAAGTTTCACAGTTCGGGACACGTGTACTTCACCCTAAAGGATGAATCCAGCAAGGTGAATTGTTTCCTGGCGGCATCCAATCTGGAACGGATCAAATCTCCTCTGGACGAAGGAATGCAGATCATAGCCACAGGTTATATCAGCGTTTACGAAAGGGGAGGCTACTATTCCCTCAATATACGCGATATTGAGAACAGCGGCGCGGGACAACTGGCGATACAGTTCGAGAAGCTCAAGGCAAAACTCCAGAAAGAGGGATTGTTCGATCCCGCGGCAAAAAAAGAATTGCCCGCATTTCCATATAAAGTGGCTGTCGTCACTTCGCCAACCGGCGCAGCCGTTTCGGATATCACCAGAACCATCAAAAACAAAAACGACTTCGTCGATATCCTGATCTGTCCGGTGCTGGTTCAGGGACCGGCAGCTCCTGAGGATATCGTCAAAGCCCTTGACTTCCTCAACGAGGCGGTGAAGGATGTAGACGTGATCATAACCGGACGGGGCGGCGGCTCCATGGAGGAGCTGTGGGCCTTTAACGAAGAGGCGGTGGCCAGAGCCATATACAGGTCCCGGATTCCCGTTATATCCGCTGTGGGGCATGAAACGGACTTCACCATTGCCGATTTCGTGGCGGATGTCAGAGCCGCGACGCCTACCGCTGCCGCGGAGATTGCGGTGCCGGATATCAGGGAGGTCAGGACGCGCTTGTCGGATCTGCGAGAGTCCCTTGCCGAAGGTTTGCTCACCGCGGTGGATAAACGGAAACAAAAGCTCAGCGCACTGGATCCGGAAGCCTTTGCCAATGGCATCAGAACGAGAGTGGCATTCGAACAGGTGAACGCCGAGAGAATCATGGATTTCATGACATCACACATTGAACGCAGGATTGAATCCGCCAGAGACCGGGCGGACATGCTGCATAAACTGATTGAAGCGTCAAATCCTACCGGCATACTGAAGAGAGGTTACTCGGTAGTTTATAATAACAAAGGATCGATCATCAATAACGTTTCGGATCTCGAAGCGGGTGATCTGATCAGAATCAGGACTTCCCGCGGCAGCGCGGAGGCCGAAGTCACACGGGTGGATAAGGAGAGTTGATCATGGATGAGAAGAAGATGACTTTTGAAGAAACCTTAAAAAAACTGGAAGAAGCATCAGAAAAACTCAGATCCCAGGATACGTCCCTTGAGGACGCGATAAAATCATACGAGGAGGGCATCAAATATTACAGGCAATGCACTGAGATCCTTGATGACGCTTCGCAACGAATCGAAACGCTGACGAAACAGGAGGTGTGATCATGAGAGAGTATACTTTTGACCAGTATAGAGAGTTGGTTGAAAATCATATTCTGGATTTTCTGCCGGATATTGACCCAAAGAGCATTACGCTGTACGAATCGATGAAATACAGCCTGACAGCGGGGGGCAAGCGCATCAGACCTGTTCTGGTGCTGGCGGCATGTGATTTCTGCGGCGGCAAGATCGAAGAGGCCCTGCCGTATGCCTGCGCCATAGAATATATCCACACGTATTCACTCATTCACGATGATCTGCCTTGCATGGACGATGATGACATGAGAAGAGGCGTGCCGACGAACCACAAGGTATACGGCGAAGCCGTTGCTACGCTGGCGGGAGACGGACTGCAGGCCGCAGCATTTGAGGCCATGAACAGGGACATGCTTTTGTATCTGGATGATTCATCCGCCCTGAACAGACGCGCCAGAGCGTGTTACGAGATCTGCAAAGGCTCCGGATGCCGAGGCATTGTGGCCGGACAGATCGCGGACATGGAGGCCGAAGACAAGAACTGCTCCAGAGAAATGCTGGACTATATCCACATTACCAAAACCGCAGCCCTGATCATCGCAGCGGTAAGAGCCGGAGCATATCTGGGCAACGCAGACAGCAAGACCCTGGAAGACCTGACGATGTACGCCGAAAATCTGGGGTTGGCATTTCAGATATGCGATGATATACTCGACGTTATCGGCGAAGAGGCAATGCTGGGCAAAAAGACCGGCGCCGACGCCGCCAATAAAAAGGCCACTTACCCGTCCGTGGTAGGCCTCGACGAATCAAAGCAAAGACTGAAAGAACTGACAAACAAGGCTATCGATGCGCTCAGCGACTATTATGATAACGCCGAGCTATTTGTAAAACTGGCCAAAATACTCGAAACAAGAGGTAAATAGCATGCATAGATATCTGCAAGATCATAAATTTCCTGAAGACCTGAGGACCATGAGCTTTGAAGAGCTCAAACTGCTTTCGTATGAACTCAGGGATTTTCTGATCGACTCTGTTTCCAAAACAGGAGGTCATCTGGCCCCAAGCCTTGGGGTGGTTGAGATTACGATGGCGCTTCACAGAGTGTTCGATACGCCTGAAGATAAAATTATTTGGGATGTGGGACACCAGAGCTACATCCACAAGATCCTGACCGGCAGGCTGAAGGAATTCCACACCCTCAGATCCTATGGCGGACTGAGCGGATTTCCCAAGACCAGCGAGAGCGAATATGACTGCTTCGACACGGGTCACAGCAGCAATTCCATTTCCATCGGTCTGGGCATGGCTACGGCCAGAGATCTTAACGGTGACGACTATAACGTCGTTTCGGTGATCGGAGACGGAGCGCTGTCCGGCGGACTGGCGTTCGAAGCGCTGAATCACGCCGGCAACTCCGGTACGAACATGATCGTTCTCCTGAATGACAACGGCATGTCCATCTCCAAAAACACCGGCGCGCTTTCCAGGTCGCTGGGCAGGATCACCAGCACCGACAAATACATCCACACGAAAACACAGATCAAAAAAGGCATTTCCAAAGTGCCGATCATAGGAGACAGCGTGGTCTCCGGCATACATCACGCCAAGGAGAACATCAAGTACGCCGTCATCGACGGCATACTGTTCGAGGAACTGGGGTTCAAGTACATCGGACCGGTGGACGGCCATGACATCAAGAAACTGTGCGAGACACTGGAGCTTGCCAAGGGCATCAAGGGTCCGGTCCTGATCCACGCGGTAACCGTCAAAGGCAAGGGTTATTCCAAGGCCGAAGAAAATCCCAATGTATTTCACGGCATCGGGCCCTTCGACGTGGATTCGGGCAAACCGCTGTCCCGATCATCGAATCCTTCCTACTCCAAAGTCTTTGGCAAAAAATTATTATCCATGGCCGAAAACGATCAGCGCATCGTGGCCATCACCGCCGCAATGACCGACGGGGTAGGGCTGGAAGACTTTGCGAAAAAATATAAAAAGAGATTCTTTGATGTGGGCATCGCGGAGGGACATGCGGTCACCTTCGCGGCGGGTCTGGCCAGAGAAGGGCAGAGACCGTTCGCCGCCATCTATTCCACATTCCTGCAGAGAGCATACGACGAAATCGTCGAGGACGTTTGCCTGCAGAATCTGCCGGTAACCTTCTGTATCGACAGAGCCGGCGTGGTGGGCCAGGATGGGGAGACACATCATGGGCTTTATGATATTTCCTACCTGAAGAACCTGCCGAACATGACTCTGATGGCTCCTTCAGGAGCCTATCAGCTGCAAAAGGCTTTGGAAATGGCATTGAAGCTGGATGGACCGTGCGCCATCAGATATCCGCGGGGAGAAGCTGCAGAGGGTCCTGCGGGCCATGAACCGCAGTACGGTAAATCCTTCGCCATCAGGCAGGGCAGTGACGCGGTGATATGGGCTTACGGCCCGCTGGTGCAAAGCGCTCTGGAGGCGGCGGATCTTCTGGCAGGCGATGGCTATGACATCGGCGTCATCGATGGCATGTTTATCAAGCCCATCGATAAATACGGTCTTTATGAAGCCGCTTCACGGTATCCGCTGATCCTGACCTTGGAGGACGGAGCGAAAGCCGGCGGCGTTGGTGAAACCATACGGGCCATATTGTCCGACAATGAAGTCAAAATCATCAATATGGGCTGGCCGGACAGTTTCATCGAGCACGGACCGCAGCAGACACTGTACAGTAAATACGGGCTGGATGCGAAAGGCATCGCCGAAAACATAAAGAAAGGTTTGACAGATTGAAGAAAAGACTCGATGTGACAACTGTAGAAATGGGACTGTTTCCGTCAAGGGAGAAGGCAAAGGCCTCTATCATGGCGGGATTGGTGTACGTGGACGGACAGAGAATCGACAAGCCCGGAACGCCCGTGTCTGAGACGGCTAAAATCTCCGTCAGAGAGGATTTGTGTCCTTATGTGAGCAGAGGAGGGCTGAAACTGGAAAAAGCGCTCAAATCCTTTGTTTTTGACCTTGAAGGCGTAAACGCCGTGGACATCGGGGCATCCACCGGCGGATTTACGGACTGCATGCTCCAAAACGGCGCATCTCACGTTTACTGCATCGACGTCGGCTACGGGCAGCTGGACTGGAAGCTGAGAAACGATCCCCGCGTCACCAATATGGAGAAGTGCAATATCCGGTATCTGGACACGTCTCTCATTGATAGGAAGATAGACTTTATCAGCATCGATGTCTCCTTCATTTCACTGAAACTCGTATTCCCGGTGGCATCCGAGCTGTTAAGCGAAGAGGGCAGTCTGGTGTGCCTGGTGAAGCCGCAGTTTGAAGCAGGCAGAGAACAGGTCGGCAAGAAGGGAATCGTCAGAGATCCGGCGGTGCATGAACAGGTCATATCCAATGTCATCGCCTATGGCGAAGAAAATGGTCTGTATTCCCATGGTCTTACTTTTTCTCCCGTAAAAGGAACTAAAGGAAATATTGAATATTTGCTTTTCATGAGGAAGAAAAAGTGCGATAATGGTATCGATATAGAAGAGGTTGTTATGCGTTCGCATAATGAGTTAATTTTAGCGTAAAAGGAGAAATGTAAAATGGAAGTATCTAAGAGAGTCGCAGCAATGCAATTTTCACCAATCAGAAGATTCAACACATATGCTTTTGAAGCAGAAGCAAAGGGCAAAAAGGTTTATCGTCTCAATATCGGACAGCCTGACGTAGAAACTCCTGCCTGCTTCAAGGAAGCCATCAACAATTATGATAAGAAAGTTATCGCATATGCTGAGTCCGGTGGTGTGACTGAACTGCTTGACGCTATGATCGATTATATGAAAATGTATGACATGCACTATGAGAGAAAGGACCTGCTGATCACAGACGGCGGTTCCGAGGCGCTGACTCTGATCTTCACTGCACTGCTCAACCCTGGCGAAGAAGCTCTTATTGCTGAACCTTTTTACACGAATTACCGCACTTTCTGCAACCAGGTAAACGGCAAGCTGGTTCCGCTTACCACAAAAGCCGAAGAAGGTTACGCATGGGCAAAGAGAGAACTGATCGAAGCAGCGATCACGCCGAACACCAAAGCAATCTGCTGCATCAGCCCGGGAAACCCTACAGGAAGAGTCCTCACTCTGGATGAAATGAAACTCGTAGGCGAAATCGCTAAGGAACACGATCTGTGGATCATCTCCGATGAAGTATACAGAGAGTTTGCTTATGACGACAGAGAGGTCACTTCATTCGGTATGCTGGAAGACCTGGCTGACAGAGTGGTTATGGTCGATTCCGTTTCCAAGAGATTCTCTGCGTGCGGCGCCAGAATCGGAGCCATCATCTCCAAGAACGAAGAGTTCATGAGCGGCATCCTCAAGCTGGCTCAGGGCAGACTGTGCGTTCCTACTCTGGAACAGATCGGTGCTGCTGCGCTGTACAGAATGGATAAGTCATACTATGACGAAATGAAGGCTGAATACTGCGCCAGAAGAGACGCGGCTTACGAAGAGCTGATGAAAATTCCTGGAGTTGTTTGCCAGAAGCCTGGCGGAGCATTCTATCTGACTGCAAAGCTTCCTGTTGATAATGTGGAAGATTTCCTGATGTTC
Organism: Bacillota bacterium; assembly: GCA_030530285.1. Classification (GTDB taxonomy): domain Bacteria; phylum Bacillota; class Clostridia; order Peptostreptococcales; family Anaerovoracaceae; genus Lentihominibacter. The sequence goes on along the minus strand of JAUMVD010000004.1, from coordinate 26,118 downwards.
CTTCTGACGGAGTTTGATGATAACGGTGAAACGGTTATGTTCGCTCCAGCTGAAGGATTCTACATGACACCGGGACTCGGCAGAGACGAAATGCGTATCGCTTACGTTCTCGACAGAGATAAGATGAGAAGAGGAGCTCAGCTCATCGCTCTCGGTATCGAGGCTTACAACAAGAAACTGGGTAAATAGATCTGAAACAGGATGTATGTCCCCGAATAATCAGGTGTCAGGGAATTTCTCTGACACCTTTTTGGATAATATGTTAAATGAAGCAGGAGATAATGATGGCCAAATCCAAACTCTCACCGATGATGCAGCAATATCTTGAGATAAAGCACCAGCATGAAGATTGTATTTTGTTTTTCAGGCTGGGTGATTTCTATGAGATGTTTTTTGATGATGCCAAGACCGCTTCACGCGAACTTGAGCTCACCCTGACGGGCAAAAATTGCGGTCTTGAGGAACGGGCTCCCATGTGCGGCGTTCCGTTTCATTCGGCGGATACGTATATTGCCAGACTTGTAGAAAAGGGCTACAAAGTCGCCATCTGCGAACAGACCAGCGATCCCGCTTCATCCAAGGGTCTTGTGAGCCGCGATGTAATACAGATCGTAACGCCGGGAACGGTGATCAGCAGCTCCATGCTGGATGAAAAAGAGAATAACTACATCGCTTCCCTGTATGCGCAGGATGAATCCATCGGGCTTGCCTATTGCGATATTTCAACAGGCGAGGCCAGCATGACCTGTGTGGACGGACCGGACAGAGTGGAGACGGTCATCAACGAAATCGTGAAGATCGGTGCCAGCGAAGTCATCATGGATCAGGCTTCGGCGGACGTCATGGATATCGATTCTCTGCGCCCGGTGATCCATGCGTATTTCAACGTGCTGGAGGATGGCTTCTACCGAAAGGAAGCCGGCCGTGAAGTCATCCTGAAACAGTTCAGGATCGGCTCGCTCCACGGCATCGGCCTGGATGATCAGGCGGCCACGGAATCCGCGCTGGGAGCTTTGCTCCTGTATCTTCTGGATATGCAAAAGAACGAACTGGATCATATCCGCAGCATATCCTTTTATTCCGTAGGACAGCACATGTCTCTGGATAAAGCGACCATCAGGAATCTGGAACTTACGGAAACATTATATGATAAAAAACTGCAGGGATCGCTGCTGGGGGTTCTGGACAAGACCCATACGGCCATGGGATCCCGAAAGATGAAACAATGGCTGAAGGAACCGCTGAATGATGTGGACATGATCAGGGCAAGGCTGGACGCGGTGGAAGTTCTTGCGGATGATGCGCTGATGAGAAACGATCTCAAGGAAAACCTGAAGAGCATATACGATTTCGAACGGCTCACAGGACGGATCGCCACCGGCAAAGCAAACGGCAGGGATATGATCGCCCTCAGGAATTCATGCGGCGCGCTGCCGGAGATCAAATACCTCCTTGCGGATCACGACGGCCTGCTCAAAGAACTCAATGAGAGCATTTACGAGCTGAAAGAGGTCCACGATATCATCGACAAAGGCATCGTGGAAGATCCACCGTTCACCGTAAAAGAAGGCGGGCTCATCAAGCCCGGTTATTCCGACAGGCTGGATGACCTGAAATCATCCAGCAGCGACGCCCAGAACTGGATCGCTTCCCTGGAATCCGTTGAACGGGAGCGGACGGGCATCAAGAACCTGAAAGTCGGGTTCAATAAAGTATTTGGATATTACCTTGAAGTGACCAGATCCTATTACGATCTGGTACCGGAAGATTATATAAGAAAACAGACACTGGTGAACAGCGAGCGCTTTGTCACGCCGCAGCTAAAAGAGACGGAACGTCTGGTACTCAACGCCGAGACGGAGATCAACAAGCTGGAATATGAACTGTTCACCGATATCAGAGAGGCTTTGCATCAGTCCATCGACCGGATCCAGTCAACTTCCCGCGCCATCGCGGTGCTGGATGTGTTGACTGCGTTCGCCGCGTGCGCCCAGCAAAATGATTACGTGAAGCCGGAGATCGACAGCAGCGACATCATATCGATCGAGAAGGGGAGACATCCCGTCATAGAGAAGACGATACGGGACGGGATATTCGTCAGCAATGACACATATCTGAACCGTACGGATCAGAATCTGCTGCTGATCACGGGACCGAACATGTCCGGCAAATCCACCTACATGAGGCAGACCGCGCTGATCGTACTGATGGCCCAGGCGGGTTGTTTCGTTCCATGCGAGCGGGCCCGCATCGGCGTTTGCGACAGGATCTTTACCAGAATCGGCGCATCCGATAATCTGGCCCAGGGGCAGAGCACATTCTACGTGGAGATGAGTGAGCTGTCTTACATCCTGAACAGCGCCACGCCGAAAAGCCTCGTGATACTCGACGAGATCGGCAGAGGAACCAGCACGTATGACGGCCTGAGCATCGCCTGGGCGGCCGCGGAGTACCTTTGCAGATCAGACCGGCATATCAGAACGCTGTTTGCGACCCATTATCATGAAATGACTGCGCTGGAAGACATGCTCAAAGGCATCCGAAACTATAATGTAGATGTGTCCGAAGAAAACGGGAACGTGGTGTTCCTCCACAAGATCGTAGAGGGATCGGCCAGCAGGAGTTATGGAATTCATGTGGCGAAACTGGCCGGAGTGCCGACGGAGCTTTTGCAAAACGCCAGGAGCAGGCTTGAGGCGCTGGAATCGGGAGCGGCGATGCCGCAGGCGGATTCCGCAGCCGCAAGGATTGAGCCGGAACAGACGGAAATGCAGCTGTCCTTCTTTGACACCGCTTCAGAACCTGTCGTCCGCAAGCTGAGGTCGCTGGATCTGATGAATACGACGCCGTCTCAGGCGCTTAAGATATTGGAAGAATTGCAGGAATTGCTGAAATAAGGTTAGAGATATGATGCAACGGGAAATCAAAATACTGGACAAAAATGTCGCGGATAAGATCGCGGCGGGTGAAGTCGTTGACCGGCCGGTTTCCATTGTCAAGGAACTGGTGGAAAACGCCATCGACTCGGGAGCCGATAACATCACGGTGGAAATGCGTGATGGCGGCAAGTCGTATCTGCGGGTCACGGACAACGGCTGCGGCATCGACAGCGACTATATCGAGACGGCCTTCCAGCGTCACGCCACGAGTAAGATATCCACGGCAACAGATTTGGACTCGATACTTACTCTGGGCTTTCGGGGCGAGGCCCTGGCCAGCATATGCGCCGTTTCGCGGGTGGAAGTGATCACCAAAACAGCCGATTCCAAAATCGGCAGGAGAGTCATCGCGGAATCCTCAGAGATACGCAATAACGATCCTACAGGATGCCCGGAAGGAACGACGATAACCGTTAAGGATCTGTTCTTCAACGTTCCTGCCAGGAGGAAATTTCTGGCCTCTGACGGGGCTGAATCCCGAAGAATCGTGGATCTTGTGTCAAGATTCGCCCTGGCGTATCCGGATATCCGCTTCAAACTGATCAACGGATCCAGAGTGGTCTTTAACACATCAGGCAAAGGCAATATCCTTGAAAATATTATACAAATTTATGGCTCTGATCTGGGAAGGGACCTGATCCAGGTCAGCGGCGATCAGGGAAACAGCCATATCCGCGGTTTTGTTTCCAATCCAGGGATGTCACTGTCATCCAGATCAAGACAGATTTTCTGCGTAAACGGACGTATTGTATCTAGCCCCCTGATCGAAAGGGCGCTGGAAAAGGCCTATAAAGAGCGTCTGTTCAGCGGCAGATTCCCGATCGCGTTTCTGTTTATCGCGGTTCCTCCCGAAAGCATCGACGTGAATATTCATCCGACGAAGAAGGAAATCCGCTTTCACGATAACGCGGAAATCGAGGATTTCATCACGGAGACGGTAAAAAAGGCCCTGACGCATAAAGAGGCGGTGCCTGAAGTAAGGCACAAGGCTGACAGACCGGCACCTGAACTCAGCCCGCTGCCTGAAGGTAGACCACAAACAGAGATGACTGTGGAAGAAAACGGCTACCAGGAAGAATATGACGTAATTAATTTATTGTCAACCATAAGGGATAAGGTGAGCGTGCAGGAAGAAGCTGCCAGTGAATATATCCGCAGCGCTCCGCAAGCCGAAGATGTCTCCAAACCCTTTGATTTCAACACTTTAAGCGTTATTGGCGTTTTGTTTGATACGTATATTCTGGCCACGGATGAACACGATTTTTATATGCTGGATCAGCATGCGGCGCACGAGAGAGTGTTTTATGAGAAACTGCTCCATCAGTTTCATTCCGCGGAGAAGTACAGCCAGCAGCTGATGGTTCCGCTGAACTTCACGGTTCCCGCAGATACGGTCTCCACTGAAGACCAGTGGATCGGTGATGTCCGAAACATGGGATACGACATTGAATTCTTCGGCAATCATACGTATATCGTTCGCGAAATACCCGCATTTATGGACATGTCCGAAGCGGAGAATTTTCTCACGGACATCCTCAATCAATTTGCGGATCGGCCGGACCTTACGGATCCATCCAGACTGGATAAAATCATTACGCGTTCCTGCAAATCTGCGGTCAAAGGCGGAGATCATCTGACGAGTGAAGAAATCACAGCCCTGATGGATCAGTTAAAACAATGTAATAATCCTTATTCCTGTCCTCACGGCAGGCCGACCTTCGTCAGGATGACAAAATATGAGATCGAAAAGATGTTCAAGAGGGTATGATGACTTCAGGCAAAAGGATACTTGTAATCTGCGGTCCTACCGCAGTAGGCAAAACTGAATACGCCATTGAGGCCGCCTGTCATTTCGGCGGAGAAGTGGTTTCCTGCGATTCCATGCAAATCTACAAATATATGGATATCGGAAGCGCCAAGCCCACGCCGGAAGAAATGGCCCGCGCCACGCATCACCTGGTAGACTTCGTGGATCCCAGAGAGGAGTTTTCCGTGGCGGATTATCAGATGATCGCACGACAAACGGTTGACGATATTCTGGGTCGAGGAAAGCTCCCGGTCATTTCCGGCGGTACGGGCCTGTATCTCAACGCCCTGATCTATGACATGGATTTTGCTTCTGCGCCCAAAGATACCGCGTATCGGAATCACCTCCATGAAATCGCACAGCTTGAGGGCTCTTCCGCGCTGCATGAAATGCTTCGCAGCCAGGACCCTGACGCCGCGGAGAGAATCCACGAAAACAATACCAAGAAGCTGATCCGCGCGCTGGAGCGCCTGCATGAAGGTGAGGGGAGAGTGCAGCCTTTCAGCGATGTCAATCAATTGTGGGAGGCTTACGATCCGCTGATCGTGGGGCTTTTGCGGGAAAGAAACGAACTGTATGAGAGGATCGACAGACGGGTGGAAAAGCTCGTTGATGAGGGCCTTGTGGAGGAAGTTTCTAGGCTGATGGCCATGGGACTTACCTCCGAAGATATATCGATGAAAGGCATCGGTTATAAGGAAATCATCGACTATCTTGACGGCAGATACAGTTTGGAAGAGGCCGTTGCAAAAGTGCAAAAAAACACACGTCATTATGCCAAAAGGCAGTTAACGTGGTTTAGAAGATATGATAAAATTAACTGGTACGATATCACCGCCTGCGGAGATGAGGACAAGGCCTTAGAGGATTATATCGAATGGCTGAAGGTAAAACTGTAAAACTCCATAACAGAAGCGAGAAGCCGGACAATATCGTCCTCAGAGAACACAGGATACTCAAGAAGTGCGAGGAGTTGCAAGGGGAGCTTCCTAAGTTCATGAGGGGCTATTTTGCCTATCTCAAGGGCAATGTTCTGCCGATGACAAGGCTCAATTATCTCAGGGACGTCAGGTTTTTCTGTCAGTACCTGATCGATGAGACGGCCTTGACGGAAGCGGAGAAGACATCGGAAATAAAGTTAAAGGAATTTCAACGCATCAAGGCTGTAGATATCAATATATTTATCGATTACTGCAGACAATACAGCGTTGAAAAAGACGATGTGATCATCGTCTACGAAAACAGCAACAAAACGCTGGCGCGAAAAAAATCATCCTTGTCGGTATTATTCAAAGAACTCTACCGGGAGGAACTCCTGGAGAAAAATATCACCGACGGATTTGACCCTATACGGGTGCAAAAGGCCAGTGAACGGGAAATAAAGGCGCTTCAGGACGATGAGGTCATGATCATGCTGGATGCCGTAAGCACCGGCACGCATCTCACCGCCAAGGAACGTCAGTACTGGGAAAAGACAAAGAAAAGAGATAAGGCGATTCTGATGCTTTTCCTGACATACGGGCTCAGACTCTTTGAACTTCAACAGCTGAATGTCTCATCATTCAACTTCAACAGAGGAGAGTTCAAGATTTACAGAAAACGTGATAAAGAAGCGATCATGCCTCTGAATCAGTCCGCCACGGAAGTGGTGAAGGACTACATCGAAAATGAGCGTGTACCGGAGGAAAAAATAGTCGAAGGTCACGAGGACGCGCTGTTTCTCTCCCTGCAGGGAAAACGACTGACGGAAAGACAGATCAGAGATCTGGTAAAGAAATATACGTCTATAGGTTTAGCCACGTCGCGAAAAGCCGGCTACAGCCCGCATAAACTCAGGGCAACAGCGGCTACAAGTCTCATAGGAAGGGGTAACTCCATTTACGATGTTCAGGCGCTTCTGGATCACGAACAGGTAACGACAACACAGCTTTACGCAGGTCACAAGATGAACGTTAAGCGTGATCTGGTAAAGGACATGGAATGGGAATTGGAAAGAAAAGGTAGCAAGTAAAGTGAAACGACGTATTATTTTTGCACTGACCGGGATAATGTTAGCCGCAGGCATGAGTTTGCCTACGGACTCTTTTGCTGCGTATGAATATGAATACAACTACGGGTACGGAGATTCAAACAGTACGCAATATGAATACTACGATGAAAACGGACAGCTTATAGAAGATGAGGATAGCAGGTCTTTCGCTCCGCAGGTTTATCCTGACGTGAGTTGGTTTGATTACACAAAACCGAAGAAGAAGTACGAGATCACGAATGAAGCCCAGCTTCTCGGTCTGGCCAGCCTGGTCAATGAACAGCAGGCCATGTGGAAGACCAACAGATATGAGACATTTGAGGGCGTTACATTCAATCTCATGAATGATATCAAACTCATCGAGCCGTGGGTGCCCATCGGATACGATGACCATGTTACGTTCAAAGGCGTATTTAACGGCAACGGTCATACCATCAGCAACGTCAACACGGAAGTCACAGGCGGATATGCCGGATTTTTCGGATATCTCAGCGGCACAGTGAAGGGTCTGAACCTGCAGGGAACGGTAACCGCTTCAGGAAGCGAATGCGGGGCGCTGGCAGGTCATCTGGTCTACGGAGCCCGCGTACGGGACTGTACGGCTGATGTCAGTGTAACGGCGGGAGCCAAGACCGGCGGCATCGTCGGCTGCAATCAGGGCGGCGTCATCAGAGGCTGCATCAACAAAGGCAAGGTCAAAGGCACGGTAAAAGTCGGCGGTATCGTAGGTGAAAACCGCGGCAGCGTCATTTGCTGCGGCAACCGCGGAAACGTCAGATCCACATCCAGAGGCATGACCACATTCGGTACGGGCGGCGTTGCCGGAAGATCCGTATCCGAAGGAGCCAGAATCGACCGATGCTATAACACGGGCAAAGTGACCTCGGCTACGGAAGGTACCGGCGGTATCGCGGGCTATTCTAATACCGAGGGATCACTGATCACCAATTCCTATAATATCGGAACGATCGTCGTCAAAAATCCAAAGGCCATCAGCGGCATCGTATCGCCAAAGGGTTATGCCGGTGGTGTCGTAGGCATCGTGGGACTCAAAGGCGTTTACATCAGGAATTGTTACAATGCCGGTGACATCCTCAACAGCCAGATCACAGGCGGCGTAATCGGCAAATATGACAACGTTTCCAAGATCAGAGAAGATAAATATATCGAGAACAATTATTTTACCAACCAGAACGTCAAGTATGGCGTAGGCCTGGATACATCCGGCGGCAGCAGAAACATTTCCAGAGGAACCATCGTGATATCCGCAGGATCGCTGATCAGTGGCTCTGCCAATATCGGACCGTTTTATATCAACGACAGCAGCGCCACCTACGGAAACAACAGCTATCCTGTTCTGAAGTGGCAGCAGCCTTTGCCCGAAAGCGAAAAGCACTACATGAGCTGCATTCCGGTCACCGTACAGAAAGAACTGAATCAGTATATCCTGGATCATAATCAGGAGAACGCAAAGGGCGATTCCGTCATGATGTTCTTTAACCATTACGAATTTACATCCAAGGCCATGGGAGAATATACAGATGCAAAATAATACATACAAGTTTCTGAACGAACATTTCAATATATCCGAGAGCGTGCTGGATCTGATTGACGAAAGCGAAAAAGAAGTTTCGGAGTATTTTTCGGAACTGGACGATATCATGGCGTTTAATCAGTACAAGATCCTCGATTCCTTCCAGAGAAACAACATTTGCGACAGACATTTTTCATGGAACACGGGATACGGATATGATGACGCCGGCCGCGAAGCGACGGAACGCGTATACGCCGATATCTTTCATACGGAAGCCGCACTGGTGCGCCCGATCATCGTAAACGGCACGCACGCGCTTACGCTGACGATCATGGGATTATTAAGACCCGGAGACGAGCTGATTTACTGTACAGGAGCTCCGTATGACACATTAGAGGAAGTGATCGGGCTTCGCGGTGAAGGCAAAGGCTCTCTGAAGGATTATGGCATCACTTATGATCAGGTGGAACTCTCACCGGAAGGCAGAATCGATTTCGACGCTCTTAGGAAAGCGATCAAGCCTTGCACCAGAATGATCACGCTGCAGCGCGCCACGGGTTATGGCTGGAGACGCGCCATCACCATCGACGAAATCAAGGAATGGGCGGCTTTTGTGAAAGATATTGATCCAAACATCATTTGCATGGTGGATAACTGCTACGGAGAATTTCTGAACGTACAGGAACCTACTGATGTAGGTGCTGACGTGATCGCCGGCTCTCTGATCAAGAATCCTGGCGGCGGACTGGCGCTCACCGGCGGTTATATCTGCGGCAAACAGGACCTGATTGATAAGATCTCATACAGGATGACTTCACCTGGCATCGGCGGCGAATGCGGACTGACCTTTGGACAGACCAGAACCATGCTGCAGGGGCTGTTTATCGCCCCGAAAACGGTAAACGGAGCGGTCAAAGGCGCCGTGCTCTGCGCCAAAGCGTTCGAAAAATTAGGCTTTGACGTTTGTCCTGCGCCGCAGGATACGCGAAGTGATATCATACAGGCGGTAAAGCTCGGATCACCTGAGGCGGTCATCGCATTCTGTCAGGGCATTCAGGCCGCAGCGCCTATCGATTCGCACGTCAGCCCTGAGCCGTGGGATATGCCGGGGTATGAAGATCCAGTCATCATGGCTGCAGGAGCCTTCGTACAGGGTTCATCCATAGAGCTTTCGGCGGACGCTCCCATCAGGGATCCGTATGTCGTCTACTTCCAGGGCGGACTGACCTATGAGCACTCTAAATTTGGCGTGATCAAAGCATTGCAGGAGATGAAAGACAGGGGACTCATCACGCTGTGATCATAGGGGATAAGAGGGTACGATGGAACAGAGAAAAAAAGACGAATACAGAAATAAATACAAGGTGATATCGTCAGTGATCAAGCTGGCGTTATTGGCGTTCATTCTTATAGCGGTTCCCGCGTATATTTATTTCTTTCACCATGAACTCCTGGAGGACATGGCCAATCTCAGAAATATCGAAGCGTGGCTTTTGCAGTATAAGGCGCAAAGCGCTCTCGTCTACATTGCCGCGCAGATCATACAAATCATTATCTGTATCATACCCGGTCAGGCGCTGCAAATCGCCGCAGGATATCTGTACGGGTTCTGGCTGGCATATCTGTTATCCCTTGTCGGCGCGCTGCTGGGCTCGGTGGCGGTGTTTTATATCGCCCGCATCCTGGGACATGACGCGCTGCATATCCTGTTTGGTGAGCGCAAAATCACCGAGATGCTGGACAATATGAACAGCAAACGGGGAATGATCATTGTCTTTATCATTTTCCTCATACCCGGGATTCCGAAAGATCTGTGCAGCTATGCCGCAGGTCTGTCTAAGATACATCTGAAGCCATATCTGATCATATCGCTGATCGCCAGATCACCGGGCATGATGTGCAGCATCGCCATCGGCAAGCAGGTGATGGACGGGCAGTATACCAGCGCGATCGTCATCGCAGCCATCGTCGCAATCCTGTTCGTGATCGGTCTGATCTTCAAAGACAAAGTCATTCATATTCTGGATAAAGCCTACGATAAGCTTATCGGAATGTAACCACATCAGGCTGCCTATTTGGTCATAAATATAAAAGAACAAAAGTTCGAATTTCTTCTTGACAGCGAACATATATTCTGTTATATTATATTCACGAACAAACGTTCATGGGAGTTAAAGGGTAGAATAGAGAGGTACAAGTCATGAAGAGCAACAGAAAAATCAGGATCAAGTCAAAGTTCAGATTCATAACATCCATCGTAGTAGCGCTTGGATTGTGCATAGGATTCGTCGGATTTCTGACAGGCACGAACACGTCGACAGCTGAGACCAGAAATGATGTCGTTCAGGTAGAGATATCAGCCGGTGATACATTATGGGATATCGCAGAGAACGTTAAGACGTCTGACATGGATACCAGACAGGTTGTATATGAGATCTGTAAGGCTAATGATATCAAGGCCGGAGATATACAGCCGGGAATGATTCTGGAGATACCAGAGTATCTATAGGCCATAAAAAAACGCTTAAATCGGCGATTTGAGGCTCGATAATATTTGTGATAATCATAAATATCTAAGGATAGAATAAAATAGGGGTATGATATCCGAATAAATAATAAAAAGGCTCCGTAAATGCGCGGGGCCTTTGAAATTTCAATATTGATAAGATTTAGGACTCTTCTCCGGAAGAGCGATTCAATTCTTCCCAAAATTATGATTATCGGAAGAGTTGGATTTCTTCCACCCCATCTTTTCATATACAATCCTAAAGGATTCTTTGATTTAATTTTACTCCTCTATTGCTTTATAAAGCAAGTAGTTTACATACGCCGAGAGAGATCTTTTATCTTCTCTTGCCAGTATGAGGAGTTTCTCGTAGAGTTCCTGTTCAATAGTAACTCCCATCTTAACCTTCATATAAATCACTCCTTTTCGTTTGTCTATATTATACCACAAAATCGAACAAAAGTAAACACTTGTTTGTTCTAATAATCAAGATTTGTTCGTGTTTTGTTCGCGAAATTATGTTCTTATAAAAGAAAAAAGGCTTCCCGAAGGAAGCCCTTGTTCTAAGATATTTTGTTGAGTTTTCTAAGTCGCTTTCTGTAGGCGTCGTTAAGGTTTGAGGCTTTTGTTCCGTTTGACGCTGCGAATGGGTCAGTGACTTTTCCCTTGAATGCTCCTGATTCAGTTTTAGGCATCGTCCCTTTAGAAGAACCGCCGCCTCCGCCAGAACCCCATCCGCCGTATCCGCGACCTCTTCCTCTGCCTCTGCCGGACTTTTGTTCTCCGTCCATTGATATTCCGGTGTCACCCTTATGTGAGTAATCACCAATCGAGCCGAACGGATTCTTGTTCGGATTACCGCCAAGAAGAACAAACGCCATAGCCTTTTCTTCGCTTGTCGCTTTACCTTTCTTGATGGTATTGCATACTGCGGATATCTCGTCATCCTTTAAGTAGGTGTTGCCGTCCTTGTCGGCTTTCTTTGCAAGGTTTACTAACTGCTTTGTGGAATGTCCGTATTTCTCAGAGTAGCCCCTTGCAGCGTTCATCTTTATGAGCATATTTGAATCACCGGAGTTGGCGATATAGTATGCTCTGTCTTTGAAGTCCGCCTTACCAGTAGCGAGTGACATGGAATACACACCGCCTTTTATGCCTTTGGCTTTGTCGTACTTACTCTGCCAAAGTCCAGTTCCGGTGTCTATACCCCACTTGTCTACCTTGCCGAGGGTCTTTTCAATATTCTTCTGAGTAACTGCGAATCTGTTTACATTTCCGCCGTACTTGGAATATTTGAAATACGTTTCAGTCTGGCTCTCGTATACGTCACACGCCATCATGATCGCCTTTGCTTCTTTGGTGGTGAGTTTTTTCTGCTTTGCAAGTTGCGCCGCGGCTACTCCGGTCATGCCCCATGACGGCATATCGTGATATCCTGCAGGGTCAATCTTCTTCTGCCCTTGTACCCCGAGCGAGTAAACATCAAGGAATTTCTGTGCCAGTCTTTCTTTCTTGGCAGCAGGCATACCTTTGAAGCCCTGCTCGCTCTTGAATGCCTTGTAGTAGTCTTTCCAAGTCTTATACTTAGAATCGCCTACATCAGGCAGGAAGTTGTTGAGCGTCTTGTTAGCACCAATGTGCTTAGCAATGATGCTCAGAGGCTCTACAGTGTTCGCCTTGCCGTCTATAGCCTCTCGGTTGAGCATATTCTTGTGTTTCATCAGATCTCGCTTTATAGCGGCTCTTTCAGCCTTTGTGAGCGATTTATCTGTGGTCACAAGATTCATGGCGTCGTCATACTTAAATGTATCGTACATATAAGTTGACTTGTATAAAAGCCCTTGTAGAAGTAGTCGTCTGTTGCGCCTTTTCTCAGTTCTTCGATTTGAGCCATTGCGTTTGCTCGTTCCGCCTCTGGGATCTCGCCGAGTTTTGCTTCTATACCATCGGCTTCTTTTGCCATTTGTTCAGATATGATTTTTCTCATATCCTTGTCATTCATGACCCTATAGTTGACTCCCGTACTCTCAGACATTTTGCCTGCAGAAACAGCAAGATCTTGCACTGCTCTTCGGTTTTTCTTTTCGGCGATCTCAAGTTCTCTCTCTGCTACATTTGCAATTCCGCCGAGCCTGTCAAGTTCGCGTCTGTTTGCCGTCAGTTTTTTTCTGATATCAATGGCTTCTTCCGGTGAAGCGTCTTTCAGTTTGGAGACGAGTTGCTCTCTTTGCGTTCTTAATGTGTCAAATTCCTGTTCGGCAGTGTCTTTGATCGTTCTTGCGTAACTCATCTTTTCTGAATGAGTTGTTGCGCCGTTCATTGCTGCTTCAGCATCAACGGAGTTCCCACCTCTCGAAAAGACTGCATCGTGGACTCTTGCATCGTAATCCGCCCTGTTAATAATGTCTGCCTTAGCAACATCGTTCCCCTGCCTTGCAGAGTCAAACTTATCCTGCAACTTGGCGAACTTTAACATTTCCTCGTCGCTAAGTTTTGTGCCGACATTTATCTTCGCGGCAAGCGAAAGGTATTCTTTGGCGTTTTTCTGAGTCATTTTCGCGCCAATACCACCGATTGCACCGCCCATGCCACCGGAAAGTCCTGTGTTCAGAGCCATGTAAGTCGCAAAGGCTTTCCTGTCAAAGTTGCCGTCTGTGTCTGTTGCCATTTTAAGTTTCAACGCCCTCTTCATCGGCTACGGCCTGGATGCCGCTGACCTTGAAACATTCGATGGTGTCACAGCCGATTGCTGCGGCTTCTGCGATAACGATTTCTTTTGGATTAGCTTTTCTAACCTCTCTGATGACGGCCCTGACAACCTCAGGATTCGTGCATACTGAAGTTTCAGGAGGTTCCGCATGACCAACATTCGGCTTGATCATTACTGTCGTACCCTCTCTGATCACGTTCTTCACGCCACCCATCAGGTCAAATACTTTGGTAACATTGGCTTGAACGTCTTCACCCTTCACGAGTGCTACTAAAGATTTTGACATAATTCTCCTTTTCGCCATAACGGCAACTCACAAACTATACCTTCGTTCATTTTCAACGATTTTATATTTTGCAAAGGCCATGCCAACAATGATTGGAGAAAAATTCGGAAAAAAATAGAAAAATAACACGTAAATCACGGTAAATGCTTGTTGCATTGTTGCGTATAACACAAAACCTGTTGCATGGACGCAACAGGTTTCGCGGGATCATCTATCATTAATAGGCTTGTTTCAGGATATCTATAATGTCGTCTTTCGTGATCTCTCCTCTCGGATTGAAGCCGAGAACCGGCTCATTGAGCACATCGTTTGCCAGCATATCAAAATCATCCTCAGATATGCCCTGCTCTTTCAGCGTCTGTATCCCCAGCTTCTTCGTCAGATCCAGCAGAGCCTCTGACAGGAGATACTGATCCTTAGCCGGATCTCCGGATGGCGTCAGTCCGATGGCTTTGGCCAGCTCCACCATCTTTTCCGGACAGCTCGGCGCGTTGTATTTCATGACATACGGCAGTACGGTGGCATTTGCCATGCCGTGAGCCAGTCCGAAGTGAGCGCTCAGGGTATGTGCGATTCCGTGCACCAGTCCCAGATTTGCGTTGGAAAAACTGAAGCCGGTGATAATGCAGCCCAGCATCATCTGCTCTCTGGCATTCATGTCGTCACCGTTCTCACAGGCTAAAGGGAGGTTCTTATACAGTATTTCCAGGCCTTTGAGGGCATTATACTCCGTGAGAGGCGTGGCCATATTGGAAATATAGCTTTCTACCGCATGGGTGATGGCATCCATACCGGTTGCGGCCGTTACGCTGCGGGGAACGGTCCTGGTGAGTTCCGGATCCGCGATCACGTCTGAGGCTACGATCTTATTGTCGATAATGACATATTTAATGACTTTCTCGGTATCGATCAGGGCGCTGACATTGGTGATTTCACTGGAGGTCCCGGCTGTCGTCGGGATGGCGATCAAAGGCAGACACGGGCTTTTGACCATGTTCATGCCGCCATACTCCCCTATCCTGCCCGGATTGGTCATCAATACGTTTACCGCCTTGGCCAGATCTATGCTGGAACCGCCGCCAACGGCAACGAATCCGTCAACGTGCTCGCCTTTGGCGATAACAGCGGCTTCTTCCACAACCTCATTGGTAGGATTCGGGATCACGCCGTCAAAGATACAGTAAGAAGCGCCGGACTTATCTACCTCAGCGATGACCTTACCCGCGATTCCGGCCGCCTTGACACCCCCGTCGTACACGATCATTACCTTCTTGAGTCTATAACCCTTTATCAGTTCCGGCAGGCAGTTAAGAGCATTGATGCCAAAGTTGATGTTGCTGCTCACGAAGAAATTGTAGCTCATATTATCCTCCATATACTTAAACGATTGATTCACGATCTGAAATAAAAAATACTTTGCTTATGTGAATATAATAAGCAAAGTATGTGCCAAAGGTTAAATGCTGTCCAGATATCCCTGGAGGATGATGACGGCAGCCTGTTTATCGATGACTTCCTTACGGCGTCTCCTGCTGAGATCCGCCTCGATCAGGACTCTCTCCGCCATCACCGTCGTAAGCCGCTCATCATAATACTCTACCGCAACGTCTCCCATGCCGCTGCTTTTGAGTTTATTCTCCAGCTTCCGTCTGAATTCATAGACTTTCTCGGTCTGGGGGCTGTCGGTACCGTCTAATTTTTTAGGCAGACCAATCACCACCGTATCACACTCATGTTCTTTGATCAGTTCGAGAACCTTGGTGGTGTCCTTCTTGATCCCGATCCTCTCGATGGTCATGAT
The DNA here is from genome assembly GCA_030530285.1 of Bacillota bacterium. GTDB lineage: Bacteria > Bacillota > Clostridia > Peptostreptococcales > Anaerovoracaceae > Lentihominibacter. The sequence continues at coordinate 10,506 of JAUMVD010000004.1, read as the reverse complement.
GCCCTGAGCAGTAATATTTAAGGCGTCACTTACCGCGACGCCTATGGTTTTATCTCCTACATCAAGTCCTATTTTTCGCATGGATATTATTTGTTAAGATAAGCTTTAATCAGTTCTTCTACGAGATCGTCTCTCTCGATTCTGCCCATAACGTTTCTGGCGTTATTGTGGCTTGTAATATATGAAGGATCTCCGGATAAAATATAACCGACCATCTGATCTATAGCATTATAACCTCTTTCTTCCAGAGCATCGTAAACCAATGTAAGGATCTCTTCTATAGTTTTCTGTTCAACTCGATCGAAATTATCATACATTCTTGTCTGTCTATCCATTTCAAAACCTCCGTGTTTTCTTTCATACAGTATAACACTTCGTCACCTTGAAATACAAGGGGTTCTTAACACATCTTAATCAAAGACTATGACAGCAATTCCTTCGCTTTAGCAAATGCATCCCCGACTCTGGACGGATCCTTTGCTCCCGCCTGAGCCATGTCCGCTTTACCGCCGCCGCCTCCTCCTGCGGCCGCCGCGATCTCTTTGATCAGTTTGCCGGCATGCAGCCCGTTTTCCACGAGATCATCCGTAAGGGAAACGAGGAAGGTTACCTTGCCGTCACCTACCGCGGCGAATACCATGGCCACGCCTTTGTAGGAAGCCTTGATTTCATCTGACAATCCTCTCAGATCATTGATGTTGAAGCCATCAAATTCCTTCGCAATGAGCTTGATGCCGTTAACCTCCTCAGCTGCATCCACAAGGGTTGAAACGCTGCCTGACATGGAAGCCTTTTTCATCTCCTCGATTTCTTTCTTGAGCGCTTTGTTTTCTTCCACCAGAGACGCTGCTCTGTCAGCGACGGTCTCCTTATTTGACTTGAGAGCGGAAGAAACAGCCTTCAGAATGTCTTCGTTATTTTCCAGCATGTCCAGTACGCCCTGACCGGTAACCGCTTCGATTCTCCTGACGCCCGAGGCGATGCCGGATTCGGAAACGATCTTGAACGCGCCGATCTGACCGGTATTGGCTACATGGGTACCGCCGCACAGCTCTTTGCTGAAGTCTCCCATGCTGACAACTCTGACGGTGTCGCCGTATTTCTCACCAAACAGAGCCATGGCGCCGATTTTGTTCGCTTCGTCTATTGACATGATTTCCGTCGCAACAGGGAGGAAATGTGAGATCTTATCGTTGACCATTTCTTCAACTCTGCTGATTTCCTCCGGTTCCATCGCCTGGAAATGCGTGAAGTCGAATCTCAGGCCCTCCGGCGTAACAGAGGATCCGGACTGCTTGACATGCTCTCCCAGAACTTCCTGCAAAGCCTTCTGGAGAAGATGCGTCGCGGAATGATTTGCCGCCACCTTGTTTCTTCTCGGAGCCAGAATCATTGCGGACACTTTATCCCCAACAGCGAAAGAACCGTTTCGGATCGCTACTTTGTGGGCGAAAACCCCGCCCATCTTTCTGACTTCCACAACCTCAGCGGCGCTTCCGTCATCATTATAGATATATCCCGTATCATAGATCTGGCCGCCGCTTTCTGCATAGAATGGCGTTTTATCCAGTATGAACAGGTTCTGTTCTTCCAGAATTGCGGTAAGGGTTGCATTTTCAACGTAGTGTTCGTAACCCGTAAACTCGGTTTCTCCGTCGATCAGTTCATCGGAAGTCGCCTCATCCCAGCCGGCGCCTTCCATCTCCTGTTCGACCTTGGAGCGCTTCTTTTGCTCATCCATCGCCTTCAGGAATCCTTCGTCATCGATCTGATAGCCCTGCTCCGCGGCAATCTCTCTGGTGAGATCGATCGGGAACCCATAAGTATCGTGGAGTTTGAACGCGTGTTCTCCGTCCAGAACATCCAGTCCGTTCTGCTTCATGTGATCGAAATACTTGTTGAGATATCCCAGACCCTGGTCGATGGTTGCAGAGAATTTTTCTTCTTCCGCATGGACGACCTTTTTGATCATGACGCGGCGCTTTTCCAGCTCCGGATAAGCGATGCCGGAAACGTCGATGACCTTATCGCAAAGGCCGGACAGGAACGGACCGTTGACGCCGAGCTTGCGTCCGTGGATGGCCGCTCTTCGGATAAGTCTCCTCAGCACGTATTCTCTGCCCTCGTTGCCCGGCAAAATGCCGTCTCCGATCATGAATGTCATGGATCTGAGGTGGTCTGTGATGATTCTGATAGAAACGTCGGTTTCTACCTCTCCGCTCTTATACTCGACGCCGGAGATGCGTACGACCTCATCGAGAACAGACTTGATCGTATCTACATCAAAAATAGAACTCGTGTCCTGCATGATGCAGGCGAGCCGCTCCAGGCCAAGACCCGTATCGATGTTTGGATGAGGAAGATCGGTATAGGTCCCGTCTTCTTCTTTGTTGAACTGGGTGAATACCAGATTCCAGAATTCCACGTATCTGTCGCACTCGCAGCCCGGTTTGCAGTCAGGCTTGCCGCATCCGTGCTCTTCTCCCCTGTCGAAGTAAATCTCCGAACAAGGACCGCACGGACCTGTGCCGATTTCCCAGAAGTTATCGTCTTTACCCAGTCTGACGATCTTTTCTTCCGGAACGCCTACCATATCACGCCAGAGGTTATACGCTTCGTCGTCGTTTTCGTATACGGTGACCCACAGTTTGTCTTCCGGCATTTTGAGGACTTTGGTCGCAAACTCCCATCCCCAGCTGATGGCGTCCTTTTTGAAATAATCACCAAAGGAAAAATTGCCCATCATCTCGAAGAACGTGCCGTGACGGTCGGTATGCCCTACATTATCGAGGTCTCCCGTCCTGATGCACTTCTGACAAGTCGTCATACGCTTTGAAGGAGGTGTCTTCAATCCTCCAAAATACGGCTTCAGCGGTGCCATTCCGGCATTGATGAGCAAAAGGCTCTTATCACTTTCGGGAATAAGTGAAAAGCTCTGTCTTCTGTAGTGCCCCTTTGACTCAAAGAAGCTCAGAAACATTTCTCTCAATTGGTTAAGACCTGTTTTTTCCATTGATGTTATTGTCCTTTCGTGTTTTGTCTTATTTTTTCCGTCTCCTCGGGACGGTATGCAGGGATTCGCCCGCCGCATCTTCCAGCGCTTCGGTGATCCCCTCATTATACGTAGGATGAGGCCTGATGGACCTGAGCATCTGCGCGGCAGTCAGTCCGTTGGATATTGCCGTTACGAACTCCGATATCATATCCGTCGCTCTGGCGCACATCATCTGCGCCCCAAGGATCTGATCGGTCTCTTCGTGAACGACTACCTTGATGAACCCTCTTTCTTCATGGGTAATCAGGGATTTGCCGTTGGCGCTCATGATGAACTTGCCTGTCTTTACCGGAATGCCCTGATCCTTCGCGTCAGCTTCCGTAAGCCCCACCTGTGCGATTTCCGGGTCCGTATACACACATGCAGGGATCACGCTGAGATCAATCGACGGATCGAATGCGGCGCCATCCTTTAATGCTGCGATGTATTCAGCGCAGTATATGCCCTGGGCGCTTGCTGCGTGAGCGAGCTTGATGCCGGGAACGACATCTCCTATAGCATACACTCCTTTGTGACTTGTTTCAAATGCTTTTGTCTCATCCGTGTCTATTTCTTTGCCCTTCATGGCGATTTCGACGCCTTCATCGAACAGTCCGTCCATGTAAGGCTTCCTGCCGGCAGCGCATATAACGATATCGCCTTCGGCTGTGAACGGTTTTTCTTTCTCTTCAAACGCCACGCAAAGGCCGCCGTCTGTCTGGCTGATGCCTTTGACCATAGCTCCCGTATGGATATCCACCCCGGATTTCTTAAGAATCATCTTGAGGTTTTGTGAGATTTCCTTATCCATGTTCTGCAGGATCCTCGGAAGAGCCTCAACGATAGTAACCTGGGCGCCCAGATTGGAAAATAGCGTAGCAAACTCTACGCCGATGACTCCCCCGCCGATGATGACGATCTTTTGCGGCAGATCTGTCATCTGGAAAACGCCGTCGCTGGTCAAAACTCCCGGAAGGTCAATACCGGGAACCGGGATCAGCGCAGGAACGGAACCTGTTGCCAGTATGATGCTGTCAGCAGTATATACCGTCTCGTTTCCTTCCGCGTCCACTACCGCGACGGACTTGTCGCTTCTTAACTTGCCTTTGCCGTCGATGCGCTGGATGCCGTTGCCTTCCAGGAGAGCCTCAACGCCCTTTACCAGTTCATCTGACGTCTCCTGCTTGTAGTCAACGATCTTGCTGTAATCCAGCCTGATATTGTTGGCGGCAAGACCCACGAGCCCCGCTTCCTCATGCATTTCCTTATACAATTGAGAAGCGTGGATCATGGCCTTGGCCGGGATGCACCCGCGATTCAGGCAGGTGCCGCCGGCTCTTATATTTTCGATTACAGCCACTTTAAGACCGAGTTTGGCCCCTTTGATGGCGGCTACATAACCGCCGGGACCCGCTCCTATTACGATTAGATCAAAATTCATATTTCAGTATCGGGTGTCTCGCAGCACCCACTTCATCCAGACGAGTTACCGGTGTGGTGACAGGCGCCTGATGGAGTTTCTCAGGGTCATGATAAGCCAATTCATTGAGCTGCAGGAATACATCGATGGCATGATCCAGCGTTTCCTTCGACTCGGTCTCGCAAGGTTCCGCCATCAGCGCTTCGTGTACTGTCAGTGGGAAGTACATCGTAGGCGGATGGATGTTGTTGTCCAAAAGCCCCTTGGCGATATCCATGGCGGTGATTCCCGTCTCCTTGGCCTGTCTGGAAAGATCCATGACGAATTCGTGCATGCAGACCTTAGGATCAAAGGCCATATCGTAAGCGCCCTTGAGCTTGTTCATCATGTAGTTGGCATTGAGGACAGCGTTCTTGCTGGCTTCAGGGATGCCCTGCTTGCCCAGCATCTTGATATAGGTAAGGGCTTTGACAGCCACCAGGAAATTGCCGTAGAAATTCTTCATCTCGCCAAGGCTTTCTTCGGCCTTTGCAAATGACAGCATATTGGTGTTCGAGTGTTCATCGAAATCGACGACCTTAACACCAGGCATGAATTTGGCCAGATGTTCCTTGCAGCCGACAGGACCGCTTCCCGGACCGCCGCCGCCGTGAGGCGTCGAGAATGTCTTGTGGAGATTCAGGTGTACGCAGTCGAATCCCATATCTCCCGGTCTCGCCCATCCCATTACCGCGTTCAGGTTCGCGCCATCATAGTAGCACTGGCCGCCGCACTGGTGGATGATATCCGTGATTTCCTTGATGTTCGGGTCGAACAATCCGGCTGTGTTTGGATTCGTAAGCATCAGGCCCGCGATCTCATCGTTGACTTCACACACTTCTCTCAGTTTATTCAGGTCAACCAGACCTTTGTCGTCTGAATCGACATTGATGACTTCCATGCCGGCCATTACCGCTGACGCAGGATTGGTTCCGTGAGCGGAATCCGGTACGATGATCTTTGTTCTCTGTGTATCGCCGTTAGCCAGATGATATGCCTTGATCAGCAAAAGCCCCGTGAATTCTCCGTGAGCTCCCGCAGCTGGCTGCAGTGTGAAGTCACTCATGCCGGTGATCTGGCAAAGCGCGTCTGACGTTTCCTTGATGACCTTCATGCAGCCCTGTGCTGTTCTGACAGGCTGAAGCGGATGGATATCCGTAAATCCAGGCAGCGCCGCGATCTTTTCGTTCACACGAGGGTTATATTTCATCGTGCATGAACCCAGCGGATAGAAACCGTCGTTAACGCCGTGAGCCTTATGAGCCAGCTCTGTATAATGCCTGCTCAGGTCGACTTCGGCCATTTCAGGAAGGTGTAATTCTGTCTTTCTCAGGTCTTTGTCTTCAGGGCACAGAATTTCAACATCACACTCCGGTAAAGCGCTGACACCCCTGCCCGGTCTTGACTTTTCAAATACCAACATTCCTTACACCTCCTTCAGTATTTCGATTACCTTGTCGATATCTTCTTTGGTGTTCATTTCCGTACAGCACCAGAGGATCCTGTGAGTATCCAGAGGCTGACCGCCTAAGATGCCCGCGTCGCTGAGCTTTTTCAGAACGATGTGGATATCGACATCGGATGATGTAACGAATTCATGGAAGAAATCCTTGTTTTCGACGTTAAAGCCGATTTCTTCGAATCTCTTCGCCATATAGTGAGCCTTTGAGTAGCACTGGGTGGCAACATTCCTGATGCCTTCATTACCCATAGCCGACAGGTATACGCCGACTGCCAGCGCGCAGAGAGCCTGGTTGGAGCAGATGTTGCTGGAGGCTTTCTCACGCCTGATGTGCTGTTCTCTGGCCTGCAGTGTAAGTACATAGCCGGTTTTCCCATTATGGTCGGTGGTCTGTCCCACGATCCTGCCCGGGAGTTTTCTCTTCATGGAGTTGATGCTGGCCATGAAACCGATGTACGGTCCGCCAAAAGCGATTGGAAGGCCTAAAGGCTGCGCTTCGCCTACCGCAAAGTCAGCGCCGTATTCCCTCGGTGTCTTCAACACGCCCAGGGTGATAGGATTTACGCCCATGATGAATTTGCACTTCTTAGCGCTGTGCGCGATTTCACCGATGGCCTGCGCGTCTTCCAGATTGCCATAGTAATTCGGATGCTGTATGTATACGCACGCGATGTCATCCGACATCTTCGCCTTGAGATCATCGATATCGGTCTTGCCATCCTTTTCGGCAACCACTTCAAGTTCCATGCCGTTGCCGAAGCAGTAGGTTTCGATAACCTTCATGACAGATGGCTGTATGGCGGCGGATACCAGAGCTTTGTTCTGCTTTCTCTCACGGCACATGGCGACAGCTTCCGCAGCTGCTGTAGCTCCGTCGTATACGGATGCGTTGGATACGTCCATGCCCGTCAGGTCGCAGATCATGGTCTGATATTCAAAAATCGACTGCAGCACGCCCTGGCTGATTTCGGCCTGATACGGTGTGTACGCCGTCTGCAGCGTTTCATTGGCCAACACACTTCCGACGATGGCCGGGATATAATGTTTATAAGCGCCGGCGCCTCTGAAAATGGAATCATAAATGACATTTTCATCAGCCAAAGCCTTCATGGCCTTTGTGACTTCCATCTCAGACATGCCGTCAGGAAGCTCCAGCTCGCCCTGGAACTTCACATCCTCAGGAATATGAGCAAAGAGATCGTCCAATTTCTCGAAGCCGATCTCTCTGAGCATTTCTTCCTGCTGCGCTTTTGTATTCGGTACAAAAGTTCCCATTATTATTCTTCCTCACTTTCACAGAATGCTTCGTATTCTTCTGCTGAAATAAGCTCTGACTTGTCTGTAACATCACTTACCTTGATGAACCAGGCGCCAAACGCATCGTCATTGATCATTTCAGGCGCATCCAGAAGGCCTTCGTTGATCTCAGCAACAACGCCCGTTACAGGAGAATAGATATCTGAAACTGCTTTAACTGATTCTACATCAGCAAAGGCTTCACCTGCGACTACGTCGTCACCTTCTTCCGGCAGGTTTACGAATACCAGATCGCCAAGTTCTGACTGCGCGAAATCTGAAATACCGATGATAGCAGTATCGCCATCAAAGATGACCCATTCATGAGTTTTAGCGTAGAGTGCTTCTTTCTTGAATTCCATAGTTTTTCTCCTTTATTTGTATTTGTTAACATAATTAATTTACTGTATTTATATCGTGTTTGATGAGAATGGTTATCTCTTGTAGAACGGAAGCGGTATCACTTCCGCCTCTACTCGCCTGCCCCTGACATCGATTTCGACCTTGGTGCCGGGTTCCTTATAGGCTCTTGGAACTCTGGCCATGGCGATCGGATAATCGAAGCTCGGGCACTTTGTTCCGGATGTGGTATACCCGATCTTCTCGTCTCCATCATAGATGTCCTGGAATTCACGGGCGATTCCTCTGCCGGTAACCTTCAGTCCTACGCGGACGACATCCGGCTTACCCGCTTCTTCCATCGGATTCTTGCCGATGAAGTCTTCTTTTTTCATCTTAATGGCAAACATGAGTCCGGCCTCTCTAGGGGAGATCTCGTCATTCATCTCATGTCCGTAAAGCGGCATGCCCGCTTCCAGTCTCAGTGTATCTCTGGCGCCCAGACCGCATGGAATGAGGCCGGCATCCTTTCCTGCCTCGTAGATCGCATCCCACATTTCCGGAGCTTTTGCAGCCGGCAGATAAATCTCGACACCGTCTTCTCCCGTATATCCCGTGGTGGACACGATGCAAGGGATGCCTGCGACTTCTGCTCCGAATCTGCAGTAGTAGTATTTATCCGGAATGCTGCCTTCCGTGCAGATTTTCGCGATGATGGACTTTGCTTCAGGTCCCTGGACGGCGATCTGCGCATATTGTGAGGATACGTCCGTGAAGGATACGTCACCAAACTGGTGATCGCACATCCATTTATAATCTTTATCTTTATTGGCGGCATTCACGACAATAAAGTATTTCGTATCTGACATCTTATAGACGATCAGATCATCCACGGTACCGCCCTGTTCGTTGCACATTGGTGAGTATCTGGCCTGTTCGTCTACCATATTGGTAAAATCATTGGTCAGAATCATGTTGAGGTTGGCCAGCGCATCCGGCCCTTCGCAAATGATCTCTCCCATGTGTGACACGTCAAACATACCCGCCTTGTTTCTTACCGCCAGATGTTCTTTGATCACACCTGATGACTTGTACTGTACAGGCAGGATATAACCGCCAAATGGCACCATTTTCCCGCCGTATTCAAGATGTTTTTCATACAGAGGTGTTTTGAGTTCCATAACTTCTCCTTTTAGGTTTTATCACTTTAACTATCTAAATCAATACAAAGACAATTATAACACAATAATGTGGCTTTGTATGAAACAAATCCTAATTATTTGATCTTTCTTGCCTCGATATAATATCTCTTATCTTCTGCGTGTCCCATTGAGAATGTTTTTCTCGGCAGAGCGCCGTCATTGATAACGGACTTGAACAGATCCCCTTTGTCCATCGCAGGCAGCAGGAATGCCATGCATCCAGGTTTTTTGCCGAGTTCAATGGTGATATCGTCGCCGTGTACGTAATCGATTCCGATTCCGTGTTCCTTGATATACTTGTCGAGGAATGACTGCAGTGTGCCCACTTCCAGCTGCGCTTTAGGATCCGTGACGGTGATGTATCCTTCTCCGCCTTCGTAAGCATAGTAAATGACGTGGCCTTCAGCCTTGCCGTCAACGGTGCTTGGGTATTCTTCTTTGAATGCCTTGAGCAGAGCTTCCGCATCGACATCGAACAGTACTCTGTGGATCGGCTCGAATTCCAGCGCGTCGTCATACAGGTTGACGATCTCAACTAAAGCGTATCTTGAAGGGAGTGTATTTTCGCTTCCCGGTCCGAATTTGGCCTTTTCTTCTTCGTACAGTGCTTTGGCGGATGCCAGTGAGTGGTTGCCGTCTCCTACTGCGAACAGCAGCGGCTGTTCATCTGCTAACGCTTCCAGAGCTTTGCACGCTCCTGCCTTAAGGTCTTCCGGAACCAGCCATGCTTTGGCATGACCGCCGCCTTCCATGAGATCGAAATCATAAAGAACGTCTTCACAGGCGCTGAGAGGTCCGATAACTGTGTTTTTCACATCATCGATAAGAAGCATTACATGCGGCAGTTCGATGGCCGCATCGCGTCTTACAGCCTGTCTAGGCGGTATCCTCTCCAGTACAGTTCCTTCCGTAGCTCTGACCAGTGATGTGCTGCCCTTTGAATAATCGTATTCTTCCAGATCGATCTTTCCGATCAGACCCTTTCTGATTTTGCCGTCGCTCTGGACTCTCTCCAGATAAATCATGGCGTCCGGATATTCCTGGAATACTCCGTTTGCCAGATACTCTTTCATCGTCGCATTGATCTTATCTATGTGTTCCTCAGTGTGTCCGTCTGAAAGCTGTGCTTCAGGCAAGATAATACGGAACGTGGAAGGCTGATCGCCTACTGTTTTCTCAACTCTCTCCCAGTATTCAGGCTGTGATGTGAACTGGTCGCAGGCTACTACTGCCCATGTCTCATAATTGCCCTTTGCCGGCAGAAGGATATCTGCAGCCGAAAAACCTGTTTTACTCATAACTATCCATCCTTTCTTTTGCTTATTCCCAAAATAAATACAGAGGGAACTACCTGTTAACCCTCTGTCAAAAGCATCTCCAGAGTCCCGTCCAGATCTGATCCCTGGTACCTGAGAGTTTCAACGGATATACACCCGTCTTGCCCCTTCGGTGCTTCGGTCAAAAGGCCGGAACCGGTCTTTGCCAAGTCTCTCACAGATCCTTCATACGAGCTGAATAATTTGTTACTAAAATCATACCATAAGACGGCATCTTCCTCAACCATTTAATCCTGTATGCGGCTGAATAAGTTTGGAATCTTAACTGGCGCGGGTCAGGGTGCGTGGGAGGCGCATGTGAAGTGCATGTTTTGCTCGTATTGTGGCGTGATACAGTAAAATTGTAATTAGGTCGTTCATTTTGATATAATCACCGT
>JAUMVD010000084.1 GCA_030530285.1 Bacillota bacterium | reverse complement strand
AAGACTCCGGTACGATCACTTCAAACTTCTTCCCTTGGAACACTTGCGGCGCTACGATGAGATCATTCCTGCAGGTAAACAGCGCGTACATTCCATTTGCTGTACTTAACTGGATCAACCCTCTGGTATCGATGTTCTACGGCGTAACAGGAATAACCATGGTGGAAATGACAGAAGAAGAGTACCAGAGTATACTTGAGGAAAGAGAAGCTGACAAGAAGGCCGCTCTCGAAGCAGCCGAAGCGTAAGCTTTCTCATATATGGAAGACATATCATTCTTCCTAACATAATATGTAGCACAGAAACCCGGTACCACCCCGGGTTTCTGTGTGTGATAGACAGAGGTGACAAATGACAATTTCACAAATTGCAGCCCTCGCCATTTTCATTGCGGTGATCGCTGTAATCGTATCAGAAAAACTACATAGGGCCGCCTGCGCGCTGATCGGTGCCATGCTTTTGGTCTTGATCGGCATTCTGGAGCCAAAGGAGGCGCTGGGCTTTATCGACTTCAATACCATTGGCGTTCTGATGGGAATGATGATGTTCGTCGCGGTGGTCAAAAATTCAGGCATATTCGAATTCCTGGCAGTCAAAGCAGCCAAGATCGCCAGGGGGAACCCGTGGAAGATCATGGTCTATTTCATGATCATTACTGCGCTTTTGTCCGCGTTTCTGGACAATGTAACGACGGTCCTGCTGATAGGACCGATGACATTCAGTATCTGCAAGACACTGGAGTTGAATCCGGTTCCGTACCTGCTGACGCAGATCATTTCATCCAATTTGGGCGGCACGGCGACGCTGATTGGAGATCCGCCGAACATCATGCTCGGAAGCGCAGCGGACATATCATTTTTGCAATTTTGTATCTATGACGGGCCTATCGTCGTCATCGTAATGGCGGCCTCTGTCATAGGCTTCAGATTTATATATAAGAAGGGACTGTCCGTAGCGCCGGAAAAGATGGAACTCATCATGAAGATGGATGAGCATGCCGAAGTCAGGGACAAAGCCCTGTTTATCAAGAGCGTGATCATGATTATTCTGGTGGCGCTGGCATTTATCCTTCACGACACATTGGGTCTTAAAACAAGCATCATCGCGCTTTCCTGCGCGGCACTGATGATCATGATAGGAGGGCAGGATGTAGAGGAGACCGTCCACGACGTGGAATGGCCGACGATCGTATTTTTCGCATTCCTGTTCATCGTGGTTGGAGGCCTGGAAAAGGTAGGCCTGATCCATGCGCTGGCAGTTGCCATGATGGAAGCAACAGGGACACATTATGTTGTCCTCATGCTGACGCTGCTTTGGGTTTCGGCCATCTGTTCGTCAGTTTTAGACAATATCCCGTTTGTAGCGACCCTGATTCCTCTCATACAGCAGATGCAGGACGCGGGACTGGATGTCTGGCCGCTCTGGTGGGCAGTATCCATCGGCGCATGTTTCGGCGGCAACGGAACGATCATAGGAGCATCGGCAAACGTGGTGCTGACAGGCATTTCAAACAGGAGAGGGTTCCCGATCACATTTATGGATTACCTGAAGATCGGACTGCCGATGATGCTCCTGTCCATCGTTTTGGCAACGATTTATTTACTGGTATTGTTTGGCGGATACTGGTCATAAGATAAGGAGGAATGATTGTGAAAAAGAAACTGATATCAATCACTACGTTAATGCTGATTCTCGTGATGGGACTCGTATTCACAGGATGCGGGAGCACGCAGGGACAGAATCTGGAGGACTACATGAAGGGACAGCCGTCGCTGAGAGAGTCCACCGATGCCCAGCTCAATATTCTCAGTCCTGACGCAAAGGCAAGCGTGCAGTACACCGAAGACAACAAAGCGGAAGTGACGGTGCAGTACTACGCGATGACCGACGAAGAGATCAAAGCCATCGAGCCCGATAAGGCGGAGATACGATGCAACAGCATTCTCAAACCGGTTTTGGAGCAGTTCGCAAAGGACACGGGCAATGAGGCTGAAGTGGTGATCATCGTAGAAGGTCACACAAACGAAGAACAATAAGCCGGAATGTGACGACAGGTGTGTCAACAGAGACGGTTCTGCTTGACACACTTTTTTTGTGTGTCAAGCAGATGTAATGTGATAGGACATATGTTACAGAAATAGATAAAAAATGAGAGATACTT
>JAUMVD010000060.1 GCA_030530285.1 Bacillota bacterium | reverse complement strand
TTGATATGTGGCTTCGTTCTTTCGAATTTTGCTTTTGCCATTGCTTTTTCCTCCTATACCCATGAAGGGTCAATTATTTGTTAATAGAATCAACTAAGTTATCAGGTAACTTCTCGAAGTGATCGAACTGCATTACATAAACGCCTCTGCCCTGCGTTCTGGATCTCAGATCCGTAGCGTATCCGAACATTTCGGAAAGAGGCACATAACCTCTGATCGCTACCGCTCCGTTATTCATGTCAGAGCCTTCGATTCTGCCGCGTCTTGAGCTGATATCTCCGATAACATCTCCCATGTATTCATCAGGAACTGTAACTTCGATTTTGAATATCGGCTCGAGTAATACAGGATCGGCTTTTCTGGCTGCTTCTCTCAGCGCCATCGAAGCCGCGATCTTGAATGCCATTTCGGATGAGTCGACTTCATGATATGAACCATCATAGAGTTCCACTCCGACATCCACGATCTGGTAACCGGCAACCGGACCGGTTTCCATAGCTTCCTTGATACCTTCTTCGATCTTAGGAATGTATTCCTTAGGAATAGCTCCTCCAACGATCGAGTTCTTAAATTCAAATCCTTCACCCGGTTCCCTTGGATAAAGTCTGATCTTGACGTGTCCGTACTGACCTTTACCACCTGACTGCTTAGCGTACTTATGGTCGACGTCAGCAGTAGAGGTAATCGTTTCCTTATAGGAAACCTGCGGCTTGCCGACATTTGCCTCGACCTTGAATTCACGAAGCAATCTGTCTACGATGATCTCCAGGTGGAGCTCACCCATGCCGGCGATAATCGTCTGTCCGGTCTCGTCATTTGTATAAGTCTTAAATGTAGGGTCTTCCTCCGCCAGCTTGGCCAGCGCGATACCCATCTTTTCCTGTCCGGCCTTTGTCTTAGGCTCGATCGCGATCTCGATTACCGGATCAGGGAATTCCATTGACTCTAAGATTATTGGTCTTCTCTCGTCGCAGAGAGTGTCTCCCGTAGTAGTGACTTTAAGTCCTACTGCTGCTGCGATATCACCAGAGTATACCGTATCGATATCCTCTCTCTTATTGGCATGCATCTGGAGTATTCGGCCGATACGTTCTTTTTTCTCTTTTACGGAGTTGTATACGTATGAACCGGAATTCAGCGTTCCTGAATATACTCTGAAGTATGCCAGCTTACCCACAAACGGGTCGGCAACGATCTTAAATGCCAACGCCGAGAATGGTCCCTTATCATCTGCAGGTCTTTCTTCTTCCTTGCCGGTCTTTGGAGATACGCCCGTGATCGGTGGTATATCCAGAGGTGACGGCATATAGTCGACGACTGCATCGAGCATCATCTGTACACCCTTGTTCTTATATGCGCTGCCGCATGTTACAGGTACCATGTCGCCTGCGATAGTAGCCGTTCTGATGACTTTCTTGATCTCTTCGTCTTTGATTTCCTCACCCTCGAGGAACTTGACCATGAGATCTTCATCGAATTCAGATACCGCTTCCAGAAGCTGATCTCTCCACATTTCGGCGTCTTCCCTGAGCTCTTCCGGAATCTCAGTCTTTTCGAACTCTTTACCAAGATCGTCTTTGTAGATTTCAGCCTTCATTTCGATCAGGTCGATAATACCGATAAACGTCTCTTCCTTGCCTATAGGAAGCTGAACCGGAACGGCGTTTGCCTTCAGTCTGTCTTTTACCATATCTACGACTCTGTAGAAATCGGCGCCCATGATGTCCATCTTGTTGACAAAAATCATTCTAGGTACGCCGTACTTCTCTGCCTGTCGCCATACCGTTTCAGACTGAGGTTCGACACCGCCCTTCGCGCACAGGACCGTAACCGCTCCGTCCAGAACTCTGAGTGATCGTTCTACTTCAACGGTAAAGTCTACGTGTCCCGGTGTATCGATGATATTTATTCTGGTGTCTTTCCATTGGGCTGTAGTAGCAGCAGAGGTTATCGTAATACCACGTTCCTGTTCCTGTTCCATCCAGTCCATAACAGCAGCGCCTTCGTGTGTTTCACCAAGCTTGTGCGTTCTGCCTGTGTAGAACAGTATTCTTTCCGTTGTCGTTGTTTTACCGGCGTCAATGTGAGCCATGATACCGATATTTCTTGTCCTTTCCAGCGAAAATTTTCTGTCTGGCATTGTTTCCTCCTTTCTGCTTCTTTCGCTAACTGCGAACCGCCACTAGAATCTGTAGTGTGCGAATGCCTTATTAGCTTCAGCCATTCTATGTGTGTCTTCTTTTTTCTTTACTGATGCGCCAGTGTTATCTGCTGCATCCAGTAATTCCTTAGCCAGTCTTTCTGACATGGTCTTCTCGCCTCTGGCTCTGGTGTAGTTTGTGAGCCATCTGAGTCCTAAAGTCTGACGTCTCTCCGGTCTTACTTCCATTGGTACCTGGTAGTTCGCACCACCGACACGTCTGGCCTTAACTTCGAGAACTGGCATAATGTTGTTCATAGCCTTGTCAAATACTTCCAGCGGATCCTCGCCTGTGATTTCTTTGATCTGATCGAATGCATCGTAAACGATTTTCTGGGCTGTTCCCTTCTTACCGTCCAGCATGATGCTGTTGATCAGCTTAGCGACGACTACGCTGCCGTAAACCGGGTCCGGAAGTACTTCACGCTTTGGCACGTTTCCTTTTCTTGGCACTTCTCTTTCCTCCTTAATTTCTAATTCGGTACTCGTTGAATGCAACTGAAATTTCTTCGGGAACCTCGTACAAAAGCTCCTTACATAGCGGGATCAAAGTCCTGCGTCCAGCTGCAGACCCCGTGAGCGCTCCTTTTATATGAAAAAGTTGCGCTACTTATTACCTTGGTTTGTTTTTAGAAGACTTATTTCTTAGGTCTCTTCGCTCCGTACTTGGATCTGGCCTGTCTTCTGTCTGCTACGCCTGCAGTATCGAGCGTACCTCTGACGATGTGATATCTTACACCTGGGAGGTCCTTAACTCTGCCGCCTCTGATCAGTACAACACTGTGCTCCTGAAGGTTATGTCCGATTCCAGGAATGTATGCTGTAACTTCGATACCGTTCGTAAGACGAACTCTGGCGACCTTTCTAAGAGCCGAATTAGGCTTCTTAGGAGTAACAGTCTTTACTGAAGTGCAAACTCCACGCTTCTGAGGTGAATCGACATCTGTCGCAACTCTTCTCAGTGAGTTCATTCCCTTGTTCAAAGCCGGTGCAGTTGACTTCTTCTCGCTGCTTGTTCTGCCCTGACGTACTAATTGGTTAATTGTAGGCATCCTTTTTCTCCTTTCTTCAATATTTCGGCTGCAAAAAAGGGCACACTAAGCCCACAGCCGAGGAATATTTTATCACAGCAAACGCTGTAATGTCAACAATTTTAACGTAAAAGAGCCGTCGCAAAGCAACAGCTCTTTTGATTCATTTTAGTTGTCTGATGATCACTACTCAAGTGTATCTTCGGATTCGCTTACGAACTCATCCGTCATGGCGTAGTCCTCTGCGGACATCATGTCATCGCTGGTGGCCATTTCCGGAGCGATTCCCTGCAGATCTTCAGAAACTTCTTCGATCTCAACGTCTTCGTCTTCGGCATCCATGAGCTCCATCTGTTCCTGCATCTCTCTGTATGCTTCGATGAGGGCTGTATTGACACCGTAGTCAAGTTCGATGTTCCTGTACTTTCTCATGCCTGTTCCGGCAGGGATCAGCTTACCGATGATAACGTTTTCTTTCAGGCCTTCAAGGTGATCCGTCTTGCCCTTGATCGCAGCGTCAGTCAGGACTCTGGTGGTTTCCTGGAAGGATGCTGCTGACAGGAACGAGTTGGTCGCCAGGGATGCCTTGGTGATACCGAGGAGAAGTCTCTCCGCTTCAGCCGGTTCTTTGCCCTCGGCCTCAGCCTTTGCATTGGCCTCTTCGACATCGAATTTGCCGTACTGTCCGCCAGGCAAAAGCCCCGTATCTCCAGGGTTGTTTACCTTCATCTTCGAAAGCATCTGACCGACGATAACCTCGATGTGCTTATCGTTGATATCTACACCCTGATTCTTATATACACGCTGTACTTCCTTGAGGAGGTACTGGTATACGCCTTCAACGCCCTTGAGTCTCAGCAGATCCTTCGGATCCAGCGGGCCGCTGGTAATGTTGTCACCCGCTTCAACATAGTCGCCCTCTGATACGCATATTCTGGCGCCATAAGGAATGTCGTATACTTTTTCTTCCTCACCGCGTACGGTGATCTCTGTCATGTTGTCAATGTGGTTGATGGATACTACCGTACCGTCAGCTTCGCAAACCTGCGCGAGACCCTTTGGCTTTCTGGCCTCAAAGAGCTCCTCTACTCTCGGCAGACCCTGTGTGATGTCGGATCCCGCAACACCGCCTGTATGGAAGGTTCTCATGGTCAGCTGCGTACCCGGTTCTCCGATGGACTGAGCTGCCTGGATACCGACGGCCTCGCCGATGTTGACGCTTTCACCTGTTGCCAGGTTTCTGCCGTAGCACTTCGCGCAGACGCCGCTCTTTGAACGGCAGGTCATGACCGATCTGATGGCAACCGACTCAATGCCGGCGTCTTCGATGATCTGCGCTTCCGCTTCGCTGATTTCCTCATCCTGCTCGACGATCAACTCGCCTGTTTCCGGATGGAAGATATCGTTGAGCGCGGTTCTGCCGACGATTCTGTCCTTCAGTTTCTCGATGACTTCCTTACCATCAGTGAAAGCCTTTACTTCGATACCTTCTTCGGTACCGCAGTCATCTTCTCTGACGATAACATTATGGGATACATCTACCAGTCTTCTGGTCAGGTAACCCGAGTCAGCCGTTCTGAGGGCCGTATCCGCCAGACCCTTTCTGGCTCCGTTGGATGAAAGGAAGTACTCCAGTACGGACAGTCCTTCACGGAAGTTCGCCTTGATCGGGATCTCGATGGTTTTACCTGTCGCGTTCGCCATCAGACCACGCATTCCGCCGATCTGTCTGATCTGGTTCTTGGAACCTCTGGCTCCCGAGTGGGCCATGATGAACAGGTTGTTCAGGCTTCCCAGGGAATCCATCAGCGCGTCAGCTACATCGTCTGTCGTCTTGTTCCAGATCTCGATGACCTTGTCATATCTTTCTTTATCCGATACGAGACCTCTCCTGTAGGCCTTATCGTACTTATCAACCAGAGCGTCCGCTTCAGCAATGATCTGCTGCTTGGCTTCCGGAATTTCCATGTCTGAGATACCGATGGTGATGGCTGCCTTTGTGGAATAATGGTAGCCCATATCCTTGATGTAGTCCAGCATCAGAACGGTATCCGTGTTTCCATGTATTCTGTAGCATCTGTCGATGATCTGTCCGAGCGTCTTCTTCGTGCAGAGGAAGTCGATTTCCAGTGAGTACGGATCCGCTTCTCTGTCTTCGACATAGCCCAGATCCTGCGGGATCTGCTGGTTAAAGATGAATCGTCCTACTGTCGATTCTACCAGCTTGCCCCTCTGGTCGTCTTCGCCGGCGTACATTCTGACCTTGACTCTGGCGTGGATACCGACTTTGCCGGTCTCATATGCCATCAGCATTTCTGAAAGGTCTGTGAATACCTTGCCGTCGCCCTTTTCTGCTTCTGAATTTCTATGGCCTTCTTCCTGTCCCGGATGGGTCAGGTAGTAGGAACCCAGAATCATATCCTGTGTCGGCGTGGTGATCGGGGATCCGTCCTTAGGCGCGAGGATGTTGTTAACGGACAGCATCAGGAATCTGGCTTCCGCCTGTGCTTCAACGCTGAGCGGTACGTGTACCGCCATCTGGTCTCCGTCAAAGTCCGCGTTGAACGCCGTACATGCCAGCGGGTGCAGCTTGATGGCTTTGCCCTCTACCAGTACCGGCTCGAACGCCTGGATACCCAGTCTGTGAAGGGTCGGAGCACGGTTCAGCATTACCGGATGCTCTTTGATGACGCCTTCGAGTACATCCCAAACCTCAGGTCTTACCTTTTCGACCATTCTCTTGGCGCTCTTGATGTTATGCGCGTTGCCGTTTTCGACAAGCTTCTTCATGATGAAAGGCTTGAACAGTTCCAGCGCCATCTTCTTAGGGAGACCGCACTGATAGAACTTGAGTTCAGGACCGACTACGATTACGGAACGGCCTGAATAGTCTACTCTCTTGCCCAGCAGGTTCTGTCTGAATCTTCCCTGCTTACCCTTCAGCATGTCTGACAGTGACTTCAAAGGTCTGGAGCCAGGACCGGTTACCGGTCTGCCTCTCCTGCCGTTGTCAATAAGAGCGTCGACTGCTTCCTGAAGCATTCTCTTCTCGTTTCTCACGATGATGTCAGGAGCGTTGAGCTCTAACAGTCTGTTCAGTCTGTTGTTTCTGTTGATAACTCTTCTATACAGATCGTTCAGGTCTGAGGTGGCGAATCTGCCGCCGTCCAGCTGTACCATAGGTCTGAGATCAGGCGGGATGACCGGGATGACATCCAGCACCATCCACTCAGGTCTGTTGCCTGAAATTCTGAGCGCCTCGATGACTTCCAGTCTTCTGACGATTCTGATCTTTTTCTGGCCTGTGGCCTTTTCCAGCTTTTCCTTGAGGTCCTCTGACTCCGCGTCAAGATCCACCTCGGTCAGAAGTGTCTTGATGGCATCAGCGCCCATGCCTGCCTTGAACTTCAGGGCAGGATTGTCCTTGGCCTCTCTGTATTCGTTCTCGGTAAGGATCTGCTTATACGCGAAATCCGTATTGCCCGGATCCGTAACGATAAAGTTGGCGAAGTAAAGTACCTTCTCCAGTGTTCTCGGGGAAATGTCGAGAACGAGGCCCATCCTTGACGGAATGCCCTTGAAGTACCAGATATGGGAGACAGGTGAAGCCAGCTTGATGTGGCCCATTCTCTCTCTTCTTACCTTGGCCTTTGTTACTTCTACGCCGCACTTGTCGCAGACGATGCCTTTGTATCTGATTCTCTTATATTTACCGCAGTGACACTCCCAGTCCTTCGTAGGTCCGAATATCCTTTCGCAGTAAAGTCCGTCCCTTTCCGGTTTGAGTGTTCTATAGTTGATCGTTTCAGGCTTGGTAACCTCACCGTGTGACCAGCTGAGGATCTTCTCTGGAGACGCAAGTCCGATCTGAAGGGCTTCAAAATTATTCATTTCGTAATTAGCATTATCACTCATCGTTTCTTACCCCCTATTCTTCATCACCACTAACTGGTTCAGCGTTTTCCAACTGGACGATTTCTTCCAGTTCTGTCACTTCTTCCAGGTCTCCTACTTCTTCGTCGTATTCGATGACTTCTACCATTTCATCGAAGTCTTCCGGTTCTTCTTCCTCGAACTCGTCTTCGTTGTCATCGTAGTCATCTTCTGCCTCGGCCTCAGCCTCAGCTCTGACTTTGCTCTCGATCTCTCTGTCCACCATGCGCTCGATGGCTGCTATGCCATCGGTATCGCTGTCTTCTCTGATTTCGATTTCTTCGTTGTTTTCGCCCAGTACTTTGATGTCCAGGCAAAGGCTCTGCATTTCCTTGATCAGTACCTTGAAGCTTTCAGGGATTCCCGCTTCAGGAATGTTTTCGCCCTTAACGATTGCTTCGTATGTCTTGACACGTCCAACGATGTCATCGGACTTGACAGTCAGGATTTCCTGCAGCGTGTACGCCGCGCCGTAGGCTTCGAGAGCCCATACTTCCATCTCACCGAATCTCTGTCCGCCGAACTGGGCTTTACCACCCAAAGGCTGCTGTGTTACCAGCGAGTACGGACCCGTTGATCTGGCGTGTATCTTGTCATCTACCAGATGGTGGAGCTTGAGCATGTACATGTATCCGACAGTTACCGGATTATCGAAGTAATCTCCCGTCCTGCCGTCTCTGAGTCTCAGCTTACCTGTCTCATCGAACCCTGATTCCTTCAGGAGCTCGATAATGTCTCGTTCATTCGCGCCGTCAAATACAGGCGTGGCGATGTACCAGTCTCTGGCCTTTGCAGCAAGTCCCAGATGCACTTCCAGTACCTGTCCTACATTCATTCGTGAAGGTACGCCCAGAGGGTTCAGCATGACCTGCAGAGGCTGTCCGTTTTCGAGGAACGGCATATCTTCTTCAGGCAGGATCCTGGAGATAACGCCCTTGTTTCCGTGTCTTCCGGCCATCTTGTCGCCGACCTGGATCTTTCTCTTGGTGGCGATGTAGCATCTTACCAGCTTGTTGACTCCCGGTGGAAGTTCGTCTCCGTTTTCTCTGGAGAAGATCTTAACGTCGACGACGATACCGGTCTCACCGTGCGGAACACGGAGTGAAGTATCTCTTACTTCTCTGGCCTTTTCACCGAAGATCGCTCTCAGCAGTCTTTCTTCTGCCGTCAGCTCCGTCTCTCCCTTCGGAGTGACTTTGCCCACCAGAATGTCGGATGAATTGACTTCCGCGCCGATTCTGATGATACCTTCTTCGTCCAGATCCTTCAGCGCGTCCTCACCTACGTTCGGTACTTCTCTGGTGATCTCTTCAGGTCCCAGCTTGGTGTCTCTGGCCTCTGATTCATATTTCTCGATATGGATGGATGTAAGCACGTCCTCCATGATCAGTCTTTCGTTCAGGATGATCGCGTCCTCGTAGTTGTAGCCTTCCCAGGTCATGAAGCCGATGAGAAGGTTCTTGCCGAGAGCGACTTCGCCGTTTGCGGTTGACGGTCCGTCTGCGATGACTTCGCCGGCCTCAACATGCTCGCCTCTGAAGACGATCGGTCTCTGGTTGATGCATGTGCCCTGGTTGGATCTCTTGAACTTCAGGAGCTTGTGAACTTCTTCGCCTTCTCCGTCATCCCTTGTGATCACGATTCTGTCAGCGTCCACGAAGCTTACGGTTCCGTCATGCTGAGCCAGCTGAGCAACGCCGGAATCCTTCGCTGCCTTGTACTCCATGCCGGTTCCTACCATAGGCGCTTCCGTCACCATGAGAGGTACAGCCTGACGCTGCATGTTGGAACCCATGAGCGCACGGTTGGCGTCGTCGTTTTCGAGGAACGGTATCATAGCGGTTGCCACGGATACTACCTGCTTCGGCGAAACGTCCATGTAATCTACGACTTCTCTAGGAACCAGATCGATGTCGCCGCCTTTGCCTCTGGCTGCGACCTTCATGTTGGCGAAATGACCTTCTGAATCCAGAGGCTCATTGGCCTGCGCTACGATCTTATCTTCCTCATCGTCCGCTGTAAGATAGTGGATTTCGTCTGTAACGACTCCCGTTTCTTTATTGACAACTCTGTACGGTGTCTCGATGAAACCATACTGATTGATTACGCCGTATGTCGTCAGAGATCCGATCAGACCGATGTTAGGTCCTTCAGGAGTTTCGATCGGACACATTCTGCCGTAATGGGAATGATGTACGTCTCTGACTTCGAATCCCGCTCTTTCTCTGGACAGACCGCCAGGTCCCAGAGCACTGAGTCTTCTCTTATGTGTCAGCTCTGCCAGCGGATTCGTCTGGTCCATGAACTGTGAAAGCTGTGAACTGCCGAAGAACTCCTTCACAGCGGCTGTTACAGGTCTTATGTTCATCAGTCCCTGAGGAGTGACCTCCGCTATGTCCTGCGTCGTCATTCTTTCTTTGATCGTTCTCTCCATTCTGGAAAGGCCGATTCTGATCTGATTCTGCAAAAGCTCTCCAACCGTTCTCAGTCTTCTGTTGCCCAGATGGTCGATATCGTCAGTGTTGCCGATGCCGTAGTTCAGGTTCAGCAGATAGCTGACGGATGCGATAATATCCGCAATGAGTATGTGCTTCGGAGAAAGATCGAACTTCCTCATCTTGAGGACTTCCTTGATCTCCTCTTCGCTCTTATCTCCATACTCTTTGAGGATTTCCATCAGTACAGGATAATATACCCTGTCCGCGATCTTAAGATCTGAGATATCGAACTCGATGTACTGATCGATATCTACGAACTGGTTTCCTATTACCTTCGTTGACTTCTCTTCGTCATACGCGCTCTGCACCATGACAAATTCAACGCCTGCGTTCTCGATCTGTCTTGCCAGTTCCTTGCTGACGCGCTGCCCTGCTTCCGCCAGAATTTCACCGGTATTCGGATCGATAACGTCTTCGCTTACAACATTGTCAGCCAGTCTGTTGTACAGTCCCAGCTTTTTGTTGTATTTATATCTTCCGACCTTGGCCAGATCATATCTCTTCGGGTCAAAAAACATCGAATTAAAGAGTGAACCCGCACTCTCTACCGTAGGAGGTTCGCCCGGTCTGAGTTTCTTATAGATTTCCTTCAGACCTTCTTCGTAATTCGTTGTGGTGTCCTTTTCCAAAGTCTTCAACAGTCTCGGTTCCGGACCAAATGTATCTATGATGTCCTCGTTGCTTCCCATGCCGACAGCTCTCAGCAGGGTAGTAACAGGCTGCTTCCTGGTTCTGTCTACTCTAACAGAGATGACCTCGTTAGAGTCAGTTTCGTATTCCAGCCAGGCTCCTCTGTTCGGGATAACCGTAGTGAAGAACAGATTCTTACCTGACTTATCTATTTCCTTTTCGTAATAAGGTCCCGGCGATCTAACCAGCTGGGTTACGACGACTCTCTCCGCGCCGTTATATATAAAGGTACCTTTTTCTGTCATGAGAGGGAAATCTCCCATGAAAACTTCCTGTTCCTTTACTTCCCCTGTTTCCTTATTAACCAATCTAACTTTAACTTTAAGAGGAGCTGCATATGTTACATCTCTCTCCTTACATTCTTCCTGTTCGTATTTCGGTGGGTCTGTAAGCGAGTAGTCAATGAATTCAAGGACGAGATTGTCGGAATAATCCTTGATCGGTGAAACGTCCTCAAAAACCTCACGAAGACCTTCTTCAACAAACCATTTGTACGAATCTGTCTGAATTTGAATCAGATTAGGCATCTCTGCCACTTCGTTGATTTTTGAAAAGGTCATTCGTTCTTTTCTACCTAATTTGATAGGATTTGGCATATTTATCACTCCTTATAAACTTAACAAATTACATTTGCAGGGCAATTTAATAATATATCAAAGACTTGTCAAGTTGTCAACGGATTTTTGGTTATTTTACATGTCTGTTTTGGGTTATTTGGGGTTGGCCAGCTCCAGTCAGGCATGTCGGCCGGTTTCGGCTCAGTTCTGCCGTTCGGTTTCGGCTCGGTTCCGTCGATCGGTTCCAGTGCGGTTCCGTCGATCGGTTCCGGATTACGCTCACGATTCGGTGAAAACTGGCGATTCGTGAGCGTAATCTGACGTGGTGTCCAGCATATAAGAAACAAACATTCACTCAGCCATAGATCACGCACGGGAAACCGGCAAAAGCATCAATTCCCGTGTCTACAGACACGGAAAATCGGTAAAAGCATTAGATTCCGTGTCTATCTACCGTCGTGCATCTTGTATATAAGAAAACCCTTGTAATTAACTGGATTTCGTCCTTCGGCAGCTCCAATTGATTACAATTTACGCACGGAAATCGGACATACTAAGTGATTCCCGTGTCTGCAGACACGGGAATCACTGGTTTTCCTTAAAAACTGTGCGTAATCAGCACTGAGCAACTATACCTCACCTAATATCTAACCAACAACGTAATTTGCGATCAGCATATCAATGGCTCTGACATCACAGCCTTTTCCCACTTTGATTTTTATGTGGCCGGCTTTTGTCCAAAGCTCAATTTCAGCATTGAAGTCTAACAGTTTCCCAGCATTTTCGGATGACCACATATTAATTGATGTGTATGGAAGAGAGTAGATTTCCACCTTCTTCCCTGATATTCCTTGGGAATCTCTAACAATTAGTCTCCTGTCAGTGAATATCGCACTGTCCCTGAAAGTCTTAAACGCTCTAAATGCTTGTTCTCCAGGAACCAATAAATTTGTTACATCTTCTGGAATGGGTATTTCATTAAAGAAAGTCCATTCAGTAATTGCACTTACTTCTATTGCCATAACTAACACCTCCAATTTGCCATTACATTGTTTTAGCCACTATTGTTCAACGATATTATTTGGAATATTTACCGTTGATGAATACGAAATCACTCTCCTTACCGTAGGCGTCCCCATAGGCCTTGACCATTGCGATGATCCAGTCGACGAGTGACCATACTCCGGCGCCGCCGCCTGTGATAAGTTTCAGGATGCCGAGTCCGATCTGTCCTCTGATGAACCTGTCAATACCCAGTCCGCCAAGAAGAAAACAAAACAGCCAGGTGTGAATGTTTTTTTCCATCGTTTTTGTCATTGTTCATTTCCTCCTTCAAATAGTCTATTCCTTTGGTTCAGCATCGCTGTCATGCATGTGTATAGCAAGCTTATAAACACGTTCCCAAATATCAGCATACAGGAATCTGTAGTGATTTATTCCTTCATTTATTTCATATTCCTGCCTGTTAAATGGTTTGCCTTCCCATCTAACTGTTTCAATATTATCTGCTGCACAACGATTAATGAAATAATTGCTCGTCTCGCGATTCAATGACAGTGTACCGCTTCGTTGAAAGTGATGCACCGGAAGGATTGAGTGCCATCTTAAATGGTTTAATAAAAATCCTTGCGATTCATTTAAGGAACGCTTTAATAATTCCTCGATAAAATCTTTAGCATCAGGATTTTTTGCGAACATTCCTTCCCAACCCATATCGAAGAATATTGGCCAATTTGTGATCCGGCAGTAATCCTCATAGCTGCATATATAAGCTTCCCCATCTTTACGGCCAACGCAATTGAATATCATATTAATAATATGATCCATCATCTTTTGAATGATGAAAAATGCTTCTTCAATCTCCGGATAATAGAAATTCAACTCTCCTGGACAATCTACATCTTCTGGGACTTCCTCATCAGTATAATACGAAGGGGTAAATCCAATTTTAACAATGTGGTAAAAGCACTTCTCATTCTTAAGATCACTGTATCTGCTGATCATTTTGTTATAAGTCGAAATTGCCTCTGTGATGTAATCCTTCTGACTGTTTATTTTTTCAACAATACACGAGTAATCTCTGTAATCTCTTTTTGTATCCTTTTCTACAGAAAAACTCTGAAGGATATCTGTGATTAAAGCAATCTCATCATTACCGAGGATCGAGGCCGAGGTATACTGCTCGATGAAGTTGATCAGTTCGCTTCTCCTGATGACATTGTTGGTGCCATCATTGACTATATCAATATCGTCATTAGCAAACACAATGAGAGGGATGTAATCAATGTCGATATGCTTTCCCATTTTGCTTAATTCGTTATGTAGACACTGTTCTATTGCGAGTTTATGTCTGATGTTTTGTTCCACAGGGGTGAGCCCGTTTACGTCAAATAACTGTGTTCTATTATTGTTCTCCCAACTCCATTTCCCGTCTTTTGCTATATGCTGCACTAGTCAACGTTTTTTAGACACATAATCACAATAAATGAGCCATTAAAAAC
>JAUMVD010000059.1 GCA_030530285.1 Bacillota bacterium | reverse complement strand
AGGCACTGCCACATTGGTACTTTTCTACCCATAAATAATTCCTCCTTACAATAATTCCGTAGAAATAAAATTACACTCCTATAATAAGAAAGAACCTCTGGTCAGACAATCCGAAGAAAGTGCTAAAATCCAGCATTTCCAACGCTAGTACTAAAGTATTAGTTTTAATTATTTCTTTTAAAAATAAAAAAAGCGAACTATTTGTTCTCTTCATTGACGATGCAGATGACTTCGATTCTGTTCTTGACCTCCATTTTCCTGAATATGTTATATACGTGGGTCTTGACTGTGCTTTCTGACAAGAACAGTGACTCTGCAATTTCTTTATTGCTTTTGCCCTGGTAGATCAGTTCTACTAGCTCCCGTTCTCGTTTGGTGAGGTTGTACTGATCTCCAACGGTCTCTATCCGCTCCCGGATATCCGTATGGGATGGTATTGTATTTTGCCGCCGTTCCTTCGGCGGTGGAGCATTCTGAATGAAGGTCGGTTTGAAGCATTGGTGATACACAAACATGGCCGTCATGATGCTTATGACAAGCCAGAATATGATGGTCAGGTCCAGGGGTTCTCTGATGAACCTGCTGTTGCCCCAGTAAACTGAAGCTTCGCCCCAGAAATAGGAGAAATAGTTCCACAACAGCATCGCCGTGGTAATCAGCATATATGTCGTGCTGTTCCTCATGCCCGAAACAGATGTATAGATGCTGTGCGCCACAGACGACGCGAGGAATCCTACGATCAGGAATATATCGGTGATGAGCAGCAGCCACTTGACCGTGTAGAAGTAGTCCACCGGCATAGCAATGGTAAGAATAAACCACACCGCCGCGTAGATCAGCATGTACTTCCTGACAACTCCATCCAGGAAGTGTATCGCGTCCCGGTCAAGTATCTGCTTCTGCAGTCCCAGCCAGAAGAACATGGTCACCGCAATCAGACAATTACCTATCCTCATGACTTCCATGCTGCTTAGGATACCGATCACGTAATTGCAGTAATAGATTGCCATATCATAAAAGCATATCACGAACATTCCCGCGAGAAACATGACCGCAGCTTTATTCAGTTGTGTTTTCTTGTGGATATGACTGAGCACTCCACAGGTGACACCGGCAACGATCCCTGCAATGCAGAGGATGTAGCAGGCGAGGATGATTTCCTTTATAAACATGGCTTTGCCTCTTCCTGGCTTAATTGATGAAAGCTCTGTATATGGCCTTGATTGATTTTTCGAAGTCCTGATTCTCAACTCCTACGATGATATTCATCTCGCTGGAGCCCTGGTCGATCATCCTGATGTTGACGCCGGCTTGTGCGAGAGCGGTAAACAGCATGGCTGACGTACCCTTACGGGAAGCCATGCCTGCGCCTACTGTCGCGATCAGCGCCATATTTTCGAAGACTTCCATGCTGTCCGGTTTAAGCTGACTGTCGAATTCATCCACTAGTTCATCCAGTTTGCCGTTGAGCATTTTGTTGTCTATTACGACCGACATAGTATCGATGCCTGTCGGCAGGTGTTCGATCGTCATGTCGTGATCTTCGATGATGCCTGCCAGCTTCCTGATGAAGCCCTTCTCATTGGCCAGATGGCTCTTATAGATGCCGATTACGGTGAAATCTTTTTTGCCGGCTATGCCGGATATGATATGGCCTCCGTCAGTGTCCGGCTGAGAAGTGATCATCGTTCCCGGATCTTCCGGTCTGTTGGTGTTTCTGATATTGATCGGGATATCCGCGGCCTTTGCGGGATAAATCGCATCCTCGTGAAGTACCGACGCGCCCATGTACGCCAGCTCTCTGAGCTCCATGTAGGAGATCTTCTTGATCGGCTTCGGATCATCTACGATTCTCGGATCCGCCATCAAAAACCCGGAAACATCGGTCCAGTTCTCATAGACGTCAGCGTCTACAGCCTTTGCAATCAGCGCGCCTGTGATATCCGACCCGCCTCTGGAGAAGGTCTTGACTGTTCCCGCCTCGAGTTTCTCTCCGTAAAAGCCCGGTATCACAGCGCGTTCGTGCTGGCCCAGCACCTTGGCTATGGTCTCATTGGTGAGGTCCTCCATGAGCCTGCCCTTTTCGTTGAATTTGATGATATCTCTGGCGTCAATGAAATCAAACCCCAGATAAGCGGCGATGATTTTCGCGTTCAGATATTCTCCGCGGCTTGCGATAAAGTCTACGGAAGCGCCGTCTTCAATTTCGCTTTTGATGGATTTCAGCTCGCCTTTGATGTCAACATCGACCCCGAGATCCGCTTCAACTGCCATGAATCTGTCATAGATTACCTGGAAGATCTGCTCGTAAGGGATCTTATGTTCTATGTGGGTCTTGCACAGATACAGCAGGTCCGTTACCTTGCTGTCATCCGAATATCTCTTGCCCGGCGCCGAAACGATGACGTATTTGATGTCCTCATCGTTTTTCGTTATATTCTTTATTTTTTCGATCTGGAGGGCATCAGCTACTGACGACCCTCCAAACTTCGCTACTTTGATTCCCATTTATCGGTCTCCTGTTTATACCGTTTATTTGTTCAGTTCAGCTTTTAGTTCCTCAACTCTGTCGAGTCTCTCCCACGGCAGATCCAGATCTGTCCTGCCGAAGTGACCGTAAGCGGCCACCTGTCTGTAAATCGGTCTCCTCAGATCCAGATCATGGATGATGGCTGCAGGTCTTAAGTCGAAGTGTTTCTCCACGATCTCCGACAGTTTCTCATCATCAAAAACTCCGGTGTCGAATGAGTTGACCATGATGGATACAGGCTCAGCAACACCGATTGCGTACGCCACCTGAACTTCCGCCTTGTCGGCCAGCCCGGCTGCTACCAGATTCTTGGCAACCCATCTGGCTGCGTATGTGGCAGATCTGTCTACTTTCGTAGGGTCCTTGCCGCTGAATGCTCCGCCGCCGTGGTGGGCGTAGCCGCCATAAGTATCTACGATGATCTTCCTGCCTGTAAGCCCTGAGTCTCCCTGCGGTCCGCCGATGACGAATCTGCCTGTCGGATTCACGAAATACTTGGTATCCTCATCCAGGAGTTCTTCACCGATGATCGGCTTGATTACGTATTTGATCAGATCTTCCTTGATCTGCGCAGTCTCCACATTCGGATCGTGCTGCGTCGAGATCAGTACGGTATCGATCCTCTTGACTTTGTCGTCATCATATTCTACCGTTACCTGGGTCTTGCCGTCAGGTCTCAGATAAGAAAGTGTTCCGTCCTTTCTGACCTCTGTCAGCTTTCTGGCCAGCTTGTGGGCCAGCGCGATCGGCATCGGCATCAGTTCCGGCGTCTCATTGCAGGCATACCCGAACATGAGGCCCTGGTCTCCCGCTCCGATATCATGTGTTGTGTTCGTTTCCTCGTTGACACCCTGCGCGATGTCAGGGGACTGTTCGTCGATGGATGTCATGATGGCGCAGGTCGTTCCGTCAAATCCATACTTGGCTCTGTCGTATCCGATGTCTACGATGACCTGTCTGGCCAGTTTAGGGATGTCCACGTAACACTCTGTAGTGATTTCCCCCATAACCATAGCGTAGCCGGTATTTACCGTAGTTTCCGCAGCTACTCTGCCCATAGGATCCTCAGCTAATATAGCATCAACTATAGCGTCTGAAATCTGGTCACATATCTTATCAGGATGTCCTTCTGTAACGGATTCTGATGTGAATAATCTCTTCATTATTACCCTCCTCGTGATTTAGTCAATACCTCTCATAATTATATATTAACGATGATTGCAGTTCAATCAAATTGGAGAATGTTGTGGCATTTTTTCTCTCATCATCTCAAAACCCCACTACGTGCAGAAATTTTTAACGTTTCAAGGATTCAAGTGGGGTCAGGTCGGCTGCAATCAGCATTTTTTCCCCTCTCAAATACAATCTCTTGCGCTTCTAGTGGGGTTTTTGCCGGCTTAACAATGAATAATACCCCACTTGAAACGCCGGCATCATTGGAAATAAACTTGGTTAGTGGGGTTTTTGGGCACTGGATTACAAATTTCTTTAAGGGCCATGTTATAAAAAATCAGAAGATCTGGAGCGATCTTCTGATTTTTATTCCAACCATCCTGGATTATTTCGTCTTGACGGTCTTGATTACTGACCATCTGGAGTAGTATGTTGTGTCATTGGCTTTGGTATATGTTCTTACCTGAACGTAGTACCTGGTTTTCTTCGCGAGCCGTTTGATTTTCTTTGACCTTGAGGTCTTGGATGCCTTGACGGTCTTCGCTTCGCTCATGTCCGCGTTCAGAGAATATCTGATTTCATAGCCATTGAATTTTTTGCGGTTCTTTTTGCTCTGTTTCTTCCACTTGACGGTGAAGCATTTCTTGCCTTTTACGACTTTCAGTGACTTCACGTAGTAGTTGGCATATCCGTCAACGATGCCTGTTTCCAGTATTTCCTGGCAGTGGATGCACTGCAGGACTTTCGTTCCGTCTTTCAAAAGGCCGGCTTCTTCTGTGATGATCCACTCTCCTTCATGTCCCGCAGCCGGAAGTTCCCAGCTGTTTTCTTCGATCTCATTATTGTTTCGATCAAAGAACTTGCCGCATTCACTGCAGGTCCAGTATTCAGAGCTGCCCGGCTCCGTACAGGTCGGCGGAACTCCGTCTGTTCTTGTCAGATTGTGTCTTGCCGGTATGATCCAGTCTCCTTCTGAGATGACCTGTCTGTCTTTATCAAAGAACTGACCGCATGTGCTGCAAGTCCAATACTCATAATTGCCATCCTCGGTGCAGGTCGGTTCGGTTGCGTCTGTTTTTGTCCAGTTATGCACGTTTGGCGGAAGGAGCACTGATCCTTCCGGTATCTGGTTCTGACCGTCCGCGTCGCTGAAACATGCATGACAGTTTTTGCACTCATAATGCTCCATAATGCCCATCGAAGTACATGTGGATGCAACTGCATCCACTTTAACGATTTCGTGCGGAACTTTGCCGATTGCTATATCTTCATAAGTTATTACGTTTGCATCACTGTGTTCAGCTGAACTGAAATATCGTTTGCAGGTCTCACAGAAATAGTGTTCAATATTCCCTTCCGCATCGCAGGTTGGAGCTTTTGCAGGAACCTGCTTCATGTTCTGCGAGGCTGCCAGATACCAGCCCTGTGCCGGACCATAACTGCTATCGTTCAGATATACGACCTCCATGTTTTCCGGACCGGTGATGTTTTCGCTTTCTTCAATTTCCGTAGCTGCAGTTTCAATATTGAAGAGCGCTGAAGGCACATCCACAGTACCGTTTCCTGATGTGGCAAATATCTTTGACTCTGACTGATATCGTCCATTATTCAGGTCAACGTCATAATTCCCCTCCAGATCAAAGGCCGTCTGTCCGCCTTTGATGGTCACATCGTTATTGGAGGTGAAGTCATCATTGCCGTTGACGGTCAGCGTTGCTGTAGGTGACCCGCTGCTTCCTCTCATGTGAACTCCCGTCACTGCCCCTTCAACCGTCGTTTTGGGATTGAGGGTAACACTTCCGGTCCCGTTGATATCGATCGCGTTGGTCTTGCCGTAAATCGTGGAATCCCCACTGATCGTCATCGTGCCTGCAGTGGAGCAAAGGCCTTCCCGTCCCGAGATCTGGCAGTTCGGCCCGATTGTAGCGGAACCTCCCTCATTGTAAATGCCGGAGGCGTAAAGCCGATTCGCATCTTCCGCAGAGTCTCCTGTAATGCTGCAGTTTCTGGCCGTCAGAGTTCCTTTCTTCTCAATGGATACACCGTGCTCGGATCCAATGATCTGCCCGCCGCTGATATTGACAATACCGTCATTTTTGATCCAGATGGCGGGAGTTGACCTCATATCCGTGCCGCTGGTAATCGTTCCCTTGTAGATCCTTACTGTGCCTTTCTTTTCGGCGCAGATCGCAACTCTACCGGATTCTACCGTGCCGCCATAGACAGTAAACGAACTATTACTGCTTGAATAGCCGTCTCCATAAACCGCAACCGATCCCGAAAAACCATAACAATTCCCATGGATCGTACCGCTGTAAAGAACAAGCCGTGCCTGACTGTTGATGGCGATCACAGCGCTCTCTCTGGCTGTAGAATAGATGGATCCATTCTGTTCGGCTGATGAGTCTTTGACCGTCAGCTGTGTTCCGGAACCGGTTAATCTAAGCAAGGTTACTCGTTGATTTGATGAATTCTCATAACGATAACTGTGCCCATTCAGATCCAGCGTGATCGTTTTGTTTGATAATGAAATGTGATTTTCATCAATTCTCGGATTGGTCACTTCATAATCATTGAGCATCGTGATCGTATCCGTTGATGCCGCCGCTTCAAAGGCTTCAGGCAGGGTCGCGAATTCCTCTCCCGTGCTTTTGACGATTGCTGCAGCTTCCGATCCTTCCGGAACATCCGCGTAAACATCCGGGGCCTGGGCCGCAAAAAACGCGCATGCCGAAAGAAGAATGGCAGCGATTCCAAGTATTTTTATTCTTTTCATCCTACACTCTCCCTCAATATTAATTCCATCATGATTATGTCCATTTCTTTGATATGGATATCTTACTACAGTTTTTTCTCATGCGCTACTGAATGTTGCCGCTTATGATGAATGACTTCCGCGTTAGCGGGATTAGAAGGTAGTATTTTTCCTGCCGGTAATGTATACTCTAAAGTATGTCGAAACCAAATTTCACCGTGATCAAAGGAGGCCTGACCTCCAGCATAAAGGATATGCCGAAGCACTTTGTTTCGGCGTATGTTACTGACACCAGACTGATGGGAGTTCTCGCCGTTTACGCCAGATGGCATATCTCCGGCGGCAGCGTATTTACCGGGTCTTTGCATCAGTTCTTTTACATTGACTGCGAAGAAGCCGGCCTTGAAACGTACAAAAGCATTCGCGGCGAAAGCGCCGCGGAAGTGGAAGCTGCCGAACAGGCTCTCGTCGGCGGACTTGGCGCCAGGAAAAAAGAGCTCACGGAGCGTCAGCTCCGCTATTTGCTGTGCAAATACAAAAGCTTCAACGAGAAACGCGGCCTGCCGCTTCCGGAGGGTATCGACGAATATGATTTCATGCTTGAGCCCGAAACGACGTTTGACAAGGCAGAGGCGCAGGAATTCATGACCTATATCTGCGATGAGATCTCGACGGACTATCAGGTGGTGAACTATTTTCTCATGCGATGCTTTGGTAATGATTACGAAGGAGCGCTTTATCTGGCTCCCGTCACCGTGCCTGAGGGAAACGCCAAAGCATGGCCTCTCATCAACGACTTCCCTCTTGATATCTACAGACAGTACGATAAAGCCACGTTCTGCAAAAACACGATCGATATAGACAAAAGATATGCCGACGGAGGCGTGGCATATCTCTGTGAATCTCTGATTGAAATGAACGGCAACTACGACATCCAGATCTCCAAAGTCGTGGTCAAAGACCTTAAGGTCATAGGCTTCGAGCACTGCAGCGGCTTCAGAGTCAGCGCCGCGGAGGCCGCGATGATGCTGGCGAAACCCGAATTCTGCACGTCGTATGAAGTCCTCCTCTCCGAAGAGGAAATCAACAATAACCTGGGGGAATTCACGATTCAGTTCGGTACGATCATGTCCATACAGAATAACGGCCGGCTGTTCATGGCCTTCAAGCAGACAAACGACCACGTCAACGATCGCGTCTTCATGCTGAGCAATGATGTAGGCGGCATCTATTTCCTCACGGACTACGGCCAGCTGATTATCGCTGCCTACAGCCTGCGGGATGTGATGCGCCTGGAGTCGACTCTCGCCAAAAGCGTTCTGGCGCCGTATCTGGAGCTGACCAACAGATACGAGTTCCAGGAACCGCTGCTGTTCGAGTTCATCCGCAGTGATTTCGAGAATTTCGAAGATTTCCTCGACTTTCTGGGCATCTAAAGTCTCTTACTTCCTGAATATCTCTTATTTGCCGAATTCGGAAACCGCATTCTTCATGATATCCATGATCGGCAATCCCTGCGGGCACTTTTCCTCGCATTTGCCGCACTGGATGCACTGTGAGGCGTGGTGTCCCTCATCGATCCAGGTAAGGTATTCCATTCTGGTCCCCGGATTTTTATCAAAGGCGTGCCAGTTATTGACGTAGTCGATGATATCCGGGATATCGATTCTCTGTTCGCAAGGCTTGCAGTAGCCGCACCCGGTGCACTGGAATCTTATCAGCTGATTGTATTCGCTGGCTGCCGCGTCAATGGCGCTTTGCTCCTCAGCTGACAGCGCCGTCAGCTGCGGATCTGAGAATATGGCGATGTTCTCATCGATCTGCTCTTTGCTTCCCATGCCGCTTAATATCAGGCTGACGCCTGGCTGTGCGGCGACCCATTTGAAGGCCGTCTTGGCCGGGGTGCGCGTTTCTTCCATGACGCCTGAAGCCTTTGCCTGATCCCATATGGCCTGCACTTTCGGCGGAATCTTGTAGGTGATGCGCCCGCCCTTGAGCGGTTCCATGATGATCACATCAACGCCCTTTTGTCTGGCATATTCCAGACCCTCCAGTCCCGCCTGCTCGTCCTTGTCCAGGTAGTTGAGCTGGATCTGGCAGAAGTCCCATTCGTAGGCGTCGATCACCTCTTTGAACAGTTCCAGACTTCCGTGGAAGGAGAATCCCACGTGTTTGATGCTCCCTTCGGCTTTCTTTCGCTCGAGGAAGTCGATCATATTGAGCTTTTTCGTTTTCTTCCAGTTGTACGGGATAATGTTGTGGATCAGATACATATCGATGCAGCCGTCCTCCAGATCCAACCGTTCCAGCTGCGTCTGAAACAGCTTCTCAAGATCTTCTTCGGTCTTCGCCATCCAGATCGGCATCTTATCCGCCAAAATCACCTTCTGGCGATATCCGTCTTTGAGAGCTTTGCCGACGATCGTCTCACTCATTCCGTCGTGATACGTGTAGGCGGTATCTATATAGTTGATGCCCTTGTCGATGGCATATCTGATCAGGTCGATCCCCTGCTGTTCATCGACCTGCAAGTCATCATCTGACGGCAGTCTCATGATGCCCATGCCCAGGAGAGTGGTTTCTATATCGAGACATTTGAATTTCTTTTTTAACATTTTTATTCCTCCGCTAAAGTGTTATACTATTTCCATGATACCATATGACAGCAAAAAAACAGCGAAAAAATTAGACGCATTTCTGGACGAGACCATGACCTATACCGACCTGCCGGGTCTGGCTGTCGGTGTATGGCGCGCGGATTCGGAGTTTCAGTACAAAGGCGTCCGGGGTTATGCCGACTACGTGAAGCGCATCCCTCTCCGTGAGGATCATATTTTTCACTGCGCCTCCGTGTCAAAGCTCTTTACCTCCGGCGTAATCATGAAGCTGGCGGAAGCCGGAATCATAGACATCGGCCAGCGGCTTTCGGAGCTTTTGCCCGATCTGCATATTGCCGATAAGCGATCTGCTGAGATCACCCTGGCGCAGATGCTGACGCATACGTCGGGGCTCGGGGACTGCGCCGACTATCACTGGGAGAGGCCATTGACGGACGAAAACGCGCTGAAGGACTACGTGTATTCCGATGAGGTCACCGAACAGGAAATGGTCTGGGAAGCGGGCAAAGGCTTCAGGTACAGCAACGTGGCATATGAGATTCTGGGATACCTCGCCTCGGAATATTCCGGGTTTCTGCCGGGATATGACGGCTTGAAAGTGTGCTATGAAGATCTCGTGGCCAAGGAACTTCTCCGCCCTGCCGGGATGAGATCGTCCACGATGAAAACCTTCCAAAGGCAGCACACAGGCGATCCCATGGCGCAGCCGCATCAAAAGGCCGCGGATCGCTCCATCGCAGCGGTAGAGCACTATCCTTATACGCGGCAGCACGCGCCCAGCTCTACCCTTACATCGAATATAGACGATTTGCTGTCCTGGGGTCGGGCGCACCTGACCAGGTCCCTGTATGCGGCGGATACCTACGATAAGATATGGACACCTTATGCGGAAGTCCCGAACAACGGGGAGCAAATGGGTCTGGGCTGGTTCATCCGCAAACAGCATGGATATACACTTTACGGCCACGAAGGCTCCGACGATGGGTTCCGCTCCAGCTTCTGGATCTGCCCGAAGCTCGGCCTCGTCACCGTGGTGTTGTCAAACCTGTCGGAAGCGCCGGTAAAAAAAATAAACAAAAAACTATTCACGGAGTGTGTTAAGGAGTGATGATTATGGAACTTACACTGGAAAAGGCCAAGGAGCTCAATCGGGATCACGTGACGAAGGAAAACCTCATGATCCATTCACTGAATGTGTGCTACGCCATGGAGGCCATGGCAAAACACTTCGGAGCGGATCCGGAGCACTGGAAGGCCGTAGGGTATCTGCACGACTTCGATTACGAAGAGTATCCGGAGGAGCACCTGCAGCATACGGAACGCGAGCTGCTGGAAGCCGGTGTCTCGGAGGAAGACGTCAGAGCGATCATGAGCCATGGCTACGGCATATGCACGGACGTAGAACCGCTGACGGATATGGAAAAAAGCCTGTTCGCGGTGGATGAACTGACCGGTATCATTCAGGCCTGCGCCCGCATGCGTCCGAATGGCATCACCGATCTCAAGGTCAAAAGCTTTATGAAGAAGTTCAAAGATAAGAAATTCGCCGCCAAGTGCGACCGTGAGCTGATTCTCAAAGGCTGCGATCTGCTGGGTATGGAGCTGCCTGAAGTTGCCGGCATCTGTATCGACGGCATGAGAAAGCACGCCGAAGAAATCGGCCTCGCCGGGACCCCGGCCGAAGAGTAAGAAGCGTAAAAAGAGGAACAAAAAAAGTGTCAATGGGAATCCTTCCCATTGACACATTTTTTGTTTACACGAGTTCGAGGAATACAACCTCAGCGTTGTCGCCCTGGCGAGGGCCAAGCTTGAGGATTCTGGTGTATCCGCCCTGTCTGTCCGCATACTTCGGTGCGATGTCTTCAAATAACTTTGTTACTACTGATTCATCATAGATGTAAGCCAGTGCCTGTCTTCTGGCGTGAAGATCTCCGCGCTTGCCCAGCGTGATCATCTTTTCTGCCTGTCTTCTCGCTTCCTTCGCTCTGTGCTCAGTTGTCTGGATTCTTCCTTCTCTGAGAAGGTCGGTAACCAGATTTCTCAGCATCGCTTTTCTATGAGCTGAATCTCTGCCTAATTTTCTATATCCTGGCATTTCTGCTTCCTCCTGTTAATTTCTATTATTCGTCACTCTGCTTAAGACTGAGTCCCAGTTCGGCCAGCTTGTTCTTCACTTCGTCAAGTGACTTCTTGCCAAGGTTTCTGACCTTCATCATATCGTCTTCAGTCTTGTGTGTCAGTTCTTCAACAGTATTGATCGCTGCTCTCTTCAAGCAGTTAAAGGATCTGACCGAAAGCTCCAGTTCTTCGATGGTCATTTCGAGAGCTTTTTCTTTCTGGTTTTCTTCCTTTTCGACCATGATTTCCATACCCTCTGCTGAATCGTTGAGTTCAACGAACAGGCTCAGGTGTTCCTGCATGATCTTAGCGCCTATGGAAACGCCTTCGCTTGGTGAAATCGATCCGTCTGTCCAGATCTCAAGGATCAGTTTGTCAAAGTCTGTCACCTGGCCGACTCTGGTATTCTCTACAGTGAAGTTACACTTTCTTACCGGAGTGTAAATGGAATCTGTAGGGATAACAGATATAGGAGTTGTTTCATCCTTGTTCATATCGGCTGGAACATATCCCCTGCCTCTGGCAAGGTTTATCTCCATAACGAGAGTAGCGTTTTCATCGAGAGTCGCGATGTGCAGTTCAGGATTAAAGATCTCTACATCTGAATCCGCGAGGATATCCGATGCGGTTACTTCTTTAGGCCCTATCGCATTGATGAGAACTCTCTTTTCGTTCTCGTTATTCAGCTTAACAGCCAGTTTCTTCAGGTTGAGGATTATTTCTGTAACGTCTTCCTTGACTCCCGGAATAGTTGAGAACTCGTGCAGTATCCCATCAATCTTTACCGATGTTACCGCAACGCCCGGCAGTGAGCTCAGAAGGATTCTTCTGAGGCTGTTTCCGAGAGTAGTTCCGTAACCTCTTTCCAAAGGCTCAACTACAAATTTTCCATAGTTCGGATTGTCGTTTGAATATATACATTCGATTGTTGGTTTTTCGATTTCTATCACTCAAAACCCTCCTTTTCTCTCCAGAGTAATTTCTATTGATTACTTGGAGTACAGTTCGACGATAAGGTGCTCTGCTACTGGAGTATCGATTTGTTCTCTTGTAGGAACGGAAAGGATCTTTCCTTCGAGCTTTTCTACGTCTACAGTTACCCATTCAGGAACTGTGATAGTCATTTCCTTAACTTCCTTGAACTTAGGTGAGTTTGTGCTCTTTTCCTTCACCTTGATCACGTCACCAGGCTTAACAGTGTAGGAAGGGATGTTTACCTTCTTGCCGTTAACTGTGAAATGTCCGTGACTTACGAGCTGTCTGGCTTCTTTTCTTGATGAAGCGAATCCAAGTCTGAATACTACATTGTCCAGTCTTGTTTCCAGGAGGATCAGCAGATTTTCACCTGTGATGCCCTGCTTTCTGTCAGCCTTGTCAAACAGGTTTCTGAACTGCGTTTCCTGAAGTCCGTAGAATCTCTTAGTCTTCTGCTTTTCTCTCAGCTGGAGAGCGTAGTCAGAATTCTTTGATCTGCCCTGTCCGTGCTGTCCGGGAGCATAACTTCTCTTTTCCATCGCGCACTTTGCGCTGTAGCATCTGTCGCCCTTAAGGAAGAGCTTGGTGCCTTCTCTTCTGCATAATCTGCAGTTAGCATCTGTATATCTTGCCATCTAGATTATTCCTCCCTTCTATCAGACTCTTCTACGCTTCGGTGGTCTGCATCCGTTGTGCGGTATCGGTGTGATATCCTTGATCATTGTGATCTCCAGACCTGCTGTCTGCAGAGCTCTGATCGCAGCTTCTCTGCCGGATCCCGGACCCTTAACGTAAACTTCAACTGTTTTGAGGCCGTGCTCCATAGCGCCCTTAGCAGCTTCTTCTGCAGCGGACTGTGCAGCAAACGGCGTTGACTTTCTTGATCCTCTGAATCCCAGTGATCCAGCGCTTGACCATGAAAGTGCGTTTCCTGACATGTCAGTCAGGGTTACTAATGTATTGTTAAAGGTAGCCTGAATATGAGCCTGGCCTTTTTCAACATTTTTTCGTTCTTTTCTCTTTTTTCTAACAGCCTTTTTTGCAGCTTTAGCCATATCGTTCTACCTCCTTTACTTCTTCTTCCTGCCAACGGTTTTCTTGACGCCCTTACGGGTTCTGGCGTTTGTCTTAGTCTTCTGTCCTCTTACAGGGAGACCTCTTCTGTGTCTGATTCCTCTGTAGCAACCGATTTCCTGGAGTCTCTTGATGTTCATGCTGACATCTCTTCTCAGGTCACCCTCTACCATGTAATCGGATTCGATAACTTTTCTGATTTTACCAGCCTCTTCTTCTGTCAGATCCTTAACTCTTGTTGAAGGATCGATTCCGGTCTTCTCTAAAATTTTTCTTGAAGTTGCCCAGCCTATACCATAGATGTATGTAAGACCTGCTTCAATTCTTTTTTCATTTGGTAAGTCTACACCGGCTATACGAGCCATATTTTCCTCCTGTTCCCATCTTC
>JAUMVD010000058.1 GCA_030530285.1 Bacillota bacterium | reverse complement strand
CAAAAGTAGCATAAAATGAGTTACTCTATTACAATTTTACTTGACCAGTACAAAAGACGAAGTACTATATCCACGTCCGAACATATACGAACATAAACGGCACTAAATATTACTCCAACTGGAGCAAGACCAAAACGGCAAAGACCCGCTGATCAAATGCAAATCAATCGTTATGCGGGCACAGCTTCGTACAGCTGAGCACAACTTCGCTGCGTTGTAGTTTTCGGGCCTTTTGCCCAAAAACAACAAAAAGCCCGGAAGATAGCGATAAAAAGTTCGCATATATTTGATACTATTGCAGTTTAAAAGGATTCTCGCCAAAAACATCAAAAAAAGCAACAAAAAATTGAAGTTTCTGACTTAAATGTGAAGAAACTTCAATTTTTTCGCTTGGTTGAAATCCGAGACAGCAAGTTCAGGCAGGGCACAGCAGTGCAGTGCAGCTCGCAGCAGCTCGCAGCAAGCCTATTTCGCCTTGAACCTGTAGCCGAGCCCTCTGACGGTCTGCAGATACTTCGGATCTGACGGATCGTCTTCGATTTTTTGTCTCAGTCTGTTGACGTAAACCATGATGGCGTTTTCATCGATGATGGTCTCGCCCCAGATCATGCTGTAAATGGTGTCTTTGCTGAAGATCCTGTTATCGTTGTCGATGAACAGTTTTATCATGGCGTTTTCTTTCGCCGAGAGCGGGATCTCCACGCCGTTCTTGTAGAATCTTAATGTCTGCGTATCATATGTGAACGGGCCGGCCACGATGTTGGCTTCCTTCTCGGAAACGAAGCTGCGGCTCCTCCTGACCAGAGCCTTTGCTTTAGCGCCCAGCGTAACCGGGTTGAACGGCTTCGTGATATATTCATCGGCGCCGATATCCAGACCGTAGAGTGTATCGTAATCGGCCTTTCTGCCGCTGACAACGATGATTGGCAGGTTCTTGCCCTGGCTGCGAATTCTATTGATCACTTCGAAACCATCGATGCCATGCATGTTGATATCCAGAAGCATGAGATCATAATTCTTCGCTTCTATGGCAGCCAGCGCGTCTTCGCCGTTGGATGCCTGATCCACGTCGAAATCGTTGCTCACCATTATCTTATACAGCATAGTACGAACTGCTTCATCATCGTCTACGACGAGTACTAAATCCTTAGCCATAATTAAATCCCTTCTTTACAGAATTAACATTAGGGTATAATTTAGTATAAAGAAAATTTATAAATTTTTCAATGAGGTAGAGTAGTCTTTGAAAAAAATAATCAAAAACCGAAAAAGCAGAGACATCGCGGGAATCGCTGCGGCTCTGGCGCTGATACTCTTTAGCGCGATCATGATCGTGCTGGTGTTCAATCAGTTCAATAACGAGACGAAGGACAATCAGGATGAGCAGCTGGTGAAGATCGAGAACTCCGTCGATTACAACATCAACGAGGCGATCACCAGATTCAGCCAGCAGATGGACTACGTCATGACCAGCAGACGCCTGCAGAGCGCCCTCGAAGCGGATAAGGCCGATGATAATGTCAAAGACATCCTGCAGAACTCCTCTCTCAGCAACCTCAACACCTTCGAGGCGATGATCATCATGAGAAAGGGTGAAGCTTTTGCGTCTTCATCGGATTACGAAGTGTACACCGTAGGGGACCAGATCAGCGACGGCATGTACGAGTGCAGCGACACCGCCGGCAAAGAATATCTGGTATTCAAGCGGGAATATGATAAGGATACCACCTGCTACGGCGTCATGAATATCGAGACCATGTATCAGAGCATGCTGGCCAGCACCAACGCCGAGAGGGGCAGCATCATGCTGTTGTTTGACGCAGGGAATGCGCTGATCTACGAAAGCGGTGATGATATCCATACGTGCAGGATCTCGGAGATTTCCGCGGCCGAAGGCATCGACAGGAATGAAGCGGAGATTTTGTGCAAAGGCCAGAAAGGCGATAAAATCGTAACCGGTGAGTACGAAATCAAGCACAAGTCGGAGAAGGACTCCAGCATCAGGGTTCTGGCGGTTCCATCGCAAAAGGCCCAGAACGGAACTTTTGCGATTGCCGCGGCAGCAGATTACAGCGCTACCGCATCGCTCTTAAAGAGCACGGGAGCCAGACTCATACTGTATTTCATCATCGCCATTGCGGGCATCGTTATCCTGGTCGTGTTCCTGGTTAAGATGAGACGTGAACGAACCCAGGTGGATCTGGAACTGGAGCGCCTCCAGGAAAAGAACAGGCAGATGGAAGAGCTCAACACCAAACTGCAGGAACTGGAACATCACCAGAGACTGGAGACCATCGGTACCATGACTTCGGGCATTGCCCACGAGTTCAATAACCTGCTGGCGCCGATCATGGGCTACAGCATCATGACCCTGGAGAAACTGGATCCGGATGATGAGATCCTCTATGACGGCGTGCTGGAAATCTATAACGCCTCCAGAAAAGCCAAGGACATCATATCCAGACTGTCCGATCTGGCCCGAAAGAACACCGAAAAAGTCTTCACGAAGATTCCGCCGGATACGATGGTGAACAGGACCATCAGCGTGACGGCGCCATCGCTGCCGATGACGGTAGATCTGGTCAGAGATTTCAACTGTGAAGGCCGATACGTCATGGGCAATGAGACGCAGCTGTCGCAGCTTCTCATCAACCTGATTATCAATTCCTTCCAGGCCATGGCCGAAACGGGCGGCACGGTTACCGTGGGGACCCATGCGGAAAACGGGTTCATCAAGTTCACCGTCAGCGATGACGGACCGGGAATCAAAGACGAAATCAAGGAATCCATATTTGAACCATTCTTCACCACCAAGGAAGCGGGCGCGGGCACCGGGCTTGGCCTGGCCATCGTCATGCAGGCAGCAGAGGACCACGGCGGCCATGTGGAGCTGGAGTCAGAGGAAGGCAAAGGCTGCTGCTTCAACGTGTTCATACCGGAGTACATCGAAAAGCCGGAGGACGGGCTCCTGGA
Organism: Bacillota bacterium; assembly: GCA_030530285.1. GTDB lineage: Bacteria > Bacillota > Clostridia > Peptostreptococcales > Anaerovoracaceae > Lentihominibacter. Next base: position 11,054 of record JAUMVD010000058.1, on the reverse strand, counting down.
GGATTAACAAATCTTAACCTTAACCTTAAAAGTTGTTTAGTGTCGTTTTATTGTAGATTAAAAGCGGGATGGTATGCTTACAGTTGACGAAGTAGGAGGCTCGCATGCCATTATTGAGAAGAAACGGATTGATTCATATTGCCGCGATTCTTGTGGCCGCCGTGATGGCGCTGCAGGGAGTGGTTTTGATGCCGGGATCTGTGTATGGCACGGAACAGACCGCAGTGGATTCACCGAACTATGCTGACAACCAGCTCCTGGTCATGTTCGATAAGGACGTGACGAAGGACACGGCGGCAGACATAGTTGCTTTTGCGTTGTCAGAAGAGTTGGCGGGTGAGGGCAGATCCGTATCGGCAGGCAGTCTCAAGACCGGCCTGAAACTGAGCAAGGTCAAATCCGAAGACAATATCATGCTGGTGGAGACCGGCGTCAGCCTGGATGAAGAAGCCGCCACCGGCGAAATCGCCAAGAATCCGGACGTGAAATACGCCCAGCCGAATTACTACTACTCCACGCTGGATGCGGTCAAAACAAAGGACACCTACAGCGCGGATCAGTGGTATCTGGATTATATCGACGCTCCGGAGGCATGGGATCTCATCGATGAACAGAGGAATAAAGGCAAGATCAAAAACAGCCGCACGAAAATCATCGTGGCCTCGCTGGATACCGGGGTAGCCCGAGACCAGAGGGATCTTGTGAGAAACACCGAACAGGCTGCCGGCGCAGGGTCCGGCATCGATCCGCAGAACAGCCACGGAACCAAAGTGGCGGGAGTTATTGCGGCGACCTCCAATAATAAAAGGGGCATCGCCGGCGTGGCTGCGGGGAATAATAACGACATCATCAGGCTGATGTCACTGGATGTATTCCACGACGAAAAGAACGACACGAAAAAGAGCGCCGCGACCACAGCGGACATTATCTCCGGCATAGACTACGCCTGCAGGCACGAAGCCAGGATCATCACCATGTGCTTCGGCAGGCACGGACAGGACAAAGCGCTGGAGGATAAATTAAACTGGGCCTCTAAAGAAGGGACGCTTCTCATCGCATCCGCCGGAAACAACGGCGATGACCAGCCTTGGTATCCGTCGGACTACGCGTCATGTATCAGCTGCATCAATACCACGAAATACACGGATGCCTTCAGCGAAGACTGCAGGAATGAGACATCCTCATACGGCAGCAAGAAGGACATCTCCGCTCCCGGCACATCGATTCTGACCACCAGTATGGGTGATGTGGTCATCAGCGACACGGGGACTTCATTCTCCACATCCATCGTCGCCGGAACGGCGGCCATGGTCATGTACGCGAACCAGTCCCTAAGTGTTAAGAAAGTTAAGAACATACTGTTCACCACAGCCGAGGATCTGCTGCAGCCCGGTAAAGACGGAAGCACCGGATACGGCAACGTCAATGCCTACAGGGCAGTCGCAAAGGCTTTAGGGACGAAAGCAACGGATGAGGACAGAAACATCCCGAAGACGACAGTGAAGGCTTCGGCCGGCAAGGACGGATCTATCATACTGGATTGGAAACAGATCAAGAACGCTGAGGTTTGTGTGATCAGCCGCAAGGGGCCTTCGGGTGAAACGTTCACACAGATGGATGTGGTGCCGTCAGAGACGACCACCTGGACGGATTCCGACTGCAAGCCGGGAGAAGAGTATACGTACAAGATCGCAGGCGGTCTGACCACAAAGGACGGCAAGAAGATCCTGGGAGAGTCTTCGGAGCCGGCAGTGTGCAAAGCCAAAGGGAAGATATAGTATGCGAAATGATAAGATCCTGAGGATATACACGGACGGAGGATGTTCCGGCAACCAGAATGAAGAAAACCTGGGCGGATGGGGCGCCATCCTGGAATACGGATCAGCGGTCAAAGAGCTTTATGGCAGCGAAGCCAATACCACAAACAACCGCATGGAGATGACCGCTCTGCTGGAAGCGTTCGGCGCCATCACGAAGGACGGTCAGAGGATACAGGTCTTCTCGGACAGCAGCTATCTGATGGACTGCTTCAGGAAGAAGTGGTACGTCAACTGGCAGAAAAACGGCTGGAAAACCGCGCAGAAAAAGCCGGTAGAGAACAGAGATCTCTGGGAGGGGCTGCTGCCGTATCTGGACAGACACGACATAGAGTTTTACCGGGTCAAGGGGCATGTGAACCTGAACAGTCTCAACACGGATATGGATAAACTGTACGAAAAATTCCGCCAGTGGAACGGCGACGGGTTTACCCGCGAAGAGTTCCGATACGTGACGGAAAAAAACAACAGAGCTGATGAGCTCGCCAATATAGGAATAGACGAAATTCGGGAATGATTACATATTCTCGAATTTTTTCGTTGCGTCTACGAAATCCTGCAGCGTGCCGAGATGAACGTAGTAGTAGGAGAAACGGTCCTGTTTCTTTACCTGCAGCAATCCGGCATCCACAAGTTTTTTGACGTGCTGTGAAATCGTCGCCTGTGAGTAATCAAAAGCCGCCACCAGATCCTTATTGCATACGGGGGTCCTGCTTTTGTTCTGCTGCATGATGTATCGGAAGATCCTGATGCGTGCCGGGTGCGCCAGCGCGTCAGAGATCTGCGCGATCAGTAATATTTCACGTTCCTGCATTTCATCGTAATCTTTTCTCAATCTCATAATTCTGTCTGTTCTCCTTTGATCGATGTCCTTATAATCCCAATATGTCCTTATAATCCCAATAACGTTTTGTTTTCTGCCATGAACCTGATGATCTCGCCCGCGATAAAGACGTGGCCGTCAGGCATAGGGTGCACCCCATCCAGGTAAACCAGGTCGATGTCCTCAAATCCAGCCGCGTACCCCGCGAAGGCGCGGTTCAGATCCACATAGAGCCTGCCCGAATCTCTCATGAGCTGTGACAGCTGATCCACATCGCGGTTGACTGCAGGATAAGAGATTCCGAATCCCGCCATCCACATGCATTCCGCTTTGCCGGCGTCTACGCGGATCGGCGTGATATAGACAGGCGTGATTCCCTCCGCCCGGGCCTGGTCGGCCATTTCCTCCAGATTTGCAAAGGCTTCCGCCGGCGTCTGCTCCCGGTAGATGAAGTCGTTGGTTCCCGTAAGGAAGTAGACGTGATCCGGACTTCCCGCCAGAACGTCCTGGTGGAAGCGGGATTTTATGCCGGTGGTGGTATCGCCGTTGATGCCTTTGTTTATGATTTCGAAGCCGCAGCTTTTGGCGAAGTCGGGCTGGGCGATGCCGTCGCTGTCGTCGCCTTTCAAGGCGCGGCGCAAAACCCCGGTGAAGCTTTTGCCTTTGCTCCATGGATAGCCGGCCACGATGCTGTTGCCGATGAATATAGCTTTCTTTCTCATGCAGTCCTCACTGTTATCATCACTCATCGTATAACGGTAATACTCATTCTAACACAGGTTGGCCTGATTTGCCAAACCGTGCAAATATATTTGCACTGACAGGTATCGATGTGATATATTGTTAGGTGCAAGAAGGAGTAAGAAGTATGAGAGTAAAAGATTATCAGGCTATCCTGCAGGCGGCGGCTGAAGTGTTGGGCGGCGCCATGCACATCGTTGATTCGGACGGCATCTCGATATTGTATAACGAAGAGATGGCCAGCCTCGAAAAGATCAACGTAAGCGATGTATTGGGGAAACCATTCAGAGAGATATTCTCGTCCATACCCGAGGAGGAGAGTACTTTGCTGTCGGCCCTGCATGAGCAAAAGGCCACCATGAATAAGGAACAGACCTATCTGAACGTTTATGGCAAGGAAGTCAAAACGATCAACTCCACGGTTCCCATTGTCGTCGACGGCAAGGTCATTGCCGCCATGGAAGTGGCCAGAGATATCACGGATATCAAAAACATGAGCGACACGATCCTGGATCTGCAGAGCGGGCTGCTGAATCCCGCCGAAGATAAGAAGCGGGGGATCAAGGAGTATCACTTCGCCGATATCGTCGGGGAAAACGTAGCCTTTGAGGAAACGCTGGCCAGAGCCAAGAAAGCGTCGCGAAATGATGTCACGGTCCTGATCAACGGCGAGACAGGAACCGGTAAGGAGTTGTTCGCCCAGAGCATACATTATGACGGACTGCGGAAGAAAGGCCCGTTTCTGGCGCAGAACTGCGCGGCCATACCCGAAAGTCTGCTGGAAGGCATGCTGTTCGGAACGGCCAGAGGCGGCTTCACCGGCGCCGAGGACAGAGCGGGACTATTTGAGCAGGCCCATGGGGGCACGCTGCTGCTGGACGAAGTGAGCGCAATGCCTTTCGGCCTTCAGGGAAAGCTCCTCAGAGTCCTCCAGGAGGAATACATCCGGCGCGTGGGCGGAGATAAAGATATCCCGGTGGACGTCAGGATCATCGCCACGATCAACGAACCGGCGGAAAAGCTTTTGAGCGAGGGGAAGCTGCGAAAGGACCTCTACTTCAGACTGGGAATCGTAAACCTGCACATCCCCGCGCTGCGGGAGAGAAAGAGCGACATCCGGATTCTGGTGGACGAATTTCTCAAGAAATATAACGAGCGGTTCGACAAGGAAGTCTGGATGGTGTCGGATAAGGCCATGCAAAAGCTCATGACGTACGATTATCCCGGCAACGTCAGGGAACTTGAAAATATCATCATGAGCGCGGTATCCATGGCTGACAGCGAGCACGTACTGGATGAGGACGACATCAACATCGGCGGCGGGCACAGAAGCGGCGACCACAGAATATCGGAGTTCGCCACAGAGGGCGGAACGCTGTCGGAGTATCTGGAAGACATCGAAAAAACCGTTATCCGGCAGTATCTGATGGCCAATGGCGGCAATGTATCCCAGACCGCCAGGGATCTGGGAATGCTCAGGCAAAATCTGCAGCACAAAATCAGAAAGTATGGGATCGGATAATCCGACCCTTCAAGCGATGCCTGGGGTGCAAATATAGTTGCAGGGTGGTGCAAATATAGTTGCGGTTTTAAAGCCACGCTGTAGTGCGCTAAAGAAAGGAAGAAATTGTAAAACGCTGAATCCATTGAAATTTCAGTCAAAAATGGCAATACAAAAAGAGCAGGTATTGCGCCGAACATTGGCACGGTACTTGCTCTATTATTGTGTCACAAGCGTAAGGCTACAATTAAATCACATAGAAAAATGATGAAAAGGAGAAAAGAATTATGAAGAACGTAAAAGTAATCATCTGGGGTCTCGGTGCTATGGGCGGCGGAATCGCAAACATGCTGCTGACGAAGAAGGGCGTTGACATTGTTGGCGCAGTAGAAATCGGCGACAGAGTTGGCAAGTCAATGTTTGATCTTCCGATTATCGAGCACGAAAGAGGCGACAGAGATGACGTTATCATGGGTACTGCAGAAGACGTTATCAAGCCGGGCGCTGCTGACGTTGTTATCGTCTGCACAGACTCATTTACAAAGGACGTATTCCCTAAGCTCAAGCTGGTCATGGAAAACGGCATGAACGTAATCACTTCAGCAGAGCAGATGGCTTATCCGCAGGCTCAGGAACCAGAACTGGCTAAGCAGCTGGATGAGATCGCAAAGGCTAACGGCGTATCCGTAATGGGAACAGGCATCAACCCTGGTCACATCATGGACCTGCTCGTACTGGTTATGACTGGCTGCATGGTAGACGTAGAGCACATCCTCTCCAAGAGAGTTAACTCACTGTCACCGTTCGGACCTACAGTTATGGAAGAACAGGGAATCGGCATCAGCAAGGAAGAATTCGAAAAGAGAAAGGCTGACGGAACTATGGCTGGCCACGTTGGATTCGCAGAATCAGTTGGCATGATGGCTGACGGCCTTGGCCTCACTGTTGAAGAATTCGCTCAGGACATGGATCCAATCCTCACAGATGTTGACAGAAAGTCACCTTATGGCTTCGCAGCAGCTGGTTCATGCTCAGGCGTTGCTATGGTAGCTGACGCTAAGCTGTCAAACGGCTTGGAAATCAGAATGGAGCACCCACAGCAGATCGAGCCTGAACAGGTTGGAATCAACACTGGTGACTATGTAATCATCGAAGGTACTCCTGCAATCAACATGGTTAACAGCCCAGAGGTTGAAGGCGGACTGGGAACTATCGCTATGATCGCTAACAGCATCCCTAACATCATCAACGCTGAACCGGGACTGCAGACTATGATCACTATGCCTATCCCTTGCGCTATCATGGGCGACATGAGAAACAAAGTTAGAGAAGATAAGAAGATCGTTAAATAAGATCGATAAGATATACCAAGAAAGGATTATACAATGGCAAAAAAAGGCGATTGGGTCCGCATCCACAGTATCGTTCTGAAGGCTGAAGAAAGAACAGCGAAGCTTCCTGACGACACAAAGGCTTGCGACCTGGAACAGTGGACGAAAGGATTTTTGCTTGAAGACGCCGAGATCGGCGATGAAGTTACAGTAGAAACCGTAGTCGGCAGAGTTGAAAAAGGAACTCTCATCGACGACGCTCCATATTATGACCACAGCTACGGCAAGTTCGTCCCGGAACTGATCGAAGTTGATAAGGTTCTGAGAAAGGAAATGGCAGAAATAGGAGGTGAGAGATAATGACTCTGGCAAAAGATTATGCATCCGTAATGGGCAGATCCAATGACATCCAGAAAGACGCTCTCGGACTGGACTACGCAGAATTTGAAACATCTCCTATCGCATTCGATTATGACAAGCTCATGACTTCGACAGGATACACACTGGAAGAAGTTAACAGAGTTCAGAGCCAGTTTGGCGTAGGCAATACGCCGCTGCTGGAAGCCAGAAACCTGACAAAGCTGGCCAGGAAGTATGCGAAGCCTGGTTATGGCGCTCGCATCTTCATCAAGGACGAAGCAGCGAACCCATCAGGGTCATTTAAGGATAGACGTGCCGCATGCGCAGTATATCACGCAAAGAAGCTGGGATATAAGGGCGTTATGGCCGCTACTTCCGGAAACTACGGCGCAGCCGTTGCTTCACAGGCAGCGATTCAGGGTCTCAAGTGCATCATCGTTCAGGAATGCTACGACTCAAAGGGCGTAGGACAGCCTGAAATCGTAGAAAAGGCTCGTAAGTGTGAAGCTCTCGGAGCAGAAGTCGTACAGCTGACAGTAGGACCTGAACTGTTCTACTCATTCCTGTCAATTCTGGAGGATACAGGATACTTCAACGCTTCACTGTACTCACCATTCGGTATTGCCGGCGTTGACACACTGGGTTATGAGATTGTAATGCAGTGCAGAGAGAAGCTGGGCAAGGATCCGGACATGGTAGTTTGCACGACTGCAGGCGGCGGCATGACAACCGGTACGGCCAGAGGAGTTAAGATGGCCGGCTGTGATGCTGAGATCGTTGCTGCATCAATTGACCTTTCAGGACTGTCAATGGCATCAGACGTGGACTTCAACAAGAAATCATGTACTACAGGCCATACGGGATTTGGCGTTCCTTACGCGACAGATCCTGACCACAGTGACGTTCCTAGATCAGCTGCAAGGCCTTTGCGTTATATGGACAGGTATGTAACGATCACCCAGGGCGAGATCATGGAAATGACGGAAATGCTGGCACAGCTGGAAGGTATCGAAAGAGGACCTGCAGGCCAGACTTCACTGGCAGCTGCCTTCTCACTGGCTCAGGAAATGCCTGAGGATGCTATCCTGGTTGTATCAGAAACAGAGTACACCGGCGCTGGCAAGCACGTACAGCCTCAGCTTTGGTTCGCTAAGGAAAACGGCATAGACGTAAGACTGGGCGACCCTAAGGAAGAAGTTCCTGGCAAGAGCGTAGTTCTGCCATCAAGCCCTGCTCTGTTCAAGTATAAGGAAGCTGATCTCAATCACTTCAGACAGTCACTGATCAAGAAGGCTGTAAAGAAGGCAGGCGTTAAGCCTTCAGATTCAGACCTGGAGTTCCTGGCTGTAGAAACTAAGACAGACGTCGACTTCGTTAAGAAGACGCTGGAAGAAAACGGATTGTTATAACTGCATGACATAAGTAGCCGCCGCCTCGCCTCAGAGGACGCGGGGCGGAGGCTCCATTAAGGAGAAAAAGGATGAAAAGAGAAGACGATTTTGCAGAACGCAGAAAACACATTGCGAATCTGACTGACGAAGAGCTCTACAACAGATTCTGGGAGCTGACAGATCAGATCGTTGACCCACTTCTGGAACTTGGAAGAAAGAACACAACTCCTTCCGTAGAGAGAGCTGTTCTCCTGAGAATGGGTGTATCATCACTGGACACTCAGAAGGTAGTTGAAGGCTGCATGGACAGAGGTCTCATGGGACATGGCGCTGGACACGTAGTCTACAAGGTAATGAAGGCACACGACCTCTCAGCAAAGGAAGCAGCTGAAAAGCTGGTTGCCGGCGAATACTGGGACGAAGTAGTAGCAAGTTTCAAGTAAGGAGGTAACGAGATGTCAGAATTAAAGTTCGCACCAAACGAAAAGTTAGATATCAGAGAAATACTGAAAGACCTTGATAAATATGAGCCAAGAAGAAGGGGCTGGCATTGGAGAGAGCCTGCTCCAGGACTCAAAATGGGACCGTTTGAATATCATGACTGTTCAAAGCCTCTGAAGAACAGCGTAGGACTTCCTCCTGCAAAGTACTTCGGAGACATCGACCCGCAGCCAATGCCTGTTATCACGACTGAGATCGCTTCCGGAAGATTCGAAGACGATATCAGAAGAATGAGAATGGGCGCATACCATGGCGCTGACCACCTGATGGTAATCAGACACATGGGACAGTCACATATCGACGGCCTGATGGAAGGTACTCCACAGGGCATCGGCGGTGTTCCTATCACTCGTAAGCAGGTTAGAGCACAGAGAAAAGCCTGCGATATCATCGAAGACGAAGTTGGTCGTCCGATCAACTATCATTCATACGTATCAGGCGTTGCCGGCCCTGACGTAGCGGTAATGTTCGCTGAAGAAGGCGTAAACGGCGCTCACCAGGACCCTCAGTACAACGTACTGTACAGAGACATCAACGCCATCAGATCATTCGTAGACGCTTGCGAATCAAAGAAGATCATGGCATGGGCAGGAATGCTTCAGATCGACGGAGCTCACAACGCTAACGCTACTGCCAGAGACGCATGGAAGGTTATGCCTGAGCTGATCGTACAGCACTCCATCAACTCACGTTTCTCAGAAAAGGTTGGCATCAGCCCTGATCTGATCTCACTGTCAACAGTACCTCCAACAGCGGTTCCTGGACCTCTGATGTACTATGACCTGCCATATGCGGTAGCACTGAGAGAGATCTGCAACAGATATAAGATGAGAGCACAGCAGAACACGAAGTACATCTGCTCCTCAGCTAGAGAAGCTACAGTAACTCACGTTCTGGATATGTTCATTTCCAAGCTGACTTCAGCTGATATTCAGTCAACAATCACTCCTGACGAAGGAAGAAACGTTCCTTGGCACATCTACAATATCGAAGCATGTGACAACGCTAAGCAGACACTGATCGGTATGGACGGCCTGATGGAAATGGTTGAACTGAAGAAGGACGGCCCGCTGAGAGAGAACGCCAGAGAGATCAAAGAAAGAGCTCTCCTGTTCATGGAAGAAATGGTTGAAACAGGCGGATACTTCAAGGCTGTTGAAGAAGGATTCTTCGTTGACTCAGGTAAATATCCTGAAAGAAACGGCGACGGTATCGCTCGTAAGCTGGACGGCGGCGTAGGCTATGGATACATCTTCGAAAGAGAAGACGACTACATGGCTCCTGTAACTGCTCACTATGGTTACAACAACGTTGAACAGTACGGCGGCGACCCGGAAGATCCTGCAGCGCTCATCGGCGGATGTACGTTCGAAGACAGAAGCAAGATCGTTTACATCGACGAGCTGGACGAAGAGGACAACGTAAATGTAAGACTCGAAAAGGTTGCTAAGTATCACGATGGCAAAGCGATCATTCCGGAAGTTGAATGGTGCGGTGACGGAATAATCCTGCTCACTATGTGTATCCCTACACACGCCAGAGCTGCAGAAGCAGTAGCCCTCGAAATCGGCCACAAGCTGGGTCTTGAAGACCCTGTAGTAATCAGTAAGGAAGTACTGCAGGAGGCTGAAGGAACAAGAATCGAAATGAAGGGCAAGGTTCCGTTCGATATCGATCCTTCAACGCTCGAGATCCCTGCACCACCACATCACCAGACAGATGAAGTTCTCTACAAAGAGTTCGAAGAACATCCAATGGTAGTTGTATGCGGTACAGTTGGTAACGACGAACACTCAGTAGGTCTCCGTGAGATCATCAACATCAAGCACGGCGGAATCGAAAAGTGGGGCGTAAAGGTTAACTACCTTGGCACTTCCGTTCCTGTAGAAAAGCTGGTTGACGCGGCAGTTGAGCTGAACGCTAACGCTATCCTGGCTTCAACGATCATTTCACATGATAACGTTCACTACAAGAACATGAGGAGAATCAATGAGCTGGCAATCGAAAAGGGTATCCGTGACAAGGTCATCATCGCGGCAGGCGGAACTCAGGTAATCCCTGAAGAAGCTCGTGAGACTGGCATTGACGAAGGATTCGGCAGAGACTCCCACGGTATCGACGTTGCTACATTCCTCTGCGAAGAAGCAATGAGAAGACGTGGCGAAGAACCACCAGCAGTAGAAGGTGAATAATTCCCGAAAGTCAGAAATCATAGGGGCCGGCCGGCAGGCCGGCCCTGATTTGTTAAGAAGTCGGCCCGGCGCGGGCTGCCAGGCACGCCTGACCACGCCCAGCGCGGCTAATCAGGCACGCCTGACCACGCCCAGCGTGATTTACCAAAAATTGGTTGCCAAATATTTCCATTTAGTGTAGTATTTAAGTGAACATCCGAAAAACTTCAAACGAAGAGCCGATTCGGCCTAAACGCCATCTTAAAAATAAGAAAGTTTGTTGTTTAAAGTTTTCGGCGTGAAAAACTACAAAAAATGAGCCAGATTTGTGAAGTTTTTTTCTGAAATCCGGCGAAACTACAAAAGGGGGCACTAAATGGAAGAGATTAGGAGAGAAATCGAGAGCATTTTGCAGTTT
>JAUMVD010000057.1 GCA_030530285.1 Bacillota bacterium | reverse complement strand
ATTATCGAATAATCCGAACAATTAACCGAACGGAAATAAAAAATGTGTCAATGGGACGATTCCCATTGACACTTTTTTTATTTCCCTATGATTCGCGTCCTTGACACATTATCTGACGCACTAGTGTTTGAGATTGATGGAGTCGCTGCCCAGAAGCTCCTGGGAGTTTTTGTCGTAAATGCTGAACTTAAGCGTTCCTTCCTTGAGGAACATCGGCACCGGGTAGGAGAGTCTGGCCGTTCCCTTGGATCCGTCGGTCCAGTTGGAACCGATCATATCGGTGGATTTGTTGCCGTTTGGCCAGGTGGCGTCGTAGTAAACGTTGATGGAGCTTTCAGGCGGTCCTCCGCTTACGGTGACGTGGAAGTAAATCGTGTCCGCGCGGCTGGCGGTCTCCAGATCCGTGGAGTAGTCTTCAGGACTTAAGTTGGTCACAATCTTGAAGTGCCAGGCGTAGTACTCCTTGTAGATATCCGCTACGTCCTTGTATTCCAGACCCATGAGTTCACCGAGATATCTTTCGAACTTATCGCCGCCGTCTTTTTTCTTTGATTTGACGTACTGGTATTTGGCCTCGGTAATCATATCCTTGATTTCGGATGTGCTGTCGATCTGCAGCGCTTTGTTGTAATAGCTGATGGCCGATTCGTAGTGCTTGTCATCCATACAGGCGTCACCGGCGGTGATGTAGCTGTTGAGGAAGAAATTGTCCGTTTCCTCGACACATTCCTGTATGCCCGATTGCAGAGCGTCGCCGGTAGTCTTCACGTTTTCGGCGGCCTCCTTTTCCATGGCCGGAAGTATCATGTAGAAGTAAGAGAACAATCCGCCGCAAATGAGAAGGATGCCGATGATCGCGATGGCGATGGACATCTTTTGCTTGGAGGACAGGCGGCCTTTCGGCACGATGACCTCAACTTCTTCATATTTGACGGGCATTCCCTCGTATTTACCCGGCTCTTCGCCAGGCTTATGAAGGATAAACAGGGACCTCAAAAGCTCCCTGGTCAGTCCGCAGTTCGTACAGTAATCGCCCTTATTCAGATGACCGCAGCTGCAGGACCAGTAATCGCCGAATTCTTCGAACCAGTACTTTGGTTTGGTAGGCGCGGCGGTAAACTGCTCCATAATGTCTTCGTAACCCGCGTCGTCAGGTCTCAGAGGCCGCGGTTCAAACCCGCTGGCAAGCTCGTTTTCGAAATCATAGAAGCCGTCGTTTTCGGTCTGGTCGTTCACATCGTCAAGTCCATAGTCCAGGTCGTAGTCCTGACCATAGTCCGGATCGTAGTCGGCCTCACGTTCCGCATCATATGCTGCCTCGCGCACCGGATCAACTTCTGCCTTACGTCTCTCGGCGTCGGGATCGTAGTCGCGCACAGCGTTCAGGACATTATAATTGTGGGTGTCCCGCTGATCATCATGCCCCCGGGCATGCTTCTGGAATTCAACGAGATCATCCAGTCTTTCGGCCTGCTGCGTGTTTCTGGTTACGGGAGCTTTGCCGCTGTCGTAATCCATCACATCTTCAGGCTTATAATCCACATCGATGAGAGTCTCCGTGCTGTACTCTTTTTGTCTGCGCAGGAAACCTTTTTTCAATTATACCTCCTTGTGCATCGCGACATAGGCCTGTCCCAGCGCGATACCGCCGTCATTAGGACTTACGGATACATTATAGTACGGTTCGAAACCAAAGGCGCGCAGTTTTGTCAGAACGCCTTCCATGAGGATCTTATTCTGGAATGTGCCGCCGGTCAGGGCGACCTTCGTCACACCGTATTTGTCACGGATGAATCTGCATTCCGAAAGGATCATATCGATCACCCGTTCATGGAACGACAGAGCCAGATCGCAGTTTTCGAATTCCCCCGGATGCTTTTGCGCAAAGGCCGCGGCATCCTCCAGCATAATCGCGCACTGTCCTTCGTAATCATTATAATCCTTTATTCCCAGAAGGGAAGAGACTCCGTCAAAAAGCCGTCCCATACTGGAGCTCTGAACCGTATTTACACCGGATTTGATGGCTTTCATGATCAGTTCGCTTGCCGGAAGACGCAGCAGGCGCTGCTGACCGAAGGCGATGATGTCGGATATATCCAGCAGGATCTCTCTGCTGCCGTCATCCGAAAGGGATGCCTCGTCCATTCGTTTCGACTGGTAAGCCGACACGAAACTCAGAGCGGATCTGACGGCATCCTTCATGGAGGAGTCTCCGCCGATCATATCCACGTACTTCAGGTGAGAGATTCTCTGCATGTCTCCCTTTTCGCACAGCAGGAATTCGCCTCCCCAGATGCGGCCGTCATTGCCATATCCGGTTCCGTCGAAACTGACGCCGATGACAGGACCGTCAAGGTCGTTTTCGGCCATCACACTGGCCACGTGAGCGTGGTGATGCTGGACATGAAGCAAAGGCAGACCGTGGGCGGCAGCGTACTTTTCCGCAAAAGCAGTAGTGTAGTAAAGCGGATGCATGTCGCAAACCACAGCTTCAGGTCTGATGCGGAACAGATCTCCCATGCGGGTCACGTTTTCTTCGTAGACCTGCTGGTTTTCGATCGTATCCATATCACCGAAATACTGGCTGACATAGATGAATCCACCCTTGGTGAGGGCGAAGGAATTTTTTAATTGAGGCCCGGCCGCCAGAAAAGACTTTGGCTTTGCTGACGCAGACGCAGCGGAGCAGTAGAGGGGTACAGGCGCGTATCCCTTGGACCGCCGAATCATCTGAGGCTGATTGTCGATGACTCTGGTCACGGAATCATCCGCCCGGACCTGGATCCTGCGCTTGTTGTACAGCACGCCGCTGATGAGCCGCTGGCCGCGGTTCAGCCGGTCAATGAGCCGCATCATCTCATCATCGTCCTTGATCATTGGCATGTCGGACAGGTTGGCGCTGGTAAAAATCAGCGGGCTGATCCGGTCGAGGAGCATGTACTGAGCGGCAAATGACGGCAGGAAGGAGCCGATGAATCTGCTGCGCTTCAAATCATTGTACCTGATGTCTTCCGCCATTTCGTCCAGCTTGTGTTCCAGCAGGATGATGGGCCTTGCCGATGATTCGAGAAGTCTCGCCTCAACGTCGCCGACGTGACAGTACTTCCTGATCTCATCCAGGCTCCTGAACATGACGGCAAAAGGCTTGCTCTCCCGGTTCTTCGCCTGGCGGAGTTTCGCGACGGCCTTGTTATTGAACGGATCCGCCACCAGATTGTATCCGCCGACGCTTTTGAAGGCTAAAATTCCTCCGTCTCTCAGGATCTCCGCGGCTCTGTCCAGTATTGCAGCGTCATCTTTAGGGTCGATGGAGAGAAAATCCGGACCTCCGGAGAGGTATTCGCTCATCATCGTCAGGTTCTCATCATTCAGTGTCTCCAAATCGCGCCAGATCAGGTGAGGCCCGCATTCGTGGCAGGATATGGTCTGCGCGTGATGACGCCGGTCATGGAGATCGTTATACTGTTCGTCACAAAAATCGCACATCGGATAATCCACCATGGTGGTATTGTGCCGATCGTACGGGATTCTGTCTATAATGGTATATCTGGGACCGCAGATCATGCAGCTGATGAAGGGATGCTGATAACGCGGGTCGTGTTTGTCATACAGCTCCTCCAGGCAGTGAGGACAGATCGCCAGATCCGCGGGGATCATAGCGGCCTCATCGTCACCTTCATCGCTTTTGATGATATGAAAGGCATCAAATTCCCGATCATCGATGACCGATCGTTTAACGTGAACGATCTCGGCAGGAACGGGCTTTTGGGCGTAGATGACGTCGATGAATTCCTGGATGCGCTCGGGGTAGTCCGTAACGGTGATTTCCACCAGTCCTCCGATGTTCAGAACTTCGCCCTTCATCGACAGTTTATCTGCCACTTTAGCAACAAAGGGCCGGAACCCGACCCCTTGAACGATGCCCCATAATTTGATTTTCTCGGTTTGTTTCTTGTTAGCGCTCATGATTTGGGTCTATTCTATTTCGATACTCTTTATGTAAAATTCCTTGCCGATATCGGTGGCGACTCCCTGGCCGTCACAGTAAGGGCAGTCAAAGGTCAGGAGCTGCTTGGCAAAAAGCCTGCCGCACTTATTGCAGCGAAGCTTGGGCTGGATCTTCTCCACATTGCAAACCGCCCCCTCACACAGCGTTCCTTCGGTGATGACATCGAAGTAGGTCTGGATGGCCTCTCCCACGTAGCCGGAGTATTCGCCGATGACCAGATCCACTGTCAATACGCGGCTTCCACCGTTTTCTCTGCAGTGCTCCTCGGCAATCTTGATGATGTTTTGTGTTACTGGTAGTTCATGCATATTTTCATTATATCCGAAAAAATAAGGCCATACAATAAAAACAACATTACGATATGTTTATGTGCTTTGTCTTCTCATACAGCAAAAGGGAGGAGTGATTTGTGCGTACATACAAAAAAACTTGACACACAAGCAGCATATGAATATAATAGTGTGAGCATTTATTTTTGTAATCATTTTACTATTAAGAGGGAGAGTGAAAGAATTGAGAGATCAATGGAACAGTAAACTGGGCTTTATACTGGCAGCTATAGGCTCAGCCGTAGGTCTTGGCAACCTATGGAGATTTCCTTATATCGCTGCGACGAACGGCGGCGGAGCCTTTATATTCCCGTATCTGTTCGCCATTTTGACAGCAGGTATTCCTATCCTTATTCTGGAATACACCCTAGGTAAGACGTATCGAACCGGAGCCCCCGGAGTATTCGCCAGAATCAACAGGAAGTTTGAATGGCTCGGCTGGCTGCAGACGCTGACCGCATTCCTCATTCTGGTATATTACTTCGCCATCGTCGTTTGGGTACTTTCGTACATCGGATTCTCATTCGGAAACAAATGGGGAGAAGACACCGGCGGATTCTTCTATGGATTCCTGGGCATTACGGATTCCATGACCGATATTGGCGGCATTCAGACAAATCTGCTGATTCCGTTCCTGATCGTCTGGGCAGTTGCCGGATTTATCATGTACAGAGGCATCAACAAGGGTATCGACATTGCTTGTAAGATATGCCTGCCGATACTTCTCATCTGCGTCATCATCATATTCTTCAGAGGCATCACGCTTCCTGGAGCGATGGATGGTATCGCGTATATGTTCACGCCTGACTGGTCGGCAATCGGCAAGGCGGACGTTTGGGTCGCTGCTTACGGACAGGTATTCTTCAGTCTGTCTATAGCCTTTGCGATCATGCTGGCATACGCCAGCTATTTGCCAAAGGACGAAGACGTTGTCAATACAGCGTTCCTGACTGCATGCTGCAACCATGGATTTGAGATTTTCGCCGGCATCGGCATCTTCTCCATCATCGGATATCTGGCATACACACAGGGCGTAGGCGTTGAAGACGTTTCCGCTGCAGGCATCGGACTGGCGTTTGTCGTATTCCCTACAGCCATCAGCACACTGCCGGCGCTGAATTCACTGTTCGGCGTGCTGTTCTTCCTGTCGCTGTTCACAGCGGGCATCACTTCGCTGATTTCCATCGCACAGGCTGTCATCACACCGATACAGGATAAGTGGGAACTGTCACATAAGAAGGCCGTTACCGTTGTCATGGTACCTGCTTTTGTTCTTTCGTTCCTGTTCATTACCGGCGCAGGCCTTTACATACTGGATCTGGCGGACTTCATCGCCAACAACATCGGCATCGTAGCCGGCGGCGTAGTAGAAGTACTGCTCATCGGATGGTTCTTCAAGCCGGAAGAAATCAGAAAGATCGCAAACGATACATCCAACTTCAGTGTAGGCAAATGGTGGACCTGGTGTCTGAAGTTCGTGACCGTGATCATTCTCGGATACACATTCATCACCAACATCATATCCTACTTCAAGGACGGATATGAAGGTTACCCTATGTGGGTCGGATATCTGATCCTGGCGTTCATGATTCTGGGCGTCATCATCCTGACACTGCTCAAGGGAAAACCGGGATTCTACCAGGTACCGGAAGATGCGCCTAAGTGGGAACCTGTCGGTTTCTACAACAAGCTGGCCATCGGATGCGTCATCGTACTGGCAATCCTGGTAACCATCGCGCAGATCGTCGCCGCTGCAGGCGGATCCACCGGCATGAGTACCGGCGGCAACGCAATGCTCATGGTTGCGTGCATCGGCCTTTGGGGCGGTATCGCGTTGGCTCTGATCATTATGCAAAAGCATAACAAAATGTCAGCGAGAGAAGTCTTTGAAGAAATCAAAGACGCCGAGCCGGAAACGGCAGTCGGAGATGACGACTGATCGTTTCTGACGAGAGACAGATAGGACTTTTAGGGCGCCGCGAGGTTTACCGCGGCGTCCTTTTGTGTTATCATAGCTTTCGGAGGTCAAAAAATGGCAATAGATAAAGTAAAAGAATATTTCAAGCAATTCGGCATGGAAGACCGTGTCATGGAGTTTGATGTTTCAAGCGCTACTGTCGATCTGGCCGCGGAAGCGGTAGGCGTCGAAGGAGCGCGTATATGTAAGACAATGTCGTTTCTCAAGCCTGAGGGTCAGGGCGCGATCCTGGTGCAGATGGCGGGAGACGGACGGATCAACAACAGGAAATTCAAGGATCAGTTCGGCTTCAAGGCGAAGATGCTGAAACCGGATGAGGTGCTGGAATACACCGGTCACGCCATTGGCGGCGTTTGCGCCTTTGCGATAGAACGCGATGATGTGGATGTTTACTGCGATGTGTCGATGAAACGTTTCGAGACCGTATTCCCGGCATGCGGCAGCAGCAACAGCGCCATCGAGCTGACCTGTGATGAGATAGAGAAGTATTCAAATTCAAAAGGCTGGGTAGATATCTGCAAACTGCCTGAAGAGGAGAAATAACATGTGCGTAGCAATCCCGGGAAGGGTAACGGAAATAGACGGCACCACTGCCAAGGTTGATTTCAACGGCAACAGTGTCAACGTGAATATAGGATTGATCGAACCGAAAGTCGGCCAGTACGTGCTGGTGCATGCCGGCTGCGCGATCGAGGTAATGGAGAAGGAACAGGCTCAGGACATCATCGACCTGTTCGCTGATCTGGAGGAGCTGGCGTAATGGAAGTCAAGGATATCATAAGTTATCTTAAAAATTACGATGGCAGAGAATTGAAACTCATGGAAGTCTGCGGCACTCACACTGCCGCGATTTTTAAGAATGGGATCAGAGATCTGATATCGCCTAAGATCAAGCTGATATCCGGACCGGGATGTCCGGTCTGCGTCACACCTACCGCATACATCGACAGATGCGTGGAATTCGCCAGGACCAAGGGCTGTCATCTGCTGACCTTTGGAGATATGATGAAGGTGCCGGGCACCCGCGGCAGTTTGTCGGAGAATAAAGCCGCGGCGGATGGAGAAAATAGAGCGAATATCACGATCATGTATTCGCCGTTTGAGGCGCTGGATAAAGCAAAGGCCGATCCGCAGACGTTATACGGCGTGGCGGCTGTAGGGTTTGAGACCACGGCTCCGGTATACGCGCTGATGGTGCAGATGGCCAGGCAGCAGGGCATTGAGAACATACGCCTGATCACCGCGCTGAAGACGGCCATCCCGGCTCTGAGGTGGATCTGTGAGAATCAGAACGATATCGATGGGTTCATCTGCCCGGGGCACGTGAGCGTCATTACGGGAAGCCATATTTATGACGAGCTTGCCGCCAAATACGAAAGACCTTTCGTGGTTTCGGGATTTGAAGCGGAGCATATTCTGGCGGCTATCTACAGGATCGTCAGACAGATCGAGACCGGCGAGAGCAGAACGGAAAACATGTATAAGAACGCTGTCCGCGACGACGGCAACGCAAAGGCCATTCAGGCCATTTCCGATGTATACGAAGCAGGCCCTGCCATGTGGAGAGGTCTGGGTATCATAGAAGGTTCAGGCCTTTATCTTAAGGACGAATACAGCATGTATGACGGCGGAAGCCATGATCTGTATGAAGATATGGAGCTTCCGGATGAATGCTGCTGCGGGGCTGTCATCACAGGCAGGATCAACCCCGATCAGTGCCCGATGTTCCGCTCCGGCAGATGCACCCCGATGCAGCCGTTCGGACCATGCATGGTATCCAGCGAGGGATCCTGCGGCATTTGGTATCGAAATACACACTAGTTTGGATCAATGAGGAGATAAGATATGAAAATAACCATGGCGCATGGCAGCGGCGGCAAAAGCTCCGCCCAGCTAATGGCCGAGATATTCGGAAAACATTTCAAAAACCAGATCCTGGACAGGATGGAAGACGCGGCTGTCGTTGAGGTCACGTCAGGTGAATACGCCATCGCCAGAATCGCCTGCAGCACCGACTCTTTCGTGGTAACGCCTTTGGTATTTAAGGGCGGAGATATCGGCAAACTCTGCGTTTGCGGTACGGTGAATGACCTGCTGATGATGGGAGCCAAACCGAAATACATCACCTGCGGGTTCATCCTGGAAGAAGGACTGAATATCGATCTTCTGGATAAGATCGTGGAATCCATGGCGATCCAGGCCCGTGAAGCGGGAGTAATGGTCATCGCTGGCGACACGAAGGTGGTGGAAGGCAACGGCGGACTGTACATCAACACCACAGGCATCGGCGAGATCCCAAAAGGCTGCAAGGTGAGCAGTTCCAATTGCAGCAGCGGTGATGTGATCATCTGCTCAGGCAATCTGGGCGACCATCACGCGTGCATCCTGAGCCACAGAATGGATATACAGAATAATATTCAGAGCGACTGCGCGGCGCTGAACGATATCGTAGAAGGCTTATTCGGCGCGGGGATCGACGTCAGGACAATGCGTGACATCACCCGGGGCGGTCTGGGAACGGTCCTCAATGAAATCGCCGACAGCTCCGGCGTAAAGATCGAACTGGATGAAGAGAGCATTCCGGTTGATGATGAAGTTAGAGGATTCGCGGATATACTGGGATTGGATCCCCTCTACATGGGAAACGAAGGAAAGATGATCGCCGTGGTTCCCGAGGATCAGGCGGAGAAGGCCCTGGAAATCATGAAAGCCACGGAACATGGCAAAAACTCTGCCATTATCGGCAGAGTCATGGAAGGGGAAGGAACCTTCATCAAGACCCGGCTGGGTGCGACCAGAAGGTTCGATGTTCTGTATGGCGAGGGACTTCCGAGGATCTGCTAATCCTGCGTCTCTTCAAAAGCCTCGATGATTTCCACAGACGCGCTGCAGCCAAGTCTGTCGGCGCCGGCGGCGAGCATGGCTTTTGCATCATCCAGCGTTCGGATGCCGCCTGAGGCTTTGACCTGCAGTCTGTCACCAACGGTTTGTTTCATGAGTTCAACGTCCTCCACTTTGGCACCTGACGCGCCGAAGCCGGTGGACGTTTTTACGAAATCGGCACCTGCGGCTTCCGCTGACTGGCAGGCCTTGACGATCTCGTCATTTGTGAGAAGGCAGGTTTCGATAATGACCTTGATGATGGCGCCGTCTTCGTGACACATCTCGCCGATGGCATAGATTTCGTCTTCGACGTAGGCCCAGTTTCCGGCCTTTGCCTGACCGATGTTCATCACCAGATCGATTTCCTCCGCGCCGTCTTCCAGAGCCAGCTGGACTTCATAGGCTTTGGCGTTGGTCGCTATGGCCCCCAGAGGAAATCCCGCCACCGCGCAGATTTTCACGTCCGAGCCGGAGGCGTCGCGAAACCGCCTGGCGGATCTGACATAGCTGCCGTTTACGCATATCGAGGCGCAGTCATAACGGATCGCTTCCGTGACCAGCTTGAGCACATCGGAAGGAGCGGCGTCCGGTTTCAATAACGTGTGGTCGAAATATTTACTGAATTTTTTCATAGCGTTTTCTCCTGTGATATAATTGATTATACCATGGATATCGAGATAAAAGAACTTTACAAAATACCGGAAGACCGGTACGAAGAGGTCTATGAGCTGTTTCTTGAGGCCTTTGCGGAATATCCGAAACTGGCCAGAGTCTTTGAGGACCCGGATAGGCGGCAGATTGCCATCGAAATGGTGCTGCGGTTTTACTGCCCGTATGATTTTTGCTATGGCAGCGCCTACAGCCTGGATGAAAACATCCATGAAGCGGTGGTCCTCGTCCATTCTGATGAGATGACCTACGATGAGGAGAGGATGCAGGCAGCCGGGTGCTATAACGAGGCCTTTGAGAAGGCGAAAGACCGTCTGACGCCGGAGGAGCAAAAGCGCTGGTGGGCGTTTTTTGATGAGCTGGACCGGCAGGAACAGCAACTGGACATTCCGAGACCCCATATCTACGCCGACTTCCTGGCGGTGCGAAACGACATGCAGGGGCAGGGAAATGGCAGCAGACTGCTGCAGGCGGTCTGCAGATACGCAGATGAGCAAAAGCTTCCCATCATGCTGTTTACAAACGGCAGGAAGGATGTGGAGTTTTATCTAAAAAACGGATTCAGGATAATCGGTGTGACCAGATCCGAGGAGCTCGGGCTGGAGAACACGTATGTGATATATGATGAAAACAGATGAACTATTGATTGCGCAGCTGGAAGATAAGATTCAGCAGGCCGATGACTGGGGCGTGATTACTTCCGGAGACTTCCTGGATGTGCATCAGCGAAAGGTCCTGATGGATTACGTCAGGGGACGGAAACTGCCGGTCAGATTATTGTTATACGGCGGCTACGATGACGCCGAGCGCTGTATGCCGGTGTTTTTGCCGGAGTATCTGCCGGATATCGAGGTGAAGGCCTCAGAGAGCGGGGCCGGGGAGGCAGGAGGCGGACATGCATTGCCGCCGGAGGTCGCGGAGCTGCTGAAGGTGGTTCGCGTCACTGCGCCCAAGGGCGGCAGGCAGCTTACGCACCGCGACTATCTGGGGTCGCTTCTGGCGCTGGGGCTTGACCGGGAAGTCACCGGCGATATCCTCGTCAGGAAAGGGGAGGATCCTCTTGGCGCCGGCGCGGATATCATCGTCGAAGCCGGGATCGCGGACTTCATTGAAATGAACTACGATAAGGCCGGGCGAACGAATCTGAAGGCCAGCGTTTTGCCGATCACCGAACTGCATGTGGCTGAGGTGGAAACCGTCAAAAAGCACGATACCGTAGCATCCCTCAGACTGGACAATATCGTATCGTCAGCCTTTAACCTGTCGCGGGCAAAGGCGGCAGACGCCATCAGAAGAGGCATCGTTTCGGTCAATAATATTGAGACGATAAAACCGGATATGGACATTGAAGAAGGGGACAAAATCGTACTTCGCGGCAAGGGGAAAACCATTCTCCGTGAAGTCAGCGGCAAAAGCCGAAAGGACAGGATCCGGATATTATTGGAACTATTTATATAAGGAGATTTGAGACATGAGGATACCGGACATATTCAAGCAGCGGGCGGAAGAAGGAAGACCAGTATTTTCGCTGGAAGTGTTCCCGCCAAAAAGAAAAAAGAACAAAGAATCCATTTACGAAGCCGTTGATAAGCTTAAAGTAACACAGCCGGATTTCATCAGCGTAACCTATGGCGCCGGTGGCAATATCGCCGACAACTCCACCTGCGAAATCGCGGCAACCATCAAGAGAGAATACGGAATCGAAACCGTGGCGCACCTGACCTGCATCAACTCCACCAGGGAAGACGTCAAGGTCATGATTCAGCGCTTCAGAGACTCGCACATCGAAAATGTCATGGCCCTTCGGGGAGATATCGTTCCCGGTGAGGACATCAAGAGAGAATTTGCCCATGCCAACGAACTGGCCATAGAAGTCCAGAGACAGTGCGCGGATGATCTGGATATTCTGGGGGCGTGCTATCCGGAAGGGCATTACGAAAGCAAAAGCCTGGAGGAAGACATCCAGAATCTGAAGTACAAAATCGGAGCGGGTGCCCGCGTTCTGATCACCCAGCTGTTCTTTGACAACAAAGAATTCTACAGGTTCATCAAGCTGGCCAGACAGTCAGGCATAAACGTTCCTGTATCTGCCGGCATCATGCCGATCGTCAAAGCCAGCCAGATCGAGAAGACCGTACAGCTCTCCGGAGCGAGCCTGCCGCATAAATTCACCGCCATGATCGCCGATTATGAGCACGACCCTAAGGGACTCTATCAGGCGGGAATCGATTACGCAGTAGCGCAGTGCAGGGACCTGATCGAGCATGGCGTGCAGGGGATCCACATTTACACCATGAACGACCCTAAGGTGGCGGTCCGCGTCTGGGAAGGCGTTCGGGATCTGCTATAGGCTGGCGGCCGTTTTCCACCGATTATTTTAATTCAAGCCATTTGTAGGCTGTGCCGGTGTAGTATTCACGAGCAGACAACAACAATAGCAGTATGTACCCCACCTGAAAGATGTCTGATGCGCATCTATAGGTGGGGTTTTAGGTTTTTGCTACACCGAAAGAGGCGTCATATTTAGAAATCGGTGGAAAACGAGTAAAATACAGAAATCATCAGAAATCCATGGGAAGCAGTCAGCCGATGGGAAGACAATGACGTATAGCATAAGAAAAACCTTGAAAGTGTTGACTTTCAAGGTTTTTCATCTGGCGCGCCATGAGGGACTTTCGTGTATCGCTTCGCGATCCACCGTCCTGCGCGCGGCACAACCGTGCTCGGACATGAACAGTCCAACGGACTGTTCATCCCTTGCGGGTTCGAGTCCCTCATGTCTCATAGAAGAACAACAAAAAACAAAAGGAGACCAACAGGTCTCCTTTTGTTTTTGGCGCGCCATGAGGGACTCGAACCCATTTTATTCGTTTGCATTAGTTTTTCCTTGTTTGCTGTACTTTAGTGTTTGCAACGTGTTCAGCGATTCCGTCCAGTATTTGCAATGGTTCGGTGGTGTTTGTTTTTGGCAAATAAACACCAAAATAAACACCGTCAATCCGTTCCAGATATGGAAATATTTAGGCTTTGCGGATAAAGTCATTGACTTCTGAAGCAATCTCTTTTGACACATGAGAAACGTCCTCAAACAGATGCGTATATGTGTCTAGAGTTATCGTCTTGTTTGCGTGTCCTAACTGGTTGGATATTTCAACAAGATCACGTCCAAAGTAATTTACCATACTTGCATAAGTATGCCTTAACCCGTGTGGTGATACATTCGGCAGATGGTTTTTATCTTCAAATCTCTTCAGCAGAGTCCACAGATGATCTGGGCAAGGTGGTTCACCAAAACCATTAAGAATGAGATAGTCAGAAAAACTTATCACTTTATGCTTCTGCTTTTCTCGTTCATGCTCGTTATGTAATTCTATAATGTCTTTTACAAGGAAGTCAGGAAGGGCAAGTGTCCTTTCGGACGTTTTCGTTTTAGGTGACTGGACGATATCTTTGCCATTTATGCGATGACGTGTCTGACGGACTGTTAGAACGGCTTTTGTGGTGTCAATGGATGAATTAGTCAATCCGAATATTTCCGACCTTCGTAGACCGCAAAATAGGGCTAGTTCTACCGCTACAATAAAGTCATAGTCTTCTTCTTTGTGTAGTGCTTCGTAGAATGGTGCTATATCCTTTAGCTCAAGTGTGACTTTTTCTTTATGCTCTTTTGTCGGAAGCTCTGCCCCGGAACAAGGGTTTGCTGTAACGATTCCCCAGCGCATCCCTTTCTTGAAGCACGTTGATAAGAACGAAACAGTATTCTTGATCGTTTTAGGGGAGAGCTGGTCAGTAATGTCTATGATCCATTTGTCTATCATGTAAGCAGTCACGTCTTCAGCTTTAGGATCGCCCAGAGTTTCTGTGATTCGTCTTTGAGCTATTTCATATCCACGCAACTGGCTCTTATGCCTTCATGAGAATGAATCCGGCACGTTGCTTGTCAGACAAAAAGTATGAGAAGTCTAACTGGACGTACAAGAAGGTTCACAGATTCGCAGAAAAGTACGGGCTTGATTATAGCAGCGCAGATAAAAAAATCGTCAACGCTATTGAAGAAAAGTATCCGAAGAAGACCAGAGAAGAGAAAGCAGCCTTGTTTGCTGTAATAAAACCTACGGACGAGAATCCATACGGCAAGATCGGTGACTACTCCGTAGATGGTGACAGCGGTTACAAATCGGGCGGCAGACGTTGGGGAAGAAGACGTGGTTACGGACACGGCGGCTGGGGTTCTGGCGGCGGTGGCGGTGGCGGCGGCGGTGCATCTTCATTCACTCCAGAAGTGAACACTGCCGGGAAGAAAGCCAAAGTCACAGACCTAACAATCAAGTCTAACCTCAATGATGCGTACAGAAAAAAATTAAAGAAACTCCGTGAGCAAAACCGTAAAGTTAAGTAATTAAGATGGTTTATTTTGTGTTCACTTCTCACGGAGACAAGGGGCAGCAATGCCCCTTTTTTCTTTTTGTACGAAAATCAAATAAACACCAGAATAAACACCAGTAAAAGGAAAAGACGCTGAAACCATTGAAATTTCAACGTCTTTTTGGCGCGCCATGAGGGACTCGAACCCCCAACCTTCGCATTCGTAGTGCGCGACTCTATCCAATTGAGCTAATGGCGCTCGCAAGAGATATTATACACAGTTTGTCGGAATTTTACAACGGTATTTTAGAGTTTTATCACAATCTGTGTAATGTGATAGGACATATGTTACAGAAATAGATAAAAAATGAGAGATAC
>JAUMVD010000056.1 GCA_030530285.1 Bacillota bacterium | reverse complement strand
TTTGAATAAATCCTCTTGTTCTTTTTATGTATTTAAAGTGTTACAATGGTTGCAGCTGGAGGTTACATTATGACAGAATTACGAAAACAAATCGAGAGCCTGGCTGTAGAATCAGGCAAGAAGCTGATCGCCGCAGACCATTCCTCCCTGCAGGGGGTTCGAATCACGACGAAAACAGGCCGGCGCGATCTGGTCACATCCATGGATCTGGAGATCCAGCGATTTCTCATGACGAAACTTGTCGAACTGGTTCCGGGCTGCCGGTTCCTGTGCGAGGAATATATCCCCGAAATGGGCGATGTGGTCATTACCGATCCTAAGGAAATCGACCGCGGCACCTGTTTCATCATCGACCCCATCGACGGAACGGCCAACTTCGTCCACGGTAACCGGCACTCGTGCACATCGATCGCGATGACCACAGACGGCGTGACGCAGATCGGCGTCATCTATGATCCATACCGGGACGAGCTTTTTAGCGCGGCCAAAGGAAAAGGCAGCTTCCTCAACGGAGAGAAACTGCCTGTGTATGATTGCTCGATGTCAGAAGAAATATCCGTATTCGGCACCGCCCCTTATGATGACTCGACGAATAAGCCGACATTCGATCTGGGGCTTTTGCTCTATGAAATGTCAGCGGATGTCAGAAGGACGGGTTCCGCTGCTTTAGACTGCTGCTGGACCGCATGCGGACGATTCGGCCTTTACGCGGAGCTGTCGCTTTCGGCGTGGGATTTCGCGGCAGGCAAGCTCATCGCAGAGGAAGCCGGGTGTCTGGTGTCCGACATTCACGGGCGTCCTCTCAGCTTTCACGGCAAGCCGTCCATACTCTGCGGCAGGCCGACAGCTGTATCTGAATTTCTCAAGGAATATAAGGGATAGCCGTCCTCTTGAATGAGGAACGCATCCTGACGAGCGCCGAGAAAAACAATCCGGCGGCGTATACATAAACCAGCATATTATTATCCCGGGAAACGGCAAAGGCGATGATCAGCGCCGCGCAAAACGCCAGATTCGTGACGCCGTACCCGGCTTTATATTTCCATGAGGAGGAACCGATTTCTTTCGCTTCCAGCCCTCTCATCAGATCCACCACGCCTGCGAATACGTGTCCCACAATCAGGTAAACCAGTATGATCAACTGGGATTTATCGATGATCGAAAAAGTGAACACACCTGCGTCCAGCAGAATGATCCCCCTGAATAATACCGCTTTGCCGCCTACCATGTGCTTCGCCATGGAAAGATAAAACCACAGCGCCCGAATCCCTCCAATCAGAAGAGATATGCAGAGCAATACAGCGACGGCTTTTAACCCGTGCACCGGATCCAGCGCCAAAAGCAAAGCGACTGCGATCATTACGATTCCGATCAGAAATTCTTTGATTCTGCGTGTTTTCGTCATCTCCTGCCACCTCTGCCCGGTTCTTTGTCAACAGAGATTCCTGCCAGCAGATTCCCTGAACTGTAGATTCTCTTCGTCACCATGGATTTTTGCGCGAGGGCGGCAGAGATAAATCTCCCCAGATACGTCTCCTCCTTGCTGCCTTTCACTGCCCCGGTGTACTCTGCCTGGTATTGATCAACGTTGAAATCCTCAACCTCCATTCCCGAAAGTTCGCATGCAAAGGCCTTCCAGTCTTCACTGGCATCGATCTGGCGCTTTTGCAGGATCCCGGTGATTCTCTCCTTCCACGGCGAAACGGACTGCTCATCGTATCGGCCAGTTTCAAACAAAGGCTTCTCTCCCCGCAGATATTTCATGGCGTATACCATCTGACAAAAAGCATGATAATAGTCAGACGGATTATCTTTAATCAGATCATCGTAATCCTTCCAGGCGGGCATGTATCGGTATCTTATGTAACTGTAATCCGGCAAGTGCCCTGCTCTGCCGTGCCCCAGATTCATGACCGAATTCTCACTGGTCTGATAAACACTGTTGGTGTACTGCCTCGTCTGGGGATCGTCCACCGAGGATGGATTATGATTGAATTTGATCTTTTCTTCCCTGTATCCGTCTCCTTCCGGAAACAGCTCATAAAAGAAATAGTCCGTATTGTTGATCACCAGCGAAGGAGTCCCCGCGAAATACCGGTGCGCCCAGGTATCCGCCAGAACGTGCATGGCGAGTCCCTCCGCTTCCAGGCCTTTGCCCTTGGCCAGCTCTATGGTATCCCTGACGAGTTCTCCGTTGGTATTGCAGATCAGCCTGTACTTATGCAGATAACGCTTGCTGCATTTTTTTCGTTCTGCGTTCAGATCCCCCGGAAGGAAATGAAATGACGCCCATATCCGGGTAATGTTCTGCAGACTCAGCGGGTCGCTGCCCGCATCCACCAGTTCCAGCTGCGACTGGGTCGTCGCCGCATTCACAGGAGCTTTGATGCTGCCCAGATAGGTCCTGGTGCAGCAATCCACGAACTGCGCGCTGTATGCGATGACGAGGCTTTCATCGTGAGTGTGCCCGGATATGATGGCGGCACAGTATGTTCCGTAATAGTGAAAATCCTGCTGCATTATCCGCACCTCTTGATTCTTTTTGCCGCTCTCACCAGCTGCACCATCATAATCAGGGACGTGAATTCTACGATCACGCTCGCCAGCGGTGTCGCATCAACATCCGACAGAGAGATGACTCCCTCTACCAGCATCACCGGCATCAGAGCATATACTATCAGAGCCACCAGACTGCCCAGTATCAGCAGATACGTCAGCCGAATGTATTTGCGGCTCTGTTTCTCTCCCCGCCCTTCTCTGATGGCCGAAGTTCCAACGTATAATCTTATGACGATATCGATGGACAATACGACGGTGGCCGTGATGATCGGTATCACCGACAGGTCCGGACCGATCAGTGCCGTTGGATGTATCAAAATAAGACCGATGTCCTTCAAAATGCTCCATAAGCAAAAAATGATGACACCGGCCCCCACGATCATGAGCGTATTCCGGTCACGCCGTATTTGTCTGTTGTCAGTTGTGCTTTCCATGTAACAATAGTATCACATTATGTCACATCTATGTAGTGTATTATCCGACGGGAAGCCCTTTCATGAATCTCGCCGCGGCATGACCGGCTGCTCTGGCCGATGATTCCGTGAGCTGTTTTTGGCGCAGGACCAAAACCACATGCGCGGCTTCCCTGCAGTATAAACTGACGCTATCACCAAGGATCAACGTAACACCGGCTAGAGAAAACCGCAAATCGTCCCTGTCCGTCATTTCGTATGTCCTGCTGAGGCACCCTTCCTCTTCTATCCCAAAGGCCGCTTCTGCAGCCAGTGCGCGGATATCATGACCCGCAATCTCATCTGCCGTGCTGTCAACACCGATCAGTATCTCCGGTCTGTTATTCATCGCTGCCACCTGAATTATCCGCAATGTGGTTTTCGACATAGGTTTCAATCAGCCCCGTTGCCACGGCATTTCTCGGGCCTTCCGTTCCTCTGATATTGCCCCGGCCTGCTGTGATCCGCCTGCGGCCCAGGTTTTCTGTCAAAAGATCGCCCAGTTCGAAATCCAGTATGCTCCCGCCGACGAATACCACTCTGCCGCCTTTCTCAGCAAAGCGCTCCGCTCTGCCGATGGCCCGGTTCACATTGGCAAGTATGACCTTTTTCTTGACATCACGTCGGACGGCCCGGATCTTCTCAATGGACTCTGCCGTGTCAAGGATGTATAGATTGCCGCCGTCTGCCTTCGGCCTTCCCATGACGGCCACCGTATGGCCGTAATACGCTGCCGGGAGAGGTTCGCTGAAATACTCCATATCGCCTGTCTCGTACCTGAGCCGGAAGAGGTTATCCACTTTGGCCAGCGGATACTTCTTGATCACTTCCGCAGTCTCGAAGCTGCCAAGACCCAATTCCGCATCGATCACCGTCGTCACCAGATCTCCTGCGCCTGCCAGATGGGTGCTTCTGATTTCTCCCGATTCATCGATATACGCCACATCTGTTGAGCCTGCGCCGATATCGACCATGATAAGAGGCCTGTCCGTTCCCGGTGTCGTGAGTACACCTCTGCAAGCCATCTCCGCTTCTATGCCGCCCACCTCCACGGGGATTCCGGTCTCAGCGCGCAGCGCATCCGCCACCGCTCCCATAAAGGACCGGTCCGTCTTCACCATGGCCGCGATGGCCACGCCTGCTTCCATGGCGCGCTCACCGGCTAGTCCGCCTTTGACAGGCACCGCGGATACGGAATCCGCAGCGAACAGATCACTGATCCTGATCTCGTCCTTCAGCATACCGCACTGTTCGGCCATGGTCAGCTTGATTTTCTCAAACATGCCGCCGGTATTGGTGCCATTGCTTCCCCTGACGTCATCGATGGTATCCATCTGCTCCACGATCCACATGATGGCCCCTGCGCCTTCATCGGCATCTACCGACTCCCTATAATTCCGTCCTATGATCTCGATCGTTCCCGCCGGGATCGTACGCTTCTTAATATCTGCTGATGGCGTTTTGATGATCACCGCAGAGCGGTTGCCGATCAAAGCCTTTGCGACGTATCTGCAGTAATCCGTCTCCTCCGCATCCAGATCGAACACGGTAGCGATGCCATACGGATTGGAGAGCATCTCTATGCTGCGGCCTTTGTCCGCCACTTCAACGGCGCATTTCATGCCGATGGGAACTTCTTCGATATTGAGCACCTCATCCACGATGGGGATCACGTGGGTCAGTCTGTTGCTGATCAACGTGCCCTCGTCCTTCTGGACGATGGCTCCGGCAACGACCCCGCCGGCCGCTTCAAACGCATTGATCAGTTCCGCCGCCCGCCTGAAATCCGTCTCTGCAGGTATGACCGCAACGCAGGGCTGGCCTGCCGTGTCCGCAAGCCCGTCGATGCGCGCCGTGATTCCCGTGCCGAATCCCGCGCCTCCAGGCGTATCCGGATTGTGCCCGATCATGGCCGAGTCTGTGATCACGGTTTCCGTAATCGTATCCATCGCAAAATCCGCGATCACCGGGGTCGCGTCGTTCAGAAGTATCTTATCCGGACGGATTCCCTGCTCGCGCTGAATCCTGTTAAGATGCGCGGAGATGCCGGTCACGTTGTCTACGGTGCCTTTGATTCCGGTGGTTTCCGCGATGCCCGTATACAGATATCCGGTACTTCCGTCATCCCCTACTTGAGCGATGGCGATTTCTGTTGTGGAATTGCCGATATCGATGCCTGCGATGATTTCCATGGTGGTTCTATCTGTCTCCTCTGAGCTTCTTGCGAAGTTTCAGGACTTTTGCCGCCTCCTCAACAAAGGCAGCCGTCCTGTCTGCATTATAATCACTTCTGAGCTCGTCTGCAATCTGCAGCAGCTCGTCTTCGGTGGATCGATACGGGCGCAGCGCGTTATAGATCTCCAATATCCTGTCGTTATCGATCCTGACCATCTCCGCTGCCCTGCTGAAATTGTCCGCCAGATGGTCATTGCCGGACTGCCGGGCGATATCCGCCTGCATGAGCAGCGTTTCACTGCTGATACGGATATCCTCGCCTTTGATTTCGCCTTTTTCCAGCATCTCGAAGGATATGTCCTGAAGGCTTACTCCCGAAGGTGTCGTAATTTCATCCGGCATCGTGCGTCTGAGCGGATAGTCTTTCAATCCTGTCTGTCCTTTCATTTACTCCACCTCCTCATAAGTGAACTCCATCGGCCTCTGGCCGCGCTCAACCTGTCTCATATCATCCCCATGGAGCATGGCTGACTTGACCAGAAATCTCCTGGTCTGCGGTTCTACTTCTGACGGGATCGGCGTCGGGACTTCTCCCTTGGCGTATTTGCCGGCTGAACGGCCGATTCGTCTGAACAGTTCCCCGGTCAGCTGCGGTCCCTGTGAGAACAGCTCCAGATTCGATAATGGCGAGAGATCCTTCTGATGGATCACCGTGGTTCCCTTAGACTGGATCCCGATACTGATGCCGCTACCGCTGAGGGCTGAGCCTATGCTTCCGATAACCCCAAGATCCGATGACTCGTGACACTTGACGAATCTGGCCGTGATGCCTTCTTCCTCCAGCCCGGCTGATATCTCATCCAGCACGTCCATATGATCGACGCCGCCCATGGTTTTCTTTTGGGAGCATCCAAAGGAAGGCGAAACGCACACGACGACTTCGTCCTTGACACGGCCTGCGGCTGCGGCGGCCGTCTCCTTGATCCGGATCGTCCTGCTGCAATTTACAGCATCCGTGAGCACGTCTTCCGGACTGATCAGATTCTGTAGATTGCTGATCTCCGAGACTCTCTTATCATCCAGCACATATCCCGTTCCCGGGCCTTTGTAGTCGTTTACATCATTCACCGCGCTGAGGGGATTGAATTCCCTGTCAAATATGGCCGATGTCTGGAGATAATCCCCCGACACTCTCTGGCGGTTCAGTTCCAGTATGGCCTCGGCTTCCTGATCAAAACCGTTTCGTTTCAGGATCAGCGCGATATCTGCTCCGGTGATCTTTTCTGACATCACCAGCTCGGCACACCGCATGTCATCCTGCGCGTTTCGATTCGGCATGTCCGCGCTATTATACGCATAGGTTGCCGCTTCCACCTCTTCGTCTTTGATCGGCGCAAATCCCAGCTCTCTGAAAAGGACCTGCATGGCCTTTGCCGCTCGTCTCCTGACGCGGATGACGTCTTCCTCTCCTGCCGGACTCAGTCCGCTGTCCACCAGGTAGTCTCGCTGTATATTATAGATATCGTCGTAATCGTTGCTGTCCTCATTGGACCCGGCGAAGACGTTATCATCATTTGGCGTGGTGCTATAGCCGGATGTGGCAAAATCCGCCCCCGGCAGCATGGCCGTGATGAATTTGGCCGTTCTGCGCATATCCGATGACGTGAACCAGGTGTCATTGCCCGCGGCAACTTCCAGTCCCAGTATGGATGCGATGAGGTTTTCCGCGCACACCATCCTGAGTCCGCCCTTTACCGAGGATGACAGCGCCAGTCCATCGATGGCTCCGTTCTGAGTGCCCTGGATTCCGGATGCCTTGGTGATCCAGATGCACCTGGCTTCCAGATAGAGCAGGGATTTTTGCTCCGTATCGCCCATGAGCAGCTCCGCGCCGCTTCCTGAGGAGGATCGCATCTTGATGCCCCGGGAGGCGTAGGCCGAAGCCAGGAAAGCCTTTGACCAGGGCGTATCATCGCCGTCGGTGAATACGCCTTCTGTCCCGTATACCGATATGGTCTCCGCGTATGTGGTGAGTCCTCTCATTCCCAGCTGCAGTTCCACCGCTTCTTCCATGGAGCACTGGGTGATGACCCCCGGCCTTCCCACCTGACTTCCTACCAGAAGCGCGATGGCATTGAACGGCGCGTATCTGCCTACCACACAGGTGGTTTCCTCCTCTGCAAAGCCTCTGAGGGCGGCCTCCGCCGCATCCGCTGCCATGAGCACGGGGTTATCCTTCATGTTCGTGACGTGTCCCTGGTTTGCTGTAGACCTTCTGGCCCGCATCTTCATCTGGGCCATCATGATCTCAACGATGTTCAGTTTGCTGACTACCCACATGAGTTTGGCCGGCGTCATGCCTGTGGCAAGCTTCGTGATTTCTTCCTTGGGGACGTTGATATCCACCAGCATCCTCGCCAGGCTGATATCGTCCATCGCCATGGCCTTGGCGCACGTTTCTTTATTGATGCCATGATCTGCGATAAAGAAATCGATACTGTCAAACTCCTCCCGGGTTTTGCCGTCCATCTCCACGACCACGCCGTCCTCTATCCTAATGGACGGCTTGGGATCGTACGGGGAGCAGGCGGTGATAAAGCCCGCTTCAGGGGCGTCATCCGTGACCACATCCAGATTGACCGGTTTGGTCTTCGTATATTCTCTTCGTTTGGTTTCCTTCACTTTCCTATCCTCCAGTTACTTCCATGATACTGGCTAGAGCTGTAAAACAAAATACTACCCCAGTATATGATGAGGTAGTATTATCATGCAATCTGTTACACTATAATGTATCTTGCGAGCATAACCGCTTCCTCAAGTACATGCCCCTGTACTGCTTTCCTGAAGTGGTTGTGGTAATATCCGTCTTGAAGATCCAGAACGGTATCCAGAGCGTAAAGCCTGAATTCGTATTCATGGGACATTTTCACCGGAGCCGGGCCGCCGTATCTGCTGCATTCAGGCGCGTCTTTCGGAAGTTCCGCTGTCCAGCTGTTTTTGCCCTGTATGATGGCAGGGTCGATCTCCCCGATATTGGGGCTGCAGCCCTCGGTCAGCTCTCTGATTTGCGGCGGAATGTTGGCGACGCTCCAGTGGAGCCACGAAATACCTTCCTCTTCGTAGTTGTCATAATCTATGAATATGATGGCCAAAGATTGAGTTCCTGCAGGCACATCGGACCACTCAAGCGGTATGGATAGCTGCGGGATATTGTTTACGTTGTTTCCTCCAAGCCTGCCGTACTTGGGGTCCATGATTCCGTTTTTGACGCCGGTACTTGTTAATAACATATGATCACCGCCTTACTATTATCTTTCCATCAATCAATACTTTCTGAACCGCACGGCCTTCTTGCCGAGCATCGTCATCCTGCATTGATTCCATAGTAACGCAACAGTGTCTTTGTAGTCAATAATACTCCTGCCCATGATGCGGATGATCACCAGATCATCGCTCAGCTTCGTGGCCCCTGCTTTGATTTTACCGATTGGCTGGAAGTTTTCCCTGATTTCCGTGATGATTTGATCCGCCGCGCCTTTTTGATACAGGTACATGCCAGCAGTGATGTCGTTTTGCTCCATGATGCCTTTGTTCTTGACATTGAATGCTTCGGGCATGATATCCATGCAGTCCAGCAAAACCAACTTCTCGTCTACCCATATGGATGATCTGGAGCAAAAGCGCTTGTATCCGAAATGCTCTCCCTTGGCCTTGCGTCCCGATGTGACACAATCCAGCGCGATCAGCGTCGAGTCGCCGGCAATATGATATTTGTTTCTCTGTATGACATCCGCATGGTTAAAGGGAACACTGTGTTCCGGCAGATACTCCAGCACCGCCTTCTCCCCGACATAAAACACGTTTTCCACTTCCGCCGCTTCATCCTCCATTTTGTAATACTTGGTGGATGACGGTGTGGTGATCACGACGCTGGACTGATTCCCCAGATAGGCTTCGGTATAGAGATGGTCCCCCTGCATGATTCCCCCGCTGGGGTTCAGCAAGTATACGAAGGCCGTTCCATCATCGTCCTGATAGTGCGGCGGCAGCACCTGCAATGGCAGTTTGTAATATTGTGAAGCCAGATATGTTTTGTTCTCGTCATCCTTCTCGAATTTAAGCGTTAATCTGGCTGTAATGATTTTATCATTCATTGATCCACCCTGGCCGTTTACTCAAACATCAAGTCACTCTTGATCCATTCCAATACCTTGTCGACCCCCGTGCCGTCGAACAGATTCGTAAACGCGAAAGGCATATCCCCTCTCTGCGCCAGCGTATCTCTCTCCATTACGCCTAGATCTGAATGCACATACGGGGCGATATCTATTTTATTGATCACAAGGAAATCAGACTTGGTGATTCCCGGGCCTCCCTTTCGCGGGATTTTATCCCCTTCACCTACGTCTATGACAAAAATCAATCCTTCCACAAGTTCTGGGCTGAATGTGGCGGCGAGGTTATCGCCGCCGCTTTCAACGAAAATTATGTCAAGATCATCAAATCTTCCCTTTAATTCATCGATGGCGTCCAGGTTCATGGAAATGTCCTCGCGCACAGCGGTATGCGGACATCCACCCGTTTCCACGCCGATGATGCGATCCGGCTCCAAAACTCCGGATCTGGTCAATATCAGAGCGTCTTCCTTCGTAAAGATATCATTGGTGATTACTCCGATCTTATAATCATTTTTCAGCTCTCTGCAGAGCACTTCGATCAGCGCAGTCTTGCCTGATCCTACAGGGCCCCCAACCCCGATTCGTATAGGTCTTCTCATTTCCAGTCACCTCTTTAGGACATATATAGTCTTGTTTTCAATACCTCATGTTCTATTGACGCCATATCGATGGACGGTGCGAAATTGCTGATCTCGTTGACCGATATCCTTCGCGATTCCTTCACCGCCTCTTCCATGACGGGCATGAGTTCCTGCAAAAGCTGCTGCCCCTCAATATTCCCAAGCGGCATCAGCTTCACCGCGGCCTGAACGAGGCCGTTGACGCCATTGAATAGATATGAGGACGCAGTACTTTCGGGACTGATTCCCAGCTTGCAGGCCACCACAGGAAAGGCGATATTGAACGCTGCTCCCGCAGATCTGGTCCATTCAAAGAACTCCCTGACCTCATCCGAGTCCACCAGCTCCGTGCCGATTCGCAGCATCGCCCTGCCGCTCTTACAGGAAGCATCCCTGCTTTCCTTGGTGAGCTTCGTGGCGATCGCGATTTCGTTCAGCCATTTCAGCCTTTTGTAGTCTGAGCAGGCGGCGGCGAAAAACGCCGCGCGCAAAATCGGCAGTTCACTTCTGCAGTAAATATTCTTTATGTATGTTTCCAATAATTCTTTGAGCTCTTCTACAGATTTGATCGTTTTGTCCGCGATATATGTTTCCAATCCATAGGATTGTGAAAATCCGCCAATAGGGAAATTCCCGCCGGCGATCTGCAGCAATCTCAAGATTTCTTTCGTGTCAGTCATATCGATATCGTTTGCTACTCTTCATGTGAGTGATGGTGATGATGATGGTCATGATGATGTCCGCTATTCGTGACGGCCGCCCGTTCACCATCCAGCTTCGCATTTATGATTTCGAAATTCACTCCAAGCTTTTTGATCAGATTCAGCAAAATCTCATCATATGGAACATAAATTCCATCATCCTTCAGATACGCCGGTTGATGCATGTTTCCAATGTTATAGGCAGCTTTTGCCCATTCTCTATCATTATCTGGTGAGATGTGGATAATCTTTTCTTCAATCAGCTGTATGAAGACGACTCTTTCATGATCGCGGTAGAGCACATCTCCATCGTGGAGGTGATCCCCCGCAGGGAGAGAGATGGCTATCTCCCTGCCCTGCGAGAGCTTGAATTTTCTATGAACTTTAAGTGTTTCTTCGTGAGTTATACTTACTGATTCCAAAATTAAGTCTGAAGTGTCGATGGAATTTATGTTCTCACATATGTTTTCAACTAAAATCACCTGTATATCTCCCTGTTTGCGTCTCCCTATCTAAAGAAATATCTCTGACCGAGGCATACTTCCTCTACCGGTTCGCAGGTTACCCTCTCACCGTCAATGTAGACTTTGTACGTTTCCGGATCGACTTCGATGTTCGGGCAGTAGTTATTTCTTACCATATCCTTCTTGGTGATGTTTCTCGTATTCTTTACTGCCACAAATTTGCCTTTTGACTTCGGAAGCTTTTGCTCGATTCCATTATCGATGGCTGCCTGAGTCACGAATATCTTTGACAGGCTGTTGGTGGCGTTTCCGAAGGCGCCGTACTGTTTCTTGTATTTGACAGGCTCGCACCATGCCAGCGACGCGTTGGCGTCACCCACAGCGGACCAAACGAGGAAACCGCCCTTGAGCACCATGTCCGGTTTGGCTCCGAAGAATGAGTTCTTCCAGATAACGATGTCTCCGAACTTGCCCGGCGCTATGCTGCCTATGCAGTGATTGACGCCGAAGGTGATGGCTGGATTGATCGTGTATTTCGCCAGATATCTCAGCACTCTCTGGTTGTCGTTGTCTCCGGTTTCTTCCGGCAGTCTGCCCCTCTGCTTCTTCATCTTAGACGCAATCTGCCATGTTCTGAGAATTGATTCCCCGACTCTGCCCATTCCCTGGGAGTCAGATCCCACCATACTGATGGCGCCCATGTCGTGAAGCACGTCTTCCGCCGCGATGGTCTCTCCTCTGATTCTGGAGTCCGCAAAGGCAATGTCCTCCGGAACATTAGGATTTAAGTGATGAGCGATCATGATCATGTCTAAATGCTCATCAACTGTATTGATCGTATACGGATTCGTAGGATTCGTTGACGATGGCAGGATGTTCTCCTCTCCTACTACCTTGATGATATCCGGGGCGTGACCGCCGCCCGCGCCTTCTGTGTGGTAGGCGTGGATCGTCTTGCCGCCTATGGCCCTGATAGTATCTTCTACAAATCCGCTCTCGTTCAGGGTATCCGTATGGATCTGAACCTGGAAATCGTATTTATCGGCTACTTCCAGGCATGTCTTGATCTGGGCCGGCGCAGCGCACCAGTCCTCATGAATCTTCATGCCTATAGCGCCTTCCTTTGCCTGCTCTTCGATGATTTCCGGCAGACAGGAATTGCCGCGTCCCAGTATTCCGCCGTTCATCGGCACTTCCTCATAGTGCTCGATCATCCTATGAAGGTTGAATGTTCCCGGCGCTTCGATACTCAGGGTCTTGCCTCCATTACCGCCGCCAAACATACTGGTGAGCCCGTTGCTCAGCGCCTCCCAGGCCTGCTGCGGTGATTCGTAGTGTACGTGGACGTCGATGCCGCCCGGCGTAGCTATCATGCCCGGGTCTCCGGAAATGATTTCGGTACTTGCGCCGATTACCAGACCCGGTGTTATGTCCATGGTATCAGGATTTCCCGCCTTGCCGATGCCAACGATATATCCATCTTTGATGCCGATATCGCCCTTTACAACGCCCAGCACCGGGTCCATGATAACCATATCGGTGATGGCGACATCCAGTGCGCCCTGCTCACAGGTCACGCCCGGCTGCTGTCCCATGCCATCTCGAATGGATTTACCGCTTCCGGCGATGACTTCGTCGCCGTAGTACGGTTCACAGTAATCTTTTTCTATTTCAACAATGAGCCCCGTATCTCCCAGATGGAGCTTGTCGCCTTTCGTCGGTCCTATGAAGCCAACGTAATCTTTTCTATCTAAAGTGTGTGCCATCATTCAACCTCGCTTTCCATCTTTTTCAGATTTTCAAGAGCCTGTTTTTTTACATTCTCATCCTTGGCGCATCCCATCGTCGCACCCAGGAATCCGTAAATATTCTGTTCGCCCGAATAGTCTACCAGTCTGACTCTGGTTTCTTCACCCGGATCGAACCTCACTGCTGTTGAGGATGGTATGTCCAGATGTTTGCCAAAGGCGGCTTCTCTATCGAATTTCAGCGCGAAGTTTACCTCGGCGAAGTGATAGTGAGAGCCCACCTGGATCGGTCTGTCTCCCGTATGGGTAACGATAAGTTCGATTGCCTCTTTTCCGGCATTGATTTCTATCGGATCATCTGCGCAGATGATTTCACCTACTTTATACTCCAGCATGCTGTCCCCTCCTTACCTATTACTTGTAATTCACCATAGACAAAAGCTCATCTTTGCTGAGCGCATCTTCGCTCTTCTTCAGTCTGATAGGATTGTGAATGGATAACAGTTTCGTTCCGTCCGGGAACAGAACTTCGAGTTGAATCATCGGAATCAGAGCGCCGGTCCCCTCCATTACATCTTCTTCTGTCAATATCTGTGCCCCAAGCTCAATCAGCTCAGCCAGCGTATTGGATCCGGCTCTCGCGCGCTCGAGCATCTCATCACAGATGATGGCATTCGCCTCAACATAATTCAGTTTGAGACCTCTCATCCACCTTCTTCTGGCGATTTCTGCTATCGAAAAGATAGTCAGCCGCTCTTCCTCTTTTAATGTCAGCTTCATTTTATCCTCCTTCCAGAAGTCAATGATTACAGTAGTATTATTTGAGCTACCAGCATAATCAGCAGGTAGATCGTTTCGGTAATTGTGTAATGATGATCGCCATCGTCACAAAGACTGAGCACATACGGCCTGTATTAAAGGTAAATGCCTCGATGGCGTCTACGCTGGTCCTTTGGGCAACGAATGACAATCCCCATACTCAGAACAGATTCCCCTTAATGAGCAGATACGCTGCTAATACAAGGATAGCAACGGCAAAAACGCTTCTGATAAATCTGGATCTCCTGCCTCTGGTAAAATACGAAACGTTCTGTGCCTGTTCGTGCTCTATCACGTCCTGAATCTCTCCTCTGAGATAATTAGGTACTGACGGAGTACGATAGGAAACAAGCATCTCATCGATCTTGCTTTCATCCTGCTTGCAGTGGCCATTTTTGAGTCCCAGCTCCTTGTATATGTACTTCAGGTTTTGCTGAACTTCTGCCTCTTTCAGCCGCAGGATCTTCGCAACACGGGCGGTCTCAAATTCCTCATAGAAATACAGAATAAACGTTGCCCGTTTGATGATGTCCAGATCGAGCATCTTCTTCATGAGCTTGTTTCGATATAAGTTTGTGTGTTTTCTTTCTGACTTTTTCCTCCTGTCGCATATGGCGATCAGATCCTGATAAAACCAGGTTTTGATTGGAGGTACATCCTGTATCTTTCTCGCGTTATAGATGCCGGCCTTGATGCAATCCTTCACCGTATTTACAGCCAGTTCTTCATCTTCACTAAGAAAATATGCCAGATAGTAGAAATCTCTGTAGTTCTTCTTGATGCCATCCGCCAAGATATTGGTGATCTTCTTAGATAATTCCAAATCGATATTTGCCATAGCCGGTTCTCCTTAGTAATCACTGATCAGTTGATTGTTTACAATAAACTTATCACTGATCACTATTGGAGAGACGAGAGATCCCGTCCCTCCAAAAGATATAACGTATACGGTATTGATACCCCTTGCTTAAGCTTCGAATGCCTTCTTGAAGATGTTCAGGAAATCTTCCTTAGTAGCCTTTCTCGGGTTGCTGTCCA
>JAUMVD010000055.1 GCA_030530285.1 Bacillota bacterium | reverse complement strand
CATGTGTGGTGCATGTTTTGCAGTATTCATGAATTTATCCGCAAAACTTCAAAATAATCAGCCAAAATTTGAAGTTTATTATATGAATGCTAAATTACTACAAAACTTCTTAAATATTGGATACGTTTTGGCCGTTCTGAACGACCTTTTTGTAGTTTTAGGAGATTCTGTCGGGATACTACAACGATTGGAAATAATTAGCAGTCAACGCTGTCCGAATAAAGTAGTTGTATGCGCTACATCGCCGTATTTGACTGCCTCGCCGTATGCTATGTCCGCCTCTTTTGTTACATTGCCCTTAGAGTCTGTGATGGACTTGGCTGTGATAGGTTTCCCATTAAAAGAACCACCTTGCGGTGGTTTGCTTTCTTTGGAGTATTTGCCATTAGCGACGTCCTCTAATCCGTTGCTTCCAGAACCAAGTCTACGTCCGCTATTTCGAGAGTTATTTCCTCCTCCTCCAATAGTTCTTTCGTGTATTCGTCCATTTTCCAATCCTCTTTAATATTATTATACTGCGATTTTTCTAAACTTACAACACCATCTTCAGAAGCGTCGCCAGTGTAGTAGTCCATAAATTCATCTTTACAAATTTCTAGCCTATCAGTTTCTCTTGGATGGGAGTCTGATTGTTCCTGCGTCTTGTCAATAATCGCCTTTAAATCCTCGGACATTTCCTTGTCAGTGGTATTGCCCATGAGTTCTTTTAAGTAGTCCTATGATTCTTCTTGCCGGATGATGCGTCAGCCTACATGGATGATTGATCTCAGGACATTAAAAAACCCCACTAGCTGCTTCAAATTTCAACAGTTGCAGGATCTGAGTGGGGTTAGAGATCTTCGTTTGAGCAGTTTTATCCCACTATTCGCACTCGTCGAGAGACTCTGGTGGGGTTTTTGCTTGAAGATAATGGATTTTGTCCCCACTTGAAACGCTGGAGCCTTGCAAAATAATCGTATTAGTGGGGTTTTTGAGCACTTTATGACGATACCTCCGGGGGAGGCACTAGCCAGCCGGTTACGATTGGTTTGATTCCGAGCATGTTGCTATGCATGTTGATATGTATGTCAATCAGACACACTTCCAACGCACCTCAGACACACAGTTTGCGGAGGCCGGTTGTGAAGGTGTCCAGCATGACGGCGGACAGTTCTAGAGGATTGCTTTTGTCGGGGGACAGGATCATCCGGTCCGCAAACACTTCCGCAGCGCCGCTGAGTGGTCCGCCGGAAGTCAGGAGTGTTTCTATATCCGGTTTGGCGAAGCGGTAAATGAATTCCCGCAGTTCGGAGAGCCTGCTGTCCATGTCTTCTTCCCGTTTCACGAAGCGCCTGAAGACAGACGTTTCGCCCTCAGGGTCCAAGTTCAGAAACACCCTGAGACTGACGTTTTTTCGTTCTGTGAACAGTTTTTCGCAAAGGCAGTAAACATACGCGAATGCCAGATCGGTGAGGACCCACACATCAATTTCCGCTTCCACATCCACGGCGGCAATCGCGTCATCGACACGATGATAAAGCCAATTGGTGCTCTGATAGATGTATTCGGACACTTTGGCTTCCGTATTCTCCCCTTGCAGGGTTTCTTTCGCATTATGCAGGTGTTTCAGCAGGTCGTATTCATTCAGCCGGATCAGCTTCAGCAATCTGTCCTCATCTGCCAGCATGGTATAATACCGGTCCTTGTCATGATCCAGCCCGCCGGATTCCGCAATGTGATACCGAAGCACGTGGAGCTTCTTGCTGAGCATAATGTCCCTGTTGATCACATGCTGCACCAGTTCGTCCCGCGCCTTGACTTTGCCGTCCTCAAAGTCCTCGGGATATCGAAAAACAGCCTCATCACCGTTCGCATAGGTGATGATGGCTGTATCTTCTTTGAATGAATGTATGATCCCCTGATCCTGTTCCGTATTGACTTTTGTATTTTCTAAATCCAGCATAATTACCACATAATGATGCCGCGCACAGGACATACCGGCGCGCAGTATCCGCAGGTCAGGCAGATATCGTAATTGATGTCCGCCAGACCGTTTTCATTAAAATAAATTGCTTTATTCGGGCATCGCTTGACACAGGCGCCGCAGCCTTCGCAGTCGCCCTGATCGATGTGTATCTTTTTCGCAGTGACATCAGGCTGGTAATCCGCAGGAAGACGCCCTTCCGCGTAGGCTACCAGGTCGTCAACTTCCGACTTCTTGCCCATGCCCACCATGATGGAATTACAGCCAAGATCTTTAACATAATCAAGCGCCTTCATGTAGGTCCCGGTCAGGTTGCCGCCGCCAAAGGCTTTCATGGCGAATATGCCCTTTCCTGCCTGTTTGCATTTTTCGATGGCCGCTTCCATTTCCTGTACCGTACCGGCTTCGGAGCCTTTGCGAATGCCCAGACCCGCATAGTTGATCAGCGGGAAGACGATGTCGCATTCCGGAACATCGGCCATTCTCTCGCAGACATCGACATGATGCGTCGAAACACCGATGGCGTCCACGATTCCCTTGTTTTTATAATCCACAAGGCACTGCCAGGCCCCTGCCCTGCTTTCCCAGTCAGGATCCTGTCTCACTTCGTGCAGCTTGAAGATGTCGATATGATCGATATTCAGCGCCTCCAGACATTCCTGGATGGCGTTTTCCATCTCTTCATATGAACCGTACAGGCTCTTGCTGGCGATGATCGGTCTGTCGGGATTGTTTCTGGACATATCGATTCCCTCAAAGGCCTTCCTCATATACGGATACGTCTCGTAGTATTGCGCCGTATCAAACAGGTTGATCCCTTTTTCGTAGGCATAGCGAACGATCTCCGCGCCTTCATCGAGGGGGAGATCGAGTTGTGAAAATCCTACAGTAAGCACGCCCAGTCCTATTGGCGTGACGTATATATCAGTATTTCCCAGTTTGTTCTTTTTCATGTGATCAGTCCGTCTGGCATCCGTGTTCGTGAGCATCCGGATCAGTTTCAGGAACATATCCTTCTAATCCTTTATAGTGTTTGCCATTCTTCTCCGCGTAGTCATACAGCGCGTTCTTGATGGCGTGCTCAGCCAGCACGGAACAGTGAATCTTGATCGCCGGAAGTCCGCCCAGTTCCTCAACGATTTTCTTGTTGCTGACTTCCAGAGCTTCGTCAACTGTCATGCCTTTGATCATGTCCGTTGCCATGCTGGAGGAAGCGATCGCG
This sequence comes from Bacillota bacterium, assembly GCA_030530285.1. GTDB lineage: Bacteria > Bacillota > Clostridia > Peptostreptococcales > Anaerovoracaceae > Lentihominibacter. The sequence goes on along the minus strand of JAUMVD010000055.1, from coordinate 11,713 downwards.
CTGCCGCATCCGTAAGTCTTGAATTTGGCGTCGGTGATGATGTCATTTTCATCCACATTTACCGTTACCATCATCATGTCTCCGCAAACAGGGCTTCCGTAGATGCCCTTGCCGTCAGGGTTTTCAATTTCACCAACATTGTGCGGGTTCATGAAATGTTCCATTACTGTATCGTTATATAATGCCATTTTATTCCCATCCTTCCATGCCGTTTACAGGCGATAATTCTCTGAGTCTAGTTATGATTGTCTTAAGGTTTTCCACTACATAGTCAATGTCTTCTTCTGTAGTGAAATCGCCCACCGTGAATCGAACCGCGCCGTTCGCTTTGACGACAGGCACGCCCATGGCGTTCAGCACATGAGACGTATCGAGTGATTCCGACGAGCAGGCAGAACCCGTGCTTACGGAGATGCCGCAGGCGTCAAGCAAAAGCAGTATGGATTCGCCCTCAACGAAATCAAAGGAAACGTTCAGGTTCCCCGGATGTCTCTTGGTGAAATCCTTCGGTCCGTTCAGCGTAACGCCGTCGATCGAAGATGAGATCTTGTCCCAAAGCATTCTCCTGAGCTTATCGGAGTGAGCTGCGTGTTCCGGAAGCGACTTCATGGCCAGTTCAGCGGCTTTGCCGAAACCGACGATGCCGGAAGTGTTCTCGGTGCCCGCTCTCTTTTTCTTTTCCTGGGCTCCGCCATGGACGAAACTCGGAATGTTGATGCCGGCTCTCTTATACAGCGCGCCAATGCCCTTCGGGCCGTATATCTTATGCGCTGACATGGAGATGAAATCCACGCCCAGATCATTGACATCGATCGGGATATTTCCAAGGGCCTGCACCGTATCCGTGTGGAACAGAATGCCGTGAGCCTTGGCAATCGCTGCCAGCTCCTTGATCGGCTGTATGGTGCCTACTTCATTATTGACCATCATGATGCTGACGAGTATCGTGTTGTCTTTGATGGCCGCTTCCAGGTCCGCCGGAGATACGAATCCTTCTTCATCCACGTCCAGATATGTGACTTCCACGCCGTGTTTTTCGAGATACTGGCAGGTGTGCAGTATGGCATGATGTTCTATCTTCGTGGTGATGATGTGATTTCCTTTATCTTTGAAAGCATCAGCAACTCCTTCTATCACCCAGTTATCCGCTTCGGTACCGCAGGATGTGAAGAATATTTCTCTTTCCTGGGCGCCAATGAGGTCCGCCACCTGTTTTCTGGCTTGATTCAGGCCTTCCTTGACTTCCAGACCCGGTCCGTAGAGGCTGGAAGGATTCCCGAATTTCTCAGTCAGATAAGGGATCATTTCCTGCGCGACTTCTTCCTTGACGGGAGTTGTTGCTGAATAGTCTAAATAGACATGTCTCATGTATTATACATCTCCTTTGATTAATCTGTACCTATTAAGTCTAGATATATACTATACCTGTTTTGTCCTATTTGCAAGTTCTTCTTTTAATTCTTCTTCGGTCATATCCTCGACATAACGGACGTTCTCGAGTTTCTGTCTGACCTGTCCTCTGATGCCTGCCAGATACTCCTTGTACAGAGCCTTTTGCTCCGTCAGCTCGGCATCCGTAAGGCCTACGGTTTTCTTCTTGGCAGCCAGTTCATTGATGCGTTCGATCATTTCTTTCGTGATGGCCATGTCATCCTCCGTATCATTATTCTTCAGGGGTGTATTCAAAAGCAGGCATCGGCTTCAGCTTGAATAAATTGGCTTCATGCTTGTGATCGATGAGCTTTTTGGTTTCCTCGTCTTCGCAAATGCCCTCTCTGATGTATCGGTCCAGAACGGCATAAGTGAAGCCCAGATTATCTTCGTCGGTTTTGCTCTGCAGTCCGTCGATCGGCACTTTGTCCACAAACATCGACGGAAGTCCCAAAGCCCTGCCTACGGCCTTGACTTCCTGTACGGTGAGCCTGCAAAGCGGGCTGAAGTCTCCGGCGCTGTCGCCGTATTTCGTATTGTATCCTACCCAATCTTCTGAGAGATTGCAAGTGTTTGCCACTCTGCCGTTTACGGACTGAGACATGGCGTACAGCATCGCCATCCTGATTCTCGGCGGCAGATTGGTTTTGGTCTGGGCGGAAGGTTCGCCGAACTGGGCGGTGATTTCCCGTTCCACAGCATCGCACGCCTCGCCTACATTGAGGACGATTCCCTCGATTCCCAGATGATCGATCAGCGCATGGGATACGTCGATATCAAACTGTTCCCCTTTCGGCATCATGACACCCAGGACCCTGTCCCTGCCCAGCGCCTCCGCGCAAAGCGCAGCGACGACCGAGCTGTCCTTGCCTCCGCTTACGCCGATGACGGCCTTGCAGCCTTTGCCGTTTTCTTCAAACCACTGCCTGATCCATTCGACTATTTCATTTTTGACTTTTTCTGCATCAAACATTTTCTATCTCCTTTAACAACGCGTTCAATATATGTTTCGAATTCAGTTCAAAAGCTTCCTTCGGCTGCTCCATTTCCTTTGCCGGTGTCCAGTACCTGTCGACGTACCTGGCCAGCATCTGCGCAAAATCCAGGCCCTCGTCTTTCATACTCCTGACAAAGGCGGTCTTGCTGGCGCATTCCTGCCGGAACATGCGGAAGTATGTCTCATTGAAGTCCTTCGGCAGCATGCCGAAATGCGGCAGGCACAGATATGCCGGGTGCAGCGCTTCGCATTTATCACAGGATTTCAGCGAATCGCTGAAGCTTTTGAGTGATGGCGTGTGAACGTAATCCTTGCCTTCCAGTATCCCCGTGCTCTCGCTGGTGAGCAAAAGCCCCGCAGGCTCGATATAGTAGGTCAGAGAGCAGTCGGTATGTCCTTTGGTCTCATAGGCCGTTATGGTCATATCCCCCAGAGAAATGCTGTCGCCGTCCTCCAGTACGCGGTCAACCTTAAGGCCGTCGGTCCTGACAGGCTTCGCACTTTGCGGCGTGTACAAATCCCTGGCCTCTGTGCCCAGCTCCTCGATCAGCTTGCGCGCGTTTTCCCGCTGCAGCACCGACTGACATTTGCGGCTGCCGCATACGATGGCATCCGGAAATCGATCCCTGATGTATGGCAGCGCGCCGATGTGATCGTAATGGGAATGGCTCAGGAGGATATAATCCAGGCTCCTCTCTCTCAAAGCCTCGGCGATGTTTTCCACTGTAAGCTCGCCGCAGTAAGCCATGCCGCAATCGTAGATGGCGGTCTTTTCGCTTCCCGTGATCAGATACGATTCCCCTCCGTGTCCGGAGGTCACCCTGCGCATGCTGATCGGGAAATCAAATCTGTCAAAATCATCTCCGAAGGTATTAAATAGTTCTATGTTATCTGTAAAATCAGGTATATTCATTCCAGTCTGTGTTCTCTCGATTCCTTTATTTCTCCATAGGTGAAGAACGCAAGCCCCACCCAAACGATCACGAAGGATATGAACTGCACCAGATCAAAAGGCTCTTTCATCAAGAATATGCCTATGATCAGAGAAATGGACGGAGACAGATACTCCAGCAGTCCTACCGTGACCAGCGGAACCTTCGTCGCCGCCGCCGCAAATAAGCTGAGCGGAGCCGCGGTCAAAATGCCGCAGCACAGCAGCAGCGCGTACTTGCCCGGCGTTGCGACGGCCAGCGCTCCATTTCCTGTGATTTCTATGGCGATCACGACGCAAAGCGCCGGTATCATCAAAAACAGCGTTTCCAGAAACACCGACATAATCGGCGGCAGATCAAACCACTTCTTTATCGCTGCGTAAATCGCAAACGATGTGGCTATGGACAGCGCGATCAGCGGCACCTCCATAAAATGAAACAGGATGACCAGCATGCCGAGCAGCGCAAACAGCATCGCCGTCAGTTTGTATTTCGTGATTTTGTCCTTGAAGACCACGATGCCCAGCAGGCACACGATCAAAGGCTCGATATAGTAGCCCACACAGGTCTGGATCACGTGATCGGCATTGACCGCCCAGATGTAGATGCTCCAGTTACAGGTGATCAACAGCCCGGCCAACGGAAATTTCCAGAAATTCGACTTATCCGCGAATTGCTGTCTGATGGCGGGCAGTCCGTAAATCAATACCGTTGCAATGCCCGATACCAGCCCTACCAGAAAAATCCTGTAAAAAATGATGACCCATGAATCGATGGGCCTGAGCGCCTGCCAGTAGATCGGCAGAACACCCCAGAGCACGTCACAGGACAACATGGATATAATGCCGGTTTTATATGATCTGTCATGATCCATCAGTAGCTGTCTTCCTCCCCGGAAAGATTGCCGCCGAATTCCTCATCGTCCTTGTCGAATATGATGGTTCCGTCATTGTAATCGTCTTCTGACGCCATCAGATCCGCGAAAGACATGATGTAGCTGTCAAGTTCATAGTCAAGGGCGTTTTCAAAGTTATAACGATATTTATCACCGCCCAGTCTCTCCATCCTGGCCGTGGTGATGGCATCCCTGAGGCACTGATACAGCGGCGCTCCGCCGTCTTCCGGCAAAAGCTCCACTTCGGATTCCTCAGAATACCAGTTTCTGAATCTGTGAAATTCATCCGTAAACTTCCTGAGTTCCGATTCCTCCTCGGAGTTCATGATGATGCCCTCCAGGCACATCCGGATCTGCTCCATCAGGGAGAGGATCTCTCCGGAATCTTCAGGAAGTCCGCCGGTAACGTCTTCGAAATAGTTGTTGATCAGCTCCGCTGTCATGGTGTTGTCAGCCTCGTCAAAGAGTCTGAACATCGCCTCCTGCTCAACGTATTCATCTGATTCGATCAGATCGGCCATGGCTTCGAAATACTGAAAATCCGCGCCGTTGGCCAGATCCAGATAGTCCATCAATTCTTCATAATTCATTTCATGAGCTCCTTTTCCAGATCAAAATTAAGGAATTTGACCTTGGCGTCATCAGCCTCTTCTGCGAATATATGATCGATCATGTTCAGGAAATTCTCACTCAGGTCGCTGGCGTAAAAAACGTTTTTGAAATCCGAACCGCCGGCAAACATGTCATGATCTCTGAGTATCTCCTCGATCCTGCTTACGATGATGCTGGATGGATTGATGATGTTCAGCTGCGGATAGATGCGCTCGATGTTTTTCTTGATCAGCGGATAGTGTGTGCATCCCAGTATCACCGTGTCCAGCTCGTTTTCTCTGACGAATCCGTCCATATAGTATTTGATGGTCAGATTCATGATGTCATTGTCGATGATTCCCTCTTCGATCAAAGGCACGAATGCGGGACAGGCGTTTTCGTTGATGCTGAGATCAGGATTCATGTCCTGTATCATGTCCTTATAGGCATGGCTTGCGATGGTGACTTTGGTGCCGATGATGCCGACGTTATTGGATACACCGCAGTGAGAAGCCACTTCCCTGGCCGCCGGCTCTATGATCCCCAGAATCGGAATGTCCGGAAATCTCTTTCTCAGATCGTCCACACATGTGGCGCTGACCGTGTTGCAGGCGATAACGATCATCTTGACGTTGCACTTTACGAGGAAGTCCGCGATCTCCATACTGAAGCCTTTGATGGTCCTGATCGCCTTGGAACCGTAAGGTGTTCTGGCAGTGTCACCGAAATATATTATTTTCTCCTCAGGCAGTCTTTTCATCAGGTACGGAATGCATGTGAGTCCGCCAAGTCCCGAATCAAAGAAGCCGATCGGTCTGTTGTCCATATAAAAAACCTCTCATTATTGAATAATCAACTCAAGTATTATACAATATGTGAATGTCAAAGTAAATTGAATCGGAGGTAAAAATGGGATCAAAAGAACTAAAAACCAGAGACCAGATTGACAGCAAGTATAAGTGGAACATCGAAGCCATGATTTCCGATGAATCATCCATCGACAGCGACCTGGAAGAACTGAAGCAGCAGGCTTCTGCATACTTCAAAAAATACGCGGGACACATCGCAGACAGCGCCGAAACGCTGCTTGGCGCCTTCACCGACAGCGAAGCCATCGAGAGACGTCTCGAAAAGATATATGTATACGCCCACATGAGGCGTGATGAAAATAACGCCGAGAGCAAATATCAGGCCATGACAGATAAGGCCATGGCCGCCATCGCTGCCGTATCGGCCGCCATGTCTTTCTTTACGCCGGAACTGATTTCCGCAGATCAGGACAAAATCCGCGGATTTATGGACAGCTGCAAAGAGCTGGAAACATACCGATTCCTGATTGAGGATGCTTTCCGTCAAAAGGAACACGTTCTCAGCGAAAACGAAGAAGCCATCATGGCCCAGATGGGCGAGATCACCAGCGCTACCAACGACATCTATACCATGCTGAATAACGCTGACATAGACTTTGGTTCCATTGAAGACAAGGATGGTGATCAGGTAAAGCTTACCCACGGCAACTACATCAAATTTATGGAGTCGCACAACAGGCAGGTCAGAAAGTCCGCTTATGAGGCCATGTATGACGCCTATCAAAAGCTGCTCAACACCATCTCGACAGCCTATAACTACAATACGAAAACCGACGTGGTCAATTCCCGCATCAGGAAATTCGGTTCCTCCAGAGAAGCCGCCCTTTCCGGTGACAATATTCCGGCGGCGGTCTACGACAATCTGGTGGAAATCGTCAATGACAATCTGCCGCAGCTCCACAGATACACGAAGCTTAGAAAGAAGCTTCTGGGCACGGACAAACTATATATGTACGATATGTACGTGCCTCTCATCGAGCTGCCGGAAAAGAAGGTCTCCTTCGAAGAAGGCCTGGATATCATCCGGCAGGCGCTGAAGCCTCTCGGGGAAGAGTATATCGAAAGGATGAATCACGGCATTTCCCAGGGCTGGATCGATGTTTACGAAAACAAAGGCAAGACCAGCGGAGCATACAGTTTTGGCTGCTATGACAGCTATCCGTATATTCTCCTGAATTATGCCGATACGCTGAAGGATGTCTTTACCATCATCCATGAAATGGGACATTCCATGCACTCCAGCTATACCCGGGAGCATCAGCCCTACGCGTATGGCAGCCATTCGATCTTTACGGCTGAGGTCGCCTCGACGGTCAACGAATCCCTGCTGATGCAGTATCTCCTGAATCAGGAAGAGGATCCGGAAATGAGGAAGTATCTCCTGAACATGCATCTGGAAGAATTCAGGACCACACTCTTCAGGCAGACCATGTTTGCCGAATTCGAGGATATGACGCATAAAGCCATCGAATCCGGTCAGGTCCTGACGGGACAGTGGATGAGTGACGAATACGAAAAACTCAACGCCAGGTATTACGGCCCGGCGGTAGAAAAAGACGATATCATCAAGTACGAGTGGGCCCGCATACCGCACTTCTATAACGCGTTTTACGTGTATAAATACGCTACGGGTTATTCGGCAGCCACAGCCATCAGCAAGATGATCCTGGAGGAAGGAAAACCCGCAGCAGACAGATATATCGAATTCCTGAAAACAGGAAACAGCAACTACCCGATCGAACTGCTTAAGATCGCCGGAGTGGATATGGGAACACGCGGTCCTGTTGAAGCGGCGATGGATACATTTAACGCTCTCCTGGATGAATTTGAAAAGCTGGTGGACTAAATGAAAAAACATGTGATTTCAATTTTTACAAACGGCACCGAGGTGTCTTTGGATGTGAAGGCAGACCTGACGAAGGAACTGATCAACCGTGGCTACACTGTAATGAGCGAGTACTCCGACAACACGGATCTGATCGTCTGCATCGGCGGAGACGGCGCATTTCTGGAAACCATACACAAGTGCAATTTCCCTGACTGCCCTACTGTCGGCATCAATACCGGTCATCTGGGCTTCTTTCAGGAAGTGCTTCCGGAAAATATCGACCGGTTTATCGAGGATTACGAGCAGGAGAATTATACCCTGCAGCAGCTCGGCACGGTAAGGTGCATCGTCACAGAAGCGGACGGCAATATGAATGAGCACATCGGCCTGAACGAAATCACCATCACGGGCAGAAAGTCTTATTCCATCCATTTCGACATCACCATCGGCGGCAAGCCGATCGAAAAATTCAGCGGTGACGGCATACTGGTCGCCACCTCCGCCGGAAGTACCGCATATAACTATTCGTTAGGCGGATCCATCGTCGACCCGCGGCTGAAGCTTTTGCAGGTGACGCCTCTGGCACCGATGAATACCACGGCCTATCGGTCCTTCACCTCCAGCATCCTGCTGCCTGATGATATGAACCTGGGCATCATCCCGGAATCGCCGGAGAACAGGATCTACGTCGCCAACGACGGCGAAGTCACGGGATACTCTAACGTGAAAGAAATCGAAGTAAGAACATCATCCAAGGTCGTAAATCTCATCCGATTCAAGGATTACGACTTCTGGAACAAAGTAAAGGATAAGTTCCTCTAAACATGGCAGAATTCAAACACACAGTAACGATAGAAGATGAAGGCAAGGAAGTCAGAGACATCATGAAGATGTATTTTGACTTCTCTGCGCGTTTGCGCAATAAGGTCAAACGGGAAAAGCTGGTATATCTCAACGGCCAGCAGACCCAGGGCTGGTACAAAGTCTATGCCGGGGACGTGGTCAGCGTGGAGCTTCCCGAGGAGAAGAGCAACTTTCCCCTTCAGGAGATCCCCCTCTACCCTGTTTATGAGGACGAGGATCTGCTTCTGCTCAACAAACAGCCCGGGCTTATCGTGCATCCCACCAAGGGCCATCCCATGGGTACCGTTGCCAACGCCCTCATGTACTATCAGCAGGTCCACGATCAGTCCTGGAAAATCCGATTCGTCAACAGACTGGACATGGATACTTCCGGCCTTCTCATCGTCGCGAAGAACGCATATTGCCAAAACGCCCTCACGGATCAGATGAGAAAGAACCTTCTCAAAAAAACTTATATCGCCATCGTGTCGGGCGTCATCGAAGATGATCGGGGAACCATCGACGCACCCATCGGACGGCCTGATCCTGTGGATGTCAGACGCGGCGTCATGGCTGATGGCGCGCCTTCAGTAACCCACTATGAAGTTCTGGAGCGCTATGACAGATATACACTGGTGCAGCTGGCGCTGGAAACCGGCCGCACACACCAGATTCGGGTACATATGTCCCATATCGGACATCCTGTCCTGGGAGATCATCTCTACGGCGAGGAAAAGCCATACCTCATTGAGCGGCAGGCACTCCACGCCGCGAGACTGGAATTCCGGCATCCTGTCTCCGATCAACTGATGAGTGTTGAAGCACCCCTTCCGGAAGATATGAAAGAGGCTATCGGCAAAATCCGATAGCCTCTATGTTTTATCCTTTATCCTATAATGCTGGCGATGCTCTTTCTCTTGAGCTCGGTGATCATGATGTCCTGTATGCGTTCCATTTCCTTGTGGACTTTGCATGGCAGGTCGTCCGTGTCCCTTCCGCAGGGTTCGTTCATACAGTGAACGATGGACAGATGATCTTCTGTGATGCTGACGAGATCGAACAGCGTGAGGTCGTTCAGATCCCGGCATAGATAATAGCCGCCCTGATTTCCTCTCTCTGATTTCACGAAGCCGTTGATCTCCATTTCCCGTATGATTTTATACGCAAAGGCTTTCGGGATGTCTTCATGTTCACATATTTCCCTTACGTTATGTATTTTGCCGTCCTTGAGGGCGCGGCATATTCTGATCGCGTAGTCGCTTCTTCTCGTTATGATCAATTCAAACGCCTCCGTTCATCTATCAAGGGAATGATCGATATAATTTCCCTTCCTGCGGGGTCTTCCCTGTCTTGTATTTTATCAGTTCGCTGATGGTTACTGTCTGATAGCCCTGTTCCTCCAGCCACGGTATGATCTTTTCTGAAGCCTTGGCCGTTTCATCATATATCGAGTGCATCAGGATGATCTTGCCGTCCAGGTTCTTCGTATTCTTCACGGACTTGAAAATCTTCTTAGGATTTCTGGTCTTCCAGTCCAGTGTATCGATGGTCCAGAGTACCGCGTACATATCTTCAGAGCCGATGGTCTTGACGACTTTGTCGCTGTAGTCGCCATACGGCGGCCTGCAGACGTCCGGAACCGTGCCGGTCACTTCATATATGGCGTCGTTGGTTTTCTCCAGCTGTTCTTTGATCTTTTTCTTTGACAGCAGGGACAACTGCGGGTGGCTCCAGGAGTGGTTTCCGATCTCGCAGCCCATCTGCGCGGCTCTCCTGGCTGTCTCGCCAAAGCCCTCCATTCTGTTGCCCATGTAAAAGAATGTCGCGACGCTTCCGTGTTTTTCAAGGCAGTCCAGGATCCGCGCCTCGCTGGCGCCGCCGGGGCCATCGTCGTATGTGATGGCGATCATCGGCTTATCCGGATCGATGTATCTGTCGATGACCAAAGGCCTGATGGCCTGCAGCATATTCCTGCGCGGTATCGTCATAGACAGGATCCCTTCGGATTCATCTGCCACTGTGCCTTCATCGAAATAGAATATGACAGCGCTGTCCGTCATCATGAACTTATTGAAGTTTTCGTCGTTATCCGCAATATATTTCTCCCAGTCCTCATTCAATACCTCCGGGCTGTAGGTTTTTGTAAAATAATCGGCAGCGAACTTCGATGCCTTTGCCCGGTAATTGATATTGAATGCCTGGATGGGTTTTATTTCTTCCCCCGTTTGTAATGATATGAGAAAAGTTTTAATATCAGTATCTTCCAGCACCATCTCCCTGTCCTGTTCTACATAGGTTTTCACGCAGATGGCCAGTGACTGGGCTTCGTTATCCCAATCTCTTACGGTGGAATCGATGATGCACGCGCGTGTCCTGTCATCACCTTCTACCGCTTGTTTGGCGATAAAAGATTTCACGATATCTTTGATTCTATTGTCTCTCAGTTTACTGATATCTTCTCCTGAGTATTGATCCTTTCTTATTGCGAACGATAGCTTCTTATCATATTCGTATTCAGTCTGTGTGTATTCGTCAGGTGTGAAAAATTGCTCCTCTGCCAGCGAATTATCTGCAAACTCCCGGAACTCTTCGCTGTTTTTGTATACGTCGGTATCATATATCCTCGTGAACGCATAAAACATTCCGCAAAGAGCCAACAGGATGATAAGTATGATCCAAAATTTTTTCATGGGTATATTATAGCACAATTTGTGGTAAATGGTCTATTTTAGTCTAATTTGTTATTGTTTACTTTTTTTGCCTGTGGTGTTACAATCCTTTATGGTATTATTAAAGCAATCATTTAAGGATAGGAGAGAGAGAATATGAAGAACTTCATCAATGAATTCAAGGAATTCGCGCTTAAGGGCAATGCCTTTGAAATGGCTGTTGGCATCATCATCGGTGCTGCGTTCACTGCCATCGTAACTTCACTGGTAGATGACATCATTTCACCGCTGATCGGTCTTTTCGTAAAGGTAGACTTCAACAATCTGGTAGCTAACGTAATGGGCGTTGATATCAAATACGGCGCATTCATCATGGCCATCATCAACTTCCTGATCGTAGCGCTGGTACTCTTCTGCATGATCAAGTCCGTCAACAAGGCTGGCAAGCTCGCTAAGAGAGGCGAAGAGGAAGAAGAAGCTCCTACGACGAAAGTTTGTCCTTACTGCAAGTCCGAGATCGCGATCGACGCGACCAGATGCCCGAACTGCACATCAGAACTCAGCGAATAATGAGAAATCACTAAAAAAGCTGCTTTACGCAGCTTTCAGACTGTAGACAAAGGCTCATCTCCTTAACGGGAGGCGAGCCTTTTCTCGT